>DNGI01000535.1:0-10611 GCA_003486645.1 Cyanobacteria bacterium UBA11370 | reverse complement strand
GTTGTTTGTTATTGGTTGTTTGTCAGTTACTAAGATTAGAGTAATTCAAATACAACTAACAACTAACAACCAACAACTAACAACCAACAACCAACATTAATCTTGATTTGAATCGGGAAAACGCGGACGAATTTGCTCCGCTTCTGGACAGTCATCCGAAACTAAGGGTTCGTAGTTCCCTCTGGGTACAGAAGCTAGTTTCTGGGTGACAGAACCAATGCTTTCCAGACGAACCATTTCTTCCCACGAACTCACTTCATCTTCTTCTTCTGTTTCGTAGCGAATCGTGACTAAATCTCCCTCAATATCAATAATATGGGCACGCTCAATCCAACGTTGCTGGTCCCGCAAGAAAATACAGACTTCACGACCATCACAACAGAGTTGATAAATCTTGCGGTGTAGCATATTTGGCTTCTCCTAAGCAGATAACTCTTCCAATACTCGTAGAGCGAATGGCTCTTGATTTGAAGGACGCAGTTTCCTTGTAAACTTGAGATCGGGTTAGCTTGGTCAACTGTTTCCCTATCGACGGTGAGATTTCTCAATGATTGTTCCCTTTCCAGACTTAAAAGTTTAGCTTGCATCCTGCGGTAATGTTGTTTGTGACTTTATCTTGCTTGTGACTTTAGAGTACATTCAAGGGTCAAAAGCAAACTTTAATATCCTTACCTCAAATGTTTACAGGCTGTTAGCGAAACTCGACTCCAGGCAATGATGGAGAGCAGTATGCCCATTGAGCAAATGGGCGTTTGTTGGTTAATTGGCATTGGCAAAGAGCCATCATAAGGCAAGGGGACTAGAAATTCTGCCATTGAATTCTATTGCAGATACTATGGCACTTCTGAACCAGGTAAAAAACCCTGGTTCACTTGTAGTATGGAGATGTCTGGATTTACCAGATACTAGTATTGTGACATACTACTTGGTCTATCTGCTGGAGGCAATAGGGTCTTATCCTTTACACTGACCACTGACTACTGACCCAAGTTTATGATCGGACTTTGAACCTGTTGAGTCTATCCTTAACGCTCTCTAGAGGAGGGGTTAAGAGTGTATGTATGATTTTAATCTTACTAGTATAGCATTTTTTACAGCTCACCGACTAACTCGCTCAAGTTTGAGAAGATGCAGTAATCTGGATAAGCTGCCTGTGCTTTTAAATGGCTTGTTGAGACAGGTGGTCAGAGGGGGAGAGCGGGAGAGGGGGGGAGGGGTAAGGGTCTAATCGTTTGTTTGTTAAGTGAAGACTATACAATTTAGATGCAAGAGCAGCTTAGAGCTTTAATGCCCACTAGGCATTGGGATCACAGCAGTGGTGCTACGAGCTTCTCGTTCGATTTGACCCGAGTTCAGAGCCTCATAAAGAACCGTTAGAGCCTCTAAATCTGATGCCTGATATCCCTTCATTTCAAGGACTTGGCGGATTAATCCCTCAGACTCTACACTGAGGCAGCCTGTTTGAAAAGCGGATTGTACAAGTCTACGAATCATGAAATCAAAGTGTTTTTATAAGAAATTTTTAACCTCAATCTGCACTATGAGGTATTTCTGGGGTCTAGGAATTGATGTAGAGCTAGGCTTTATTGTGATTTTTGACACATTTGTTTACGATCTAGATCACAAACACTCAATCTAGGGGCTAGGGGGAAAGAGTCCAATGTTTGCGATCGCACGAGAACAAAACCACTATGAAACCTACATTCTCACTGACCAACAAGCTCAATCTCAGCTAGAAGTAGTACCGGAGCGTGGGGGTATCATTACAAAATGGCAGCTTCAAGGTCAAGAGATTTTATACTTAGATGCCGAACGTTTTAAAGACCCGAACTTGAGCGTGCGGGGTGGTATTCCCATTCTTTTTCCGATCTGTGGTAATTTACCGGATAATACTTACACTGATGGAGAGAAACAGTATCAGCTTAAACAGCATGGCTTTGCCCGTGACTTACCGTGGCAGGTGATAGATCAGATCACGAATAACCTTGTTAGCCTTACCCTCCTCCTCAAAAGTAACGATCAAACCCGTAGCGTTTACCCCTTCGAGTTTGAACTAACATTCACCTACCAACTCAAGGGCAATACGCTCGAAATTCAGCAACGGTATACGAATCATTCCACCAAACCGATGCCGTTTTCTACAGGACTGCATCCCTACTTTCTTGCTGCTGATAAGAATCAACTTCAGTTTGAGATTCCAGCGACTCAATCTCAAGATCAAATCACCAAACAAATCCAGCCGTTCTCCGGTAACTTTGACTTTAGCCGTGATGAGCTGGATATTGCCTTAAAACCCATCACTGCCAATTCTGCAAGTGTCACCGATACAGGACGAGGGCTGAAACTCGACCTGACCTACAGCGAACTCTACTCTACCCTAGTTTTCTGGACAATTAAGGGGAAAGACTATTATTGCCTAGAACCGTGGAGTGCGCCTCGCAATGCTCTCAACACCGGAGAGTCTTTAACAAAACTCGCTCCTGAAGAAACTTTAGAGTCATTCGTCCGATTGACAGCAACATTTTTATAATTAATTCTTCACAGGAGCAGTAAATGTATGCTAACGTTAGAGACGGTGTGTTTAATCACCTCTGTTAGCGGGTCGCTAACTCAACGGTAGAGTACTCGGCTTTTAACCGATTAGTTCCGGGTTCGAATCCCGGGCGACCCATTTTTTTATAGGCAACGTCTATCAACCCTATAAATAAAGGTGATATTAGAATTTCTAGAGATAATTTCCTATTAAACCGCAAAATATCTTAAGATTATCGTAAGAATTACGCTTGTCTAAAAACAACTAACTGACAAGAACCTAAACTTAGGAGGACTATTTATGGCGCTCGTACCCATGCGGCTGCTGTTGGATCACGCGGCTGAAAACGGCTACGGCATTCCAGCTTATAACGTTAATAACATGGAGCAGATCCTGTCTATCATGCAGGCTGCTGAAGAAGCAGATAGCCCCGTGATTTTACAGGCTTCTCGTGGCGCTCGCAGCTACGCTGGAGAAAATTTCCTCCGCCATCTGATTTTGGCTGCGGTAGAAACCTACCCCCATATTCCTATCGCCATGCACCAAGACCATGGCAACGCTCCTTCTACTTGCTATTCTGCCATTCGCCATGGTTTTACCAGCGTTATGATGGATGGCTCGTTAGAAGCAGATGCGAAAACACCCGCTAGCTACGAGTACAATGTTGCCGTTACCGCTGAAGTGGTGAAAGTGGCTCACTCCGTCGGTGTCAGTGTTGAAGGCGAACTCGGTTGTTTGGGTTCTCTGGAAACGGGTAAAGGTGACAAGGAAGATGGTCACGGTTTTGAAGGGACTCTCTCTCACGACCAACTGTTGACTGATCCGGATGAAGCCGTTGATTTTGTGGAACGGACTGGTGTAGATGCTTTGGCTGTTGCGATCGGTACTAGCCATGGTGCTTACAAGTTTACCCGCAAACCCACAGGTGAAATTCTTGCGATCAGCCGGATTGAGGAAATTCATCGCCGCTTGCCTAATACCCATTTAGTCATGCACGGTTCCTCTTCTGTACCGGAAGACTTGCTGGCGATTATTAACCAGTACGGCGGTAATATTCCTGAAACCTACGGTGTCCCTGTTGAAGAAATTCAAAAGGGTATTAAGAGTGGTGTTCGTAAGGTGAATATTGACACCGACAACCGTTTGGCAATCACTGCGGCAATTCGGGAAGCGGCTTTTAAAGATCCGTCTAATTTTGACCCCCGTCATTTTATGAAGCCTTCGATCAAGTATATGAAGAAGGTTTGTTTGGAACGTTATCAACAGTTTGGTACTGCGGGTAACGCTAGCAAGATCAAGCAAATGACCTTGGATGATTTTGCGGCGAAGTATGCCAAAGGTGAGTTAAGTGTTGTCAGTAAAACGGCTGTAACCGCTTAATTTTGAACTTGGTTTAATAAATTGAGGCGTTTTGGGGTAGCTGGAATGGCTACCCAGTTTTTTTCTGGCGTTAATTCAGAAGAGTGGGGAGTGGGGAGTGGGGAGTGGGAGAGGGGGAGAGGGGGAGACAATCAACTATGAACTGATCGTAAATATATATAAAATTTTGGGTAAGCTTTACCAAACTAAAGCTGATCAGGGGTAGGTATGACCCGTGGCTTGTAAAGTTTTGTTAAGAAATTTCGACAAACCTTGCGCTGAACCGCCTGAAAAACTCATAATTCAATCTGACTGCAATGTTTGCGAATGCTTATTGTAAAAGTAGTCCAATCAAAGCGCAGTAATAATAACAGTCCTCTGTTGCTTTCAGATGTCGGAAGCAACCCTAAATAACGGTAAAATGAAGACAGTTATTTACCTTTCTAGTTTGATCGAGTTTGGTCTCATCTTTAGCAACTGAGTTAAATTTATCTAGAAGACAGGAGTATTTGTAAATGGTGGGTTTTTTCAAAAATTTGGGTGGCAAAAAATCTGAAGGTGATTCCTCAACTGCACCCGCAACAAAGAAAACCAAGGAATACTTTCTTGAGTTAGACGAAAGCGGAAACGTTAAGTCAGAGACTGAAACGAAAACGCCAGAACCTGCTAAGACAGAAGTCGCAGCCGCAGAATCTTCTAACGGTAAGGCAGAGGCTCAAGCTCAACCGCAGGAACCAGCTAAAGCCACGACACCTGTGGAAGCGCCGAAGCCTATACCTGCACCAACTCCAGTGGTAGCAGCTAGCAATGGCAGAGTTGAACCTGAACCAGGACTCACGTTTGCACCTAACAATTTGCTCCCGTTAAAGAGTAATAATAGTCGGCGGCGGCCTGGACCAAGCATGAATAGTTTTCTAGAGATGGCAAGTCAGATGAAAACACCAGGTAAATAGGAATTAAAGGTTTTAAGTTTTGAGTTAAAGTCCCCATTGATGAAGAAGGATTTTAAATCAACTCTTTAAGATTTTTCTGTTGTCAGAGAAACATCTCTAAAGAAAACAAGTCCACTGTACAATTGAAATGCTGAGTCCCAAGGCGTATCTTCGCGGCGAAATAGGTCGATGTGAGGAGGCAAATTACTCAGCATTTCTTTGTAATCTAAGGCTGTTTCGGCAAAAATTGTAAAATCAGACCAGAGGGGGATTTGAGGGAGTTGGCAGTTGAGGAACTCCTGTAAGTTGTTCCAGTTCCTTCTAGTGGTTGTTTGGCTGAGGGGAGGTGTTCGTTCTCCCTGCTTTTTGATATTATTCGGTTTTGGAGAAAGAGAAATTCCTTGCTGAAATTGATAATGGCGATCGCACAATCGCAGGATACTCTTTCGAGCAGGTAAATGTAAGTCGTAAACCGGAACATAATCAAGAGTTTTGGTTTTGCGCTCCAATTTACCACGAGCATCGAGATCGACAACTTGTTCAAATAGTGGCAAACGTCCTTCTACTCGTTGAGTCACTTCTGACCAATTAAAGGTTAGAGAACCGATCTGACTCTGAGCATTTTGACAAACAACAGTCGCTTGTCGTTGACTGCTTTCAGAAAAATAATGGATGCTAAAAACGTTAAGGGTTTGAATATCAGCTAACGTTACCCAAAAGCAAGGGATTGAGCCGTCTCGGAGCGATGAGGCATAGAATTTTAATTCTCCAATGGGTCCAAGGCGGTACAAGCGCCATCCTCGCATGGGGAGTTGTAATCGAGCGGTGTAAGAGTCTAGCTGCATGATCTGAGCTAAGATTTGGGCAGCAGCAGGCTTGGCTTCGGGCTGAATCGGTTCTAAAATTAAAACACCCATTTGGTTGCTACTCGGATCAGCCGTTGCCTCAGCGAGAGCTTGTCGCCGTTGCTCTTGTTCCAATTCCTCGATACGCTTTAGTCCCTGACGAGCTTGAGAAATCACCTTCGGATGGGTTGTGTCTCGGAGTAGGTTTCGATACGCAGTTTTGGCAGCGTCTCGCTTTTGGGTGGCTTCATACAAGCGTCCGATATACAGCCGTACCCAAGGATTCTGGGGTTCCTGCTTCGTTAACTGTTTGAGTAATCGAGCAGCCGTGGGATAATCATGGCGCTCAAAGGCATCGGCAACTTCGTCAATCATTAGGAATTAGCAATTAGGAATTGGCAATTAGCAATTGAAAGGCTCTTTTTTTAGTCATAATCCCTAATTTACTATAGCGTTTCTTGATGAGGTGAGGGACAGTTTAGGGGCGGCTATCCCTTTTGAGTAAAGTTTTATATACTAAATTAATAGTGTTCACAATTTAACATGACCTCTCAACCCCCATCGATTCAATTTTTTGAAGGAATTTCTGAAGAACTGAGCAATGTCAGCTTGCGAAAGAATCGGAGTTCAGCAGTCCGTTCGGTGTTAATGAGCTTCAATTCCTTAAAGGCGTTAGACCAATTCAACAGCTTTACTAAGAAATTTTCTAATTCTCTAGTTTTAACCGATGAAGAAGGCGTGATTAATGTCGAACCGTCTTCCGTAAAATTTGTGTTTAGTGGTCCTGAAGGAGATGATTTAGAACGGGTCAATTGCACGTTTGAAATTGAGCGAGAAGACCAATGGGAACGCTTCATGCGGTTTATGAATCGCTATGCTGAAGCAAATGGTATGGCTTACGGTGAAACGAAAAAATCAGAGGAAACGAACGTATGAAAGTGGCAATTACGGGAGGGACTGGATTTATTGGTAGCTGTCTGGTAAAACGTCTCCTCTCCCAAGGACATCAACCCCTAATTCTGACTCGCAATCAAAGTGCTGCTAGCCGTGCTTTCCCTAATGTGGAAATTGTTGCCTATACTCCTACGAAATCAGGGTCTTGGCAAGAAGCGATCGCCGGATGTGATGCGGTTGTTAATCTGGCTGGAGAACCCATTGCTGAACATCGCTGGACACCTGAACGCAAGCAAGAAATTCTCAATAGCCGTCAGTTGGGAACGCAAAAAATTGTTGAAGCGATCGCACAAGCAAATCCCAAACCAACGGTATTAATTAGTGCTTCAGGGATTGGCTACTACGGGACTAGCGAAACCGCTGCGTTTAATGAAAGTAGTCCAGCAGGTAATGATTTTCTAGCTAATGTGTGTAAAGTCTGGGAAGCTGAAGCCCAAAATGCCAAAAATTCGGGTGTACGATTAGTGATTCTACGGTTAGGAATTGTCTTAGGAAATGGCGGCGCACTAGCTAAAATGCTTCCGCCTTTTCAAATGTTTGCAGGTGGGCCTATTGGTAGTGGTTATCAGTGGTTTTCTTGGATTCACCGAGATGATTTGGTAAACTTAATTATGGAAGCACTGACCCGCCAAGATATGGAAGGTGTTTTCAATGCGACAGCTCCAAATCCTGTTCGGATGTCGGAATTTTGTCATACATTGGGTACAGTGTTAAATCGTCCTTCCTGGTTGCCCGTACCGAATTTTGCTATAGAAGCACTCTTAGGAGAAGGAGCAAAAGTTGTCGTAGAAGGTCAACAGGTTTTACCGAAACGGACGACTAGCTACGGGTTTAATTATCAATATCCAACGGCAAAACAAGCTTTAGCACAAATTTTAGGTTCTGCCTAGTGCAGGACGGCAGAAGGAAAGTGACCACCTCTGAGGGACTCTTGGAGACAGGGGAGACAAGGGGGACAAGGAGGAAAGGGAGAGATTTTATCGGGTCACTTATTTCCGCCATGCTGCACTAGGGTGGCTGTGTAGTCAAAAGTAGGGATTTTAAGTGGGAGATGGGGAGATTTGAGTGTTCACATGGTTATAGATAGGGCTGATGGCTAATAACCCTAGCATTTCCAAACTGTGGAAGTATAGATGAGTTTCAGCCAAGATAATCGGGTTCGTTACTTTGATAGCAGTTACTCAAAAAATGTAAACTTCCGTTTCATTTCCTTGTCCTTTCTTCAGAAGGTGGTAAATTAGAAATTGAAGCTGAAAAGCTTCTCTGACAGAAAGTACAGCAAAGTAAACCGTTTAGTTAAGAGGTAAAAAAGGGCTGTTTGATCTAAAATCTGTCTCATTAAAGAACAATAGCAACACTCAACACGATAACTGATATTTCCTAAGCTAGTGAGTTGGGAGCAATGCAACTGAAACTGGTAGTTCAGTGTAACTCCACACCGGAAGCGCCATATATAGGAAATTCCTCGGTAAGTCAGGCTTGAGTGTTGCTTTTGAATTTGGAATTCCAATTAAGCCTCTTGAGGGTTATCGGTTAAAATGCTAGATCTCCAGTTTCATCAAATATCAATGTTCTTCCTCTTGGGGGTATCGGCGTATTTTGCAGAGGAATGATCTCACTTAACTCCTCTGCGATCGGATTGTCTGATACTATTGCATCTAGCTGTTGACAAGCTTCTTCTATTTCTTCTATTTCTTCTATTTCTTCTAGACTTTCTCCGGTAGCAGAATCTGAGAGGAAAAAATCTTCGCTATCATTAAATGTTGCTTCAAGTTCAGGAGTATCAATTGCCAGATCGATAATTTCCTGTGAGGCGGGTGTAGATAAAGTCATTAGAGACTCAGACGTGTCTACATTAGTCGCCAAATCAATAATTTCTCCATCAAAAAATTTTTCAAGGGTATCAAGTGTCTGCTTAACTTGATCGGGTTCCCATTCTGGAACTTCTACCTTTAATGGCGTTGAATACTCAATCGCGGTTAGTGTTGGATTGCTAGTAACTGTCTCTACCTGTGTTTGAGGTGGCGTAGGGGGAGAAGTAAGTACCCCTACTGACGACGACGAGGTTTTTGGGTTAGGTTCCTCTTCATTATCAGTAACTCTATCCGGCGAAATTGGGTTAGTTTGCTGATAACTTAAATAGTTATTTGTTGCTTGCTCAACTGTAGGATTTTGCTGCGACTCTGAAGTTATAATGGGGGAGGAGGGTTCTTTAACAGAATCTTTTGTTGTAGCTTGACCTATCAAGCCAACTTGAAATTTGACCGTAACTTTTTGATTATAAACCTTCTTAAAAGCTGCTTCAATCTTAGGCAATTTATTCTGAAATTCTTTTAGCCATGGCTCAGAACGTATGCCAATCCGCGCTATAGTGCCGTTAAACTCGATTAAATAGCCCTGTTGATTGAGGAGGGAACGAGTACCAATCATGTCGATATTAGCTAGTACATCCTGCCAGATTTGTTCAAGATTAAATAGCTCATTTTCTCCTGTAGCCTGTGCCGTTTGTGTAACATTATTCTCACTCCTATGCGGCTGTACTGTAGGACTAGTTTGTTGAGGTTGTTCCTGGTTAACTGTTGCAGGTGGTGAAGCGTTTTTTGTTGGATCAGATTGTACTTGACTGACAGGATTAGGTATCTCGGAAGTCGAGGTATTATTGGTAGGAGTAGCTGACTGAATCGGTTGAGGTGTGTGTATTGTCGAGGCAGAATTTGTTTGTGGAGAAGTCGCGGTAGAGGTTTTGAGTTGAGTAATAGTAGAACGTTCAGATTGATGGGTAGATCCTAAGTTCGCAGATGGCAATAATCCTAACAAAGTTAGTTCTAACCATAGGCGGGGCTGAGTCGTATTTTTAATTTGAACTTCACTATTTTTTAGGTGCTGTTGCCCTTGTAAAATATCACGAATTTCTAACTCTTGAGCAAATTCGCATAACTGCTTCCACGTAGGCGGAGTGACGGCAACTAAATCAGAACGATTAGAGGCTGTTCTGGCAATGAGTAAATCTCGGTAGAAACTGGCTAAATTTTGCAGAACAATTAGGGGTTCTCGCCCTCGATCCATGAGTTTGCGACAATGGTCGATAACCGATTCAGAATTATTATAGGCGATCGCTTTCGTTAGTTCTAATAAGTCCCTCTCTGGTACCGATCCGACTAAATCCCAAACTTGCTCGACTGTGACTTGTCCTGGTAATAAACTCAATTGGTCGAGTAAACTCTCAGCATCTCGGAGTCCTCCTTGAGCGATTTGGGCGACTAGAGTGATAGCGTCAGGATTAATATTAATTTTCTCTTTAGCCGCAATATCCTGTAAATGCTGTACCATTGCATCCAACGGTATGCGTCGAAAATCGAATCGCTGACAGCGAGAAATAATAGTAGCTAATACTCGTTGAGGGTCAGTTGTTGCTAATACAAAAACAACGTGTTTAGGAGGTTCTTCTAATGTTTTTAGTAAGGCATTGAAAGCGGCCGTACTAAGCATATGGACTTCATCAATGATGTAGACCTTATATCGACACTGAACGGGTGAAAATTGTGCCTTTTCAATCAGATCTCGGATATTATCAACGCCAGTATTACTTGCCGCATCAATTTCAGTCACATCTAACGCCGAACCACTAGCAATTTCACGACAAATGTGACAAGTTCCGCAAGGTTCCGCCGTTGGTTGACTACTATTGATACAGTTGAGAGACTTTGCTAAAATCCGAGCCGAAGAGGTCTTACCCGTCCCTCTAGGTCCTGTGAATAAATAAGCAGGCGCAATCCGTCTACTGTGGATCGCATTAATCAAAGTGGTTGCGATCGCCTCTTGTCCTACTAAATTGGCAAAGGTTTGAGGGCGATATTTATGGTGGAGGGGTTCGTAACTCACGATCCTTAAGTTTGGAACAATGGCAGCGAGGTTTGGTGTATCATCATCACCAGCAACCCCAGCAACTGCGATCTTAATCGAACTGAGGGAGAGAGGGGGAGAGGGG
>DNGI01000321.1:833-106734 GCA_003486645.1 Cyanobacteria bacterium UBA11370 | reverse complement strand
TACAGCTACACCGTGACCTTTATCAATTTGCGGTTAATACAGGTGGACGGTGGAAAACGGTAGATAACGAAATTAGTGCTACCTATCCCGATGGGACTAAAGTAATCAGATTTCGACCCACTCCAGCTTATGCGACACCGGAGGCAATGGCACAATTGCATGAACAGTTTAATCGCCTCTGGGAGTCGGGAGAAATAGAACCGTTATTACTAATTCCGACCTATATTTTAGATTTTTTGTGTATTCATCCATTCTTAGATGGAAATGGGCGGATGGCAAGGTTAATTACACTTTTGCTCCTCTACAAAGCGGGTTATGAAGTAGGGCGGTTTATTAGTTTAGAACGGATTGTGGAAAGAACCAAGGAAAGTTATTACGATACCCTTTACCAATCTTCACAAGGTTGGCATGAAGGGCAACATGATTTATTACCTTGGTGGGAGTATTTTTTGGGAGTTATGGTGCTATCGGCATATCGGGACTTTGAAAAAAGGGTAGGATTTGTTACCTCTGCCAAGGGGAGTAAAACAGCGATAGTTCTGGATGTTATTAACAATTTACCTAGGGATTTTTCAATTAGAGAGTTACAGGAAAGATGCCCTACTGTGGGAATTGATTTGATTCGTCGCATCCTCCGTCGCGAGAGAGAAATTGGGCATCTAACCTGTATCGGACGTGGGGCAGATGCTCGTTGGCATAAGCAATAGGTACAGTATCTATATCTGTGTGAGTAAGCTACTTTTGCCTTTCGGGTTGTATTAAGCTGTCGCGCTTACAAGTTGCATTGCAACAGTTGCCAAAAGACTTGCTCTCAGTGGATTTCCTCATTTTGAATTTTGAATGCAAGAATTTTGAATTGCTTATGACAATCTCGGAAAGATCTGATTCTATTCAGCTTGATAATGCGATAATGGGGAATTTACTACCTATGGTAGATGGCATTATTAGCTTTTTGAATACGGCTCTAGGACATGGGCAAATATGAAACTCAATCAAGCAGAAGTTAACCTTCAATCGATTAGTACAACTGAAGATAGAGAAGCCATAGAACTTGCTAAAACTTATCAGGTTTTAGTGGTAGAGGATCACGAGTTTACGCGCATGGGAATTGGGCTAGTCTTAAAAAAAGAAAAAGCCAAAAATCCTCATGCGGCTGTTAGTCTTGAGCTTGTAGGGGAATGCGGAACAGCCGCTCAATGCCTACAATTAAATCGCTCTGTCCAAGCGGATGTAGTTATTGTAGATATTGGTTTACCGGATATGGATGGTATCCAATTAACTAAAGCCTTGAAGACTCGCGATTGTCAGGGGGAAAATGATAATTCGATTCCCAAAGTACTCATCCTCACTTCTTGGAATAGTGAAGAAGTGGTTTTGGCAGCTTTTGAGGCGGGAGCAGATTCTTATTGCCGGAAAACTTTAGATCCGTCTCTGTTGTATCCAGCAGTTAAAGCTACAGCTATTGGTGAACATTTTATCGACCCAGCTATTGCTAGCGTTGTGCTGGGTTATTGTAAAAATTCTCAAGTTGTCCACGAGGAAGACGTATCAAATTCTCACAAAAGTAGCCACAGCAACTCTAACGCTGATTACAATTTAAGCCCAAGAGAGTATGAAGTTTTAGAACTGATTGTCAATGGTTACAGTAATGGAGAAATTGCCGAGCAACTTTACTTGAGTGTGGCATCCGTTAAGGTATATGTACGGAATTTGTTTAGAAAGCTGGCTTGCGAGCGCCGCACGCAAATTGCTGTCCAAGCGTTACGGGAAGGGATAATATCTTGAGAGCGCTTTACCATCACCGCATCCGTATTTTAGTGGTGGATGATACACCTGTTAATATTGAGTTAATTAAACTCATTTTAGAGCGGCAAGGTTACGGAGTTAAAAAAGCGAGTTCCGGGGAAGAATGTTTGCAGATTCTCAAAATGTTTTCTCCGGATTTGATTTTGATGGACGTGCATTTGCCAGGAATGAATGGGATTGAGGTAACTCGCCGGATTCGGCATAACGTCCAGTTACGTAACCTACCAATTCTATTAATGACTAGCCAAGTGGATGATGGTTCGCCTTCCTCACTGGTTGTTCAGGGATTAGATGCGGGTGCTGAGGATTTTATTTATCGCCCCATTGCTGAGGCGGAAATGTTAGCGCGAGTGAGATCATTGCTGCGCTTAAAGAAAAGCTTGGAAGCTAGAGATGAGTTAATGGCTTGTTTAACCCATGACTTAAATACGCCGTTGGTGGCTAATCAGGGAATGTTAGAGTTTTTGTGTGATGGGGGATGTGGAGATGTCACTGTTGAAGCGATAAAAGTTTTGCGGTTGATGAAGGAAAGTAATCAATGTCTTCAAGAGTTAGTGCAAAAGTTTTTAGCTGTTTCTAAGTTTGAAGCGGGAGAAAATAAGCTGAATTTTTCTCAGGTTCATTTAGGTAAGTTATTAAATGATATAGTGGCACAACTCCAGTTTTTGGTAAGTGAAGGGGTGACTCTCTCCCTAGAAGCCAGCCACGAATTTAAGGGAGAGGTTTGGATTGAGGGCGATCGCGTGGAATTGCACCGAGTTTTTACTAACTTGGTACGCAATGCGATTAAATTTACTAGCCAAGGGTTTATCAAGATAAAATATCGCAAATCTCGGTCGAGAGATGCTATAGTAATTACTATTCAAGATACGGGTTGTGGGATTCCTCTTGAAAAGCAAGGGGAATTATTCAGACGGTTTCGGAGTGGGCAACATAAAACTGAGTCTTTGCCTTCTGCTGGTATGAATACTCGTTCTGGTAGTGGGTTGGGATTGTATTTAACTAAGTTGATTGTTAAGGCTCATTCTGGGCAGATTGGTTGCAAGTCTGTGGTGGGTAAAGGGACGATTTTTACGATTCGTTTGCCTGTTACGCAGTGATGTCTAGCAGAGGAAAGTTTTATAGCTATTTAGAAGTACTGTAAATGGGTCACTCTGTTTTAGATTCTATCAGATGAATCGCTTCTTCTGGTGAAATTTTTCCAGATATGACAGACATAATTCCAGGTAGGTAGTGATCCATTGTCAATACATTAGTGTAGACCAACTGTTTGAATGTTTCTGAAGTTAAAACATTACCTTTAACATCAATACTGGTCTTGTAGCGAATTTCGCCATTATCAAAGTTTAACTCAAAATTACCGATAATCATGCCATAGTTAGCTCTAGTGATAAACTCTCCTACAGACCTGCGCTTCGGTTTAGGCACTTTCACAGCACCGATTGAGTAAAATACAAATTGTCGCTCTTCAACTCTTGCCCTAGCGTAGCAATCCCATTTGCCATTTTTGCCCTGGAAAACAAGGCGCAGGGTTGGCTCTCCCTTAAGCTTGACAAAAGACCAATCATCTGATGTGAAGAACTTGACCATTTCCTCAAAGATTGATAGGCGAGGAAAAATATCTTGATCAACAGGGATAGTCCTCTGTTCAGATATCGCTTGATTTGCCGCATCAGCTAATTCTTCAAAGGCAGTAGTCAACTCGGAAACCATCTCCGTAATAGCTTCTTCAGTTCCTACCAAACCCTGATCAGCAAACTCTGCAAATGCCTGATTCATTTCCTCAAGAGACTGAGAAATTGCCTCTTGGGTAACAGACATATCAGCATCAGCCCAATCTTTGATAAAATTAACCATACCCTCAGAAATCTTGCCGTTAGCATTAGCTTCCTGAGAAATAACAGCAGGATGAAGATAAGCCCACAACGTCCGATAGCCAATTGTACCGGATTTAATAACTTGCTTAACTTGCAGGCAAAACCAGTTTTCGGTACATAACAGTGGGTTGTCAGGTTCTTCTTGGCTGAGGTTTTGCAAATAGGTTACTATCTGATCAGGATTAGTAACGGAGCTTGTTAGCTGTGGTAGTAAATCAGGTTGTAAAATAATTTCAATTTCAATATCTGATTCTGATTGGAAATTACCCGCCGAAAACGGTCCTCGCAATTCGGGTTTGAGATTGAACCATGATTCAGTTTCAATACGCTGGTAGATATCTAAGTTGACTTTAAAAGTAAGATGAAACTCTCTAAAAATATCCTCTTGCCTTGTCAGCGTTAATTTAGCTGTACGCACATTTAAAGGAGATGCAGAATGATCAAATAAGGTAAGTTCTTTATCGGACTTAAAATCTTCAGTAATTGCGCTCATTATCCTAAAATATTAAAATAAAGTACTGATTTGATCAGCAGCAAATTTGGGTGCATCCATCTTAGCCAACAGATGCTTAAAGTGTTGAACGCTCTCTTCTGTATCAACGTCATCAAGCAGTTTTTGAACAGCCAGTTTTACTTGGCTTCCTGTTAACTTCGCTGGAGATAAAGGGATACCTAATTTATGTTTCTTAATCAACCACGCATTAATAGTTTGCTCATTATTAAAAGGAATCACTATTGCTGGGAGTCCTTGGGATAGAGTTTGGTAAGTAGTGCCGTTTCCTCCACAGTGGATGACAGCTTGGGACTGCTGCATAATTTTTGAGCCAGGAATAAATTTAGCTGTATGAATATTGGGAAATTTGGGGACGGCATCAGGGTGTATAAAAGCACCAGTAGTTAAAATTACTTCATAATTAATATCATTTTTGAAGGCATCAGTAACAAGTTGAATAAACTTTTCTTTCCCGGTATTGCCTGTGGTGGCGTAAATCAGTTTTTTTGAGGGATTGATTTTTTTAAGATAGTCGGGAACAGTCTCTTCTATTCCTTCCCAAATCAGAGGACCTATATAACGGAAGTGGTCAGGTAGATTTTCAAGAGGACAGAATTCTGGTGAATCAGCGATTAAAGTCAAGTCGCCCGTGAGAAAATCATAGAGAGAGGTGAGATTTTTCAGTCTATACTTCTGGGCAACAGTTCTAAAGGGAGTTGCCAATGTTCTTTTCTGAAGTGCTTGAATCGCTTTACCTGTGACCGAGGCTATTTTATGTTCTAGAGGTCTAGATTCTTTATAAATCATAATATCAACAGGGTCGAAGTAATCTGTCATACAGGCATCGACGACTGAGATATAAGGAATTTTGGCAATTTGAGCGGAGATAGCAGCAGTAAGACGAAAATCTCCGACTATTGCATCGGGTTTAAAGGTTTCGATGACTTTTAATTCATCTTTGACACATTGTTCGATTAAGGAGGGTGTATAGGCAGCAAAGACATTGCTGCTGAAGTCTGTCACTACAGCATCTGATACGGGGAAAACTGAGAATTTGTAATGCTGTAAAATTTGGTTATTGGGTTCTTTGAAAGCGAAGGCGATTTCAGCACCTCTACGTTGCAATTCTAGGGCGATTAGGACTAGGCGGGTGAGGTGCGATTGACCAATAGCACTGGGAAATATTAGAATAGGTCTATTGGTTTTGGTCATCTTCCTCTGTAGTTTGCCTTAGCCAATAGCGTATTACTTACCTTCTCTATCGTTAATAGAGTTCTAATCTATATATATTAGGAGACCTTCCCCACTTGCTGTAGTAGCCTTGTAGAATTCTACCAGTTTCATGAAGTAACTGATTAGCCACCCACGAGGTTCGCTTCCTTCATCCCATATCTCCGGCGGTATGTGTTCTTCCATCAGAGCTTCAGGGTCATACCATTCCTCGAACTGTTTAACCGTCAAGTTAGATAGCTTTTCTGCTACCTTAGCTACTTCTTTTGGTTTTAAATAACGAGCAACGTCCAATTTTGTGCGGTATTGCGTTGGACTTCCGCCCATCAGCACGTTTTCTAGGGAGTCGTCATCCCAAGATATTCCCCTTTGCAGAGCCTCTTGCCTCGGTATAGGATACTCGCCTGTCATCACAAAGTGAATTCCGCACCAAGATTCGTCTAAGTTTAGGATTCGATTAGTGTTGTTCTGAGCATCCTTAATTGTTTTTTGGACAGCATCTGCACTACGTATAACACTTTCTGAATTCACTTGTGCAATTTTTATAAGATAGGCATTCATCTTGCATACCTCTGAGCGCACGGTCATAAACAACTGCTTGGTATTCAAATGATACCAGATGTTTAATCATTCCAATCATTGTCAGATAAAATCACTTGCTTGACATCTTCAAAAAGTGATATGCCAAACTTCACTGCCTCCTGCAATTCATCTAGATTTGAAAACCGTATCTTGGGATAGGGGGGCGAATATTCAAAATTAGGCTCGCGTAGTTGTGCAACTTGTCTTGCTAGCAGAGAGAAAGGTCCTCCTATAACTTCATCCTTAGCCTTGACTGAAAAAATTAGCTCAACTGTGGAGTACGGGAAGGCGACGTTTAGAATAAATTCATTTTTTTTATATACCTGTTTATGAGAAAAGAAATTCTCTTTTTTGTAGTATTTAAATTCCAGAGAAGTGGATGCTAATACTGCCTCGCAATCTTGGCGATTGTAGCCAGCCATTTTTTCTCTACCACGGCAATTTTCGTAGTATTCATAGTACCTTTTCTCAAAATTAATTCCTGCTAGCAGTTCATAAAACTTTGATGATAACTTATTTTGGACAGTCATCACTTAATCCTTAATTTTTGCAAATTTATTCAGATATTACTATTCTATCATTCTGGTGTGTATCTAATTTCAATACCTTCACTTTTTGCAATCCCTTCAAATATTTCTTTGTTAGCAGCATTTACATTGCTAGCCGGAACTTCAAGAATCATGCGTCCCTTCAATTCTTGTCCGTCAATTTGTGAATACTTATTAGACCTGATTTTAGTCCCTGGTGGATACTTGGTTTTTAATTCCCTCAGATATTCTTGGAAGGTTTCCTTCTCAATATCATCAAAATCTGTAGCCTTTCGAGATACGATCTCACCCTTTTCCGGATCGTAGGAATCGAGCCTCTTTCCATTTTCCAAATGTACTTCATCGTAAGGATAGAGTTCCCTTTCTCTCACACTTTCGTTGAATGCATTGCCCCTAGCCATAGGACTGTCTTTTGTCCAATAATCAGACTCTTCCTTCCAGGCAGATCGATCTCGAGGCGGCTGACCTCTCTTTTTCTTCCGTTCAAGGTATTTCTGGTATCTATTTTCTAGTTCGGGGTCTTGGAATTTCCCATCAGGTCCAAATTTAGAGTCTTCACCCTCCGTGTAGTCTTTGTCAATTTCATGGTCGCTAGCAATCATGTGGATAGAATAATGACCAGGCACTGCCTTCGGACGCGCTTCAAATCGATCGATCCAAGAATATTTAGACTTAACAGTGCTAGTCAGTATTCCTATCAATGCTGGCACAGGTGTATCTAGGGCATCGTTTGTTTCTGTAACTCCTTTTGCCATTGCGATCGCAGCCGGTAATTCCTGAGCCTTTTTAGCAGCATTATCTGCATTATTTGCACCGGATTCACCCGGTTTTTTGCCCGGTTTTTCCGGATCTTTAATCCCCAGCTTCTCTTTTAACTTATTCCACTTATCCTCCAAGAAGCTCTTAATCCGATGCTTAACCCCTGCTATCTTCTCCTTAATAAACGGCACAACCTTATCCTTCGCCAACTTCACTCCTTGACGAACCAAATTCTCCACCCGCTGACGAGCTTGAGTAACCAGTTTCCGCCCAACTTCAGTTGCTTTAGTTATTTGCTCCTGAACAAATGTCTTCGTTCTAGTAACTACTTCCTTCCCTTTTTGAATAGCACCTTGGGTAAACTCTTGGAGTAATTTTTTGGCTTTTCCTGTAACATCAGCAACTTTCTGACCAACTTTTGTCGCTAGTTGCTTACCGCGCTGGAGTAAACCTTTTACCGAATCAGCCGCTTGGGAAACGCGATTTTTCAGTCCGCCAAAAACCTCTTTAGCTTTGCCAATAAACTTCCCTACAGCTTGACCTAATAACCCTTTACCTTGACCAATAACATCACGCGCCTTTTGCACAGCACTACTGACAAAACCGCTGACTTTACTTTTCACGGTTGTCAGGAGTCCTCGCGCTTTTTGAGCAGCTCCCTTAGCAAAATCGAGAGTTTTTTGCCCAAATTGCTTCACGCCTTTCACTAAACTTGGCCCTAGTTTAGATGCCCATTGTGCAAATTTTTTGCCATAATGCTTCGCACCATCAAGCATCCCTTTGGCTCTCTTTAATACGGGGCGCAATAGGTTATCGGCATTTTTCAACACTCCCTTGAGGGAATTACGAATCAAGCCTTTTGCTCCTCGTCCAGCCGCTTTGATGGCATCTCCAATACCGGGAATAAAGCCCACCCCTACTAGCACCAGATTGAACCATTCCCACGGGTCTTTATATCCGCTTTCGTGGAGTTTCTTAACAGAAGCAATTAAGTCTCGGACATCAGCAACTTGTCCAGCATAAGGCACAAAACCGATCGCAATTTGCCCAATGGTATTCCAGATGCTGGGATTTTCTTTGAAGTCACCGAGAACGGCTCCTTCTACTAATTCTTTGCCGACTCCAAAGTACGCATCTGCGCCGGATTCTACCGTTGTTGCTAGGGCATCTAGCCGTTCTAACTGACTAGGTTCGTTAACATTTGGTGCAGAGCCAGCTTGACTTTTAGCTGCATTAGCCTTTTGCTGACGTTCTTGTTGGATGGCTTGGGCAAAGAGTTGTTGTCTTTGATTTCTTGCCATCCGGAACATCAGATATTGGGGTTGGAAAACATCCCAAATTTGAGGATTAGCTTGTTGAAATGCTGTCGAAATTTGACTACCGAAGTTCTTGACGGCATTCCACCCGCTTGCTCCCATATCCTTCATCGGCTGGATAATTTTGCTAGTTATCCACTCCAGTCCTTTATCTGCTAAATCTTTAATTCCAGATAATAAACCTCTCTGAATAGCTGGAGGGCTTGGCGTAAAATCTCCTCCGTCTAATCGCTTTTTTTGTATTAGGTTGCTATCAAAAACCAGTTCGGGAAGTTGTTTAGCTTGAAGCGGTTCGGATTTCTCCTGGTTTTGTTCAGATTGCCATCCCAGTTCCTTCTGTTGGGAAACTTCCAGAGTTTGATTGGAGAATTCTTTCGCCTCAAGGGGGTCGGTATGCTCTGGTTCTGCATCAGGAGCAGAAAGCATTTCTTGGGCGGGGGAAATTGCCGGAATTTGATTAGAAAATTCTTTAGCATTAATCGTTTCGGTTTCTTCTTCCTGCTCTTGGGGGGAAGATAATAGTTCTTTAGACCGTGAAATTATTGGTGTTTGAGCTGAGAGTTCTTTAGCTTGAAGCGGTTGTTTTTCTTCTTGCTCTAGCTGAGGTTGTAAATGGATATCTTTAGAGCGGAAAATGTGAGGAGTTTGACCAGCTATTTTTTTGGCCTGAAGTGGTTGTTTTTCTTCGTCCTCTGGCTGAATCTGGCGGCGTATTTCTTTACTCAATCGTAGCCCACCTGTTTGCTGTACCACATGAGTCAATTCATGAGCAAGTAACTCCTGTCCGCCTCTACTCCCAGGATCAAATTCCCCCTGCTTAAAAAAGATATCCTGCCCTGTAGTAAACGCTTTCGCCTGAATTGAACGATTAAGTTGGTCAGATTGGGCATCAGTATGAACCCTTACACCACTGAAATCAGTCCCCAATGCTTGCTCCATTGGCTGACGCACAGATTCATCAAGTCCTTGTCCCCCACCTTTTGCTTGCTGGATGCCTTGCTCCACATCATTAGTTACATCAGTTCCACCACCAGTACCACCGGAGCTATGACGCATCACTGTTATATTCAGCTCTGACGCTCCCCCTGATTCTGACTGACGCTGCACCTTAAACTGATTCAACCCATTGAGTACCGGATCAGCTCTCTCTATCACCTCCGGCTGATACTCATTCTCTACCCCATCCAGGGTAAGCTTCCTCTGCACTGGAGACGATACGATACCAGGAGCATCCACAGGAACATCCAGACCGTTGTAACCAAACCGGGATACCTTCTCTAGTTGAGCTTGCAACGAAGGCATTTGAGGTTGCTGATTTCCACTTCCTACCTCTGACTGTGCAGTTTGAGGAACATCTTCTCCCTCTCCGCCGGTGTTAGGCGACTCCTGACTCTGTGATGCTTCTTCTCCAGAAAGTTCCTCTGACTCAACAGTTTCCTCAACAGTCTCTGAAGCTGCATTAACTTCTGGTACTACCTGGGGTTGTTGCTCATTCTCTAACCCTGTGCTGGCAGACTGTTTCTGAATCGGTGACTCTGGCGTAGCTGGTGCATCAACCGGGACTTCAAGTCCGTTATAGCCAAAACGGGATGCTTTTAACTGCTGCTCTTCGAGCAAAGCCTTCTGTTGTTCTGGCGAGAGTTGGACTACTTCTTGAGGTGGCTTGGGTAGTTGGCGGCGGCGCGGCTGCAAGGGATTGGACGCTGGCGTCTGATTAAACTGAGAGGAATTTTTTTTCCGGATCGGCTCTTGATAAGACATGAATAGAAGCTCCCGATCAACGCTAGTCTTTCCCTTGCGTCCCTATCTCACGCAGGCGTGTATCAGGGATTTGAGGAGTTAAAATAATTTCTATTAATTTTACCTCGTTATCATGCGATCGCTCGTCTTTGCTGTGGGAAAACTTAATAAATCTGTGGCAAACTTAACTTTGGTGTGATCGCTCTCCTGACTCTCCCTAGTACATCGTGGTAGAAATAAAGCTCCCCTTCACGCATCAGCCAAACGCTTGTGATACAAGCTTTTGGCATGCTTGAATTCCAACGGACACCTAATAAATATCATCCACTTGAGGTTGAGCGTATATTGATTGATCAGGGGAAGAAGCAGGCAAAGAAACCCTTTGGGCATGGCGACGCATCGCCGCAATCCGCTCCGCATCCCGCAACGCCAACGGGTTAATTGTAGACCGCTCCGACAATAAATCTACCACATCAATCCGACCAGGATGACCATCACAATACGCTTTAGTTGCTGCCTTAGAAACAATAGTAGCAACTTCTGAATTAGAGCATTTGTGGGTTCGCTTCAAAACACTCATCCACTGCTCAAAACTATAAGGATCTCCCGCTACAAACCGGGAATCATACTTAGCTAAATGCTTGACAAATACATCTTTCCGCTCTCCCGCATTAGGCAGATCTACAAAGTACAAATAATCAAACCGTCCCGCCCTGGTTAACTCAGGCGGTAAATATTGTAACCTATTAACACTCGCCAAAACCAATACCGGAACCGTCCTATCATTCATCCAAGTTAACAGCTTCCCCGTTAACCTACGAGCAACACCTCCATCCACATTCGAGTCAAACCCAGCTAACCCTTTATCCATATCATCAAAGTATAAAACCACCGGAGCGCAGCTTTCAGCAAGCCTTAATAACCGTCTGAGATTGGCTTCACTTTCAGCAGGTGTAATCCCAATTAACGCACCCCAATCTGCTAAAATTAAAGGAACTCCCATCAGTTGAGCGCAGCGCCTAGCTGCATAGCTTTTTCCCGTTCCTGGTGGCCCTACCATGAGTACCCCTTTGGGAATTGACAGGTTATACTTTTGCGCCTCTGGTTCTAAGAGTCGAGCGAACTTAGCCAAGTCTTCTTGCAGTAAATCTAACCCACCTAATTCTACATCAGGTTTAGCAACAAACTGAATATTCAACCGCTGAAATTTAGCAATTTTATAATCTCTCATCAAGGTTGGAGTGTAATTGTTCAAGTTACCTTGTTAAGTAGCAATGAACCTCAATCCCGACTCAATTTCTGATAAGGTCAAACCCGCAGCCGCCCGACTTAATCTATCTCTTTCTTGGTCATTGAGACTAACATCAATGCCACGGTCAGATGCTAAACTTGGAATAAATCTTTCCAAGTGATTGCTAATTTCTAATAAGGAAGGAAGGGGATTAAACACAATTGGAATAGCTTCTTCAAGTTCCGGGGAAAGGGTGAGAGTCGCGCCCACAATTAGTAAGCTTTTTAATTTCCCAGTTCTTTGGGAAAACTCCCGCAACGAGGTGGCTAAGTTCAAAATCTGAGAACTGAGATATTCACTAAGCCATAAATACTTTGAGTCCCCGCCAATAGTTGCGGATCTTCCACCCAGCCAGGGTAACAGATTCTCTATAATAAAAATTCCACTTTTGGGGAATTCTTGCCAGAACTGTAAAATCCGAAACTGTTCGGCTATCTCTTCAGTTGAAATGTCGGGGGGATGATATTCTATTACTGGAGTGTAAATTAGGGATTTAGTATCCGCACTCTCAGTAATGCGGGTTAAGACCCTCTGACCCAAATTCCAAAGATAGCAATCTACTCCCATAGGATTAGCACATTTTTGGAGAACAAATCTGAGAAAATTTACTTTTTCCTGGTGAGGTGATTCGCAGACAATAACGGGTTCTTTGGCTAAGAGTAAATCTGGGAGTTGTTTTAAATTCGGCATGGCTGTAGCTTGGTTATAGTTGTTAAGCA
Organism: Cyanobacteria bacterium UBA11370; assembly: GCA_003486645.1. Classification (GTDB taxonomy): domain Bacteria; phylum Cyanobacteriota; class Cyanobacteriia; order Cyanobacteriales; family Coleofasciculaceae; genus UBA11370. The sequence continues at coordinate 94,373 of DNGI01000321.1, read as the reverse complement.
ATTCAAAATTCAAAATTCAAAATTCAAAATGGGAAAATCCCATGCTGACACGCATCATAGCTGCTGACTATATGCTTTCTTAAATGCGTGACAGCTTAATTGCTCGTCTTTCATTGTTCAAAAGCATTTCTTCGATTAATGATTAATATCAAATCCAGTTGATTGTACACAGATGTACTTACGTCACAATCAAAGTCTTAGTCATTTGGAATTTTATTCATGCAAGAATTTGGAATGCAAGAATTCAAAAAAGGTCACAGCTTGGGGATGGTTTTTTTAGATTTTGTTCTAACTTGGTTTTTTTGACCCTTCGCTTTGCTCAAGGGCAGGCTTTTCACTTCTCCCAACTTGGGACTCCAAAACGTCCCTTTTTGAGTCCAAAAATAAGCGACATCTTTACATTCGCTTTGGCGAGACGCTGGATTGGAACACCGCAGCATTTTCTTAGGCTGTCCTTCCTTTGTGTATTCATATAATTCCAAGGGTTTCCCACAACTCGGACAAGGATACTCGGTCAATTTAGATGGGTCAGATTTTGGTGCAGGAGGAGAGGAATGTGGTAACTCATAATTCCCAACCTGCGGATTCCAAAACATCACTACCCCACACCCTCCTTGACGGTTATCGCAGCTTAGGAAATGGTCAGCTTTGAGCTTCTGGGAGTTGGAAAAAACTCTAGTCATCGGATGCTGACACTTGGGACATTTATAATTAGTTTGTTCAGTTCGAGGAGGGTTTTGAGTTTGACTCTGAGTGCAGTTATCAGTACTCTCTTGCGAAGGATACTTTTTCTTGTCCTCTATATCGCTAACTTTTTTTGGTCGCAATCTTTGACCTTTGGTGCTAGCATTATAAGATGCTTTCGTAGATCCCTTGTCTTTACTATCTACCCGGTTTGATGGTAATTTGGTATGAGCCTGAGATGGCATCTTTTGCACTTGTGAAATAGCCTGGTTGAGGGCAGGGGAAAAGTAATCCCGATGCCAACCTGTCAAGTAAGTTTCCCAATTAAGTTTGCCAGATGCAATTGCATCTAAATCTGCTTCCATTTGGGCGGTAAATTCTGGCTGAATTAGGTCGGGTAATACCTGTGCCAAAAACGCATCTAGTTCCATACCTAGTTGCGTTGGTTGCAATTTCCCTTTGATTAAGTGAACATAATTACGTGCTTTCAGGGTTTTAATTGTGGGGGCATAGGTGCTGGGACGACCAATACCAGAATGTTCCATCACTTGTACCAGTTTGGGTTCACTGTAGCGTGGCGGTGGCTGAGTCTGCTTCTTAGAAGCGCTAGCTTTATCTAGGGTGAGAGGTTGTCCCTGCTGGAGTGCGGGTAATTGGGAATCGGCGGCGATGTTATTCCAATAGCGGGTATAACCGGGTATGATTAATACCTGTCCTCTAGCTTCCCAGAATACGTTGCCTGATTGAGTAATAATGCGAGTTTTGGAGAGTTCAGCTTTCCGGCATTGAGTAGCGATCGCACGATTCCAAATTAAATGGTACAGCTTGGCTTCTTCGGATGTCAGTTGAGCGGATAATTGCTGGGGTGTGTGTCCAATATGGGTAGGACGGATGGCTTCGTGGGCTTCTTGCGCCCCAGATTTAGAGCGATGGGAGGCTACTAATGATGGTACATTATCGGGGTCATGCTGCAAAAGCCATTGCCTTGCGGCGGTACAAAACTCAGGAGAGAGGACAACTGAATCCGTCCGCATATAGGTGATATGCCCAGCTTCATAGAGTTTTTGGGCAATTTGCATGGTAACTTCTGGATTCAGTTTGAGTTTAGCACCGGAGGCTTGCTGGAGAGTGGAGGTGGTAAATGCTGCTGGGGGAGATTGGCTGACGGTTTTGCCTTCTACAGTGATAACATGATGGGAATTGGAACGGGCGATCGCAACTAATTTGTCTGCTTCTACCTGAGACAGTACTCGTTTTCCCTCAGCAATTGGATTGTGTTGTCCAGTATCGTCTCCCTCGGTATTATTGTGATCTGTAAAGGGTACTGAGTTAAAGGGTTGGTTAGATGCAGAGATACTTGAAGCCGGGGTACTTTTAGAGAAATTTTTCCCATCTCCCCGCGTCTCCCCCTCTCCATGTCCCTTTTCTGTTGTGGTTTGATGATCAGCACTGCCAAAGTAAAATGCTTTAAATCCCTCTTGATACTCAACCCACACTACCCAATAATCTTGGGGTTTAAATGCCAGAATCTCTTGTTCTCGCTTCACCAATAGATGCAAGGTGGCACTCTGCACCCGTCCCATTGACTTGCAGCCGTTATTTAAGCGCCATACCAACTGACTACCTTTGTATCCTACCAGCTTATCCAGACAATCCCTGGCACGACCTGCGGCGACTAGGTTTGAGTCGAGGGTTTTAGGAGAAGCGATCGCACGTTCGACTGCTGTTTTGGTAATCTCAGTATAGGTAACGCGCAGAGGATTGTGCAAGCGCAACTCTTGGGTCAAATGCCAGCCAATAGTTTCCCCTTCTCGGTCTGGGTCAGTCGCCAGGTAAACTCGGTCAGCTTGGCGGACTGCACTTCGCAACTCAGACAGGATTTTCTTAGCTTGGGGACTCCTGGCAACGTAGCGACATCGGACGTGGGAACCCTCCAAATCAAATCCTAGCGAATCTTGACCATCATCTGCTAATTCCCTAACATGACCCATACTGGCTTTGACACTCCAATTAGCACCCAGAATTGACTTGAGTTTTTGGATTTTTCCACCCGATTCGATAATTAATAGATTAGCCATGATTCTTGTCTAACTTATTTAATAAGTTCTAATCTTAATTAATTTAAAAATAGCAAATTTCCACCTTAAGCTTACCTAGATTTTAACTTAATATAATGAATGTTTTACAATTGCATTAAGGACTGATTAGCCTTTTGGTTTCCAACAAATTTTGCTGGCACTTGAGGATGATAAATTACCGATTCTGGGTTAGCTTCCTGACAAATCAACTCAGTCTTATTATGCCTCATAAAATCGCTAAAACTTGGTAATGTGGGCAAGGTAATTGCTGCTTGATTCAACTCTTCTTTATGACCCAAACAAAATTCATAAGCCACCATTTGCTCGGCTTCAGAAAGTTTGCCTTGATTAGCACGGATGCGGCTGATTAAAAATCTACCTGTTAGGTCATTACTCAGTACAGTTAGTCTTTCCTCGCTGTAATCCTCCTCATTAGACCTCTTAACTTCCAGATTCTTCAAATGCTTTAACGCCTTAAACAAATCTGGGTGAATGTCCAAAGGCCGTGAAGTCATTAAAGGCACAGCTACAGTAGAATTAGAGGGAGTTGGAGTAGACGTTTTTGATGGTAACTCAGCCACAAGATATTGAGAATGCTGGGCAATCTCTTTCAAAGCAGCCATATCCCCTTGATTGAGTTTGATAGTATCCAGTTTCACAGATATACCCCCCTCCCCTCGCTGTGCTGTATAGGATAACAATTCTCCCCGACCGTCGTTGGAGTGCATCGATACTTTTGTTCCGTCTCCCCCTCTTTCACGAGTTAGAATATAGCCTCCTACCTGAACCTGAACTTTGGCTTCCTTGGGGTCAACACCCATTTGGTTAATAGTATGATTGATTAGTCCAAAGGCCTTCATCCCCTTCAAATCATTCAAGACTTTGTGGGAACCTTGAGGAGATAATGCCCCCAAAGTTGCCACCTTTCTAGCCAAATCTCCCACGTCAGTTCCATCTAGCTTGGTTTCCGCTTTCAAGTTCCGGTAGACGCTCAAAAATTCCGCTTTTTCTGCTAAAGATAGTTTGTTTTCTCCCCAAATAGCTGGGCCATTTTCAGTTAGATAGAAATTCATTTTAGTCTGACTTCTATCTATTACATCGCTAATCGAGTAGACATCGCCAACTTGACGAATAGCATAGCCATCTCCTTGATAAACTTTCTCTGGCTGTTGGGTAAGAGAATTAATTTGCATCTGACCATAATTCTCCAAGAGAGTAGCGGCGACTAGAGCCACTTTTCTATCCTCAATTGAAGTAAATTTTGCCTTAGTACCAGCGACCAGCTTATCCACAAAATTGAGTTTACTGTCTAACTCCCCAATAGGTCTCTCTAAACCAAATTCCGGGTCACGAGGTAAACTATTATCGTCTCTTTTTTGCTCTGACTCCTCAAAACCACGACTTAAAGCTTGATCTAAAAAACCAGCCGTTGCACCGATTCCTAGTTTTGATAAACTCTGTGATACAGCGAGTAACTGTTGAGCAAGCTTGGCATAATCTTCGGCTATTTGTTGATGGTCTGACATGATAAATATTGCTTATTGAACTGCACCTAAAACAACGCACTATACGCACCCACAGGACTAGCTGCTGGTTCATGGCTAGGCTGAGGAATAGGAAATAATCGTTCCACTTCTGCCTTCCTCTCCTCTGTATCTTGCTCCGTTGGCACAATCTGAGTACTTTTTTTAATCAACCAATCTACCAATTTTTGCCAATTCTTTTCGTTATCTGCCTTAATCGCCTCTAGGTCTTTTGAGAGCTTAAATTGCTTCTTAATTGGGACATAAGATTCTGTGTTATTTCCGTAAGCCGGACTGATAACAACACCAGCGCCTGGAGGGAGTTTATTAAACTGAGCTGGTTCCATTAACTTGCGGGTTTTATCTTGGTCTGAAGTAGAGCGAGTTGTTTTTCCTTGGCTCACACTTCGGGATTTTTGTTTAGAGGAAATTTCTTCATCTCCCAAAAAATTACTAAAACTATAAGCCGATTCGTATTCTCCTAAATTAAACAAGAACTTAGTATTAGTCCCTGTGGTTATCGTCTTGGCATTTTCTTTGCCATAATTTTTCTCAATTTGGCTTAACCCTTGCGCTCCTAATATCCCACAAAATCCTTCACTCCTCGATTCATTCAGCCATTTAGCAATGTGAGGTAAATAGAGGGTAGGAAATTCATCCAAACAGACGATTAAAGGGTCTTTGCGGCGCTTGGCAATATTCCGGGCAATTAACATATGCATCACACTACATAGTAATGGGCCACTAACCGCCTCCCGCTCTCTATCCATGCCAAAAATAATCATTTGCTTGCCTTTAATATCCAAAGGTAAGGTAGTTTCTCCCACAAAGCACCCCAGCGTATTCTTTTTCATAAACCGGGTAAACATGAGACTAGCAGAACCAGCAATTCCGGCAACAGTTTTCTCTGAATCTGCACTAGAAAATAACTGACCAAATGACAATCTTATCCACGGATTCATGTTGGCAGCAATCAATCGCGGCACCATCTTTTCAGAACTCAATATTTGAGCAGCCATCATGATGTCAGGATATTTAGTACTTTTGGTGAGCAGGAGAATAGCTTCTACTAATTGGTCGCCTGCTGGCCCAAAGAAGGGGTCTTCTTGTCCTTGAGAAATCTGCTTGAAGTTCTTGTTAATTACTGTGCCAATTTGTCTGGCATTTTCTCCGTCTGTTTCATCTCTTAAAAAATCTAACGGGTTGCACACTTCTGATTCAGGAAACCCAGGTGCAAAAACATGGATATCGTAACCATGCCGCTTGGCAAATACAGCAATCTTGGACTGCGAAGGATATTTAAAATCATACATAATAATAGGAAATCCTTGATCCACGGCTGAATAGAGCATGGGGTCAATTGCTGAAGCTGTCTTCCCTGAACCAGGTGCTCCCAACACCAACGTTCCTCGCTGTACGTCAGGGACATAAAACAAACCTTTGTCTTTTTTGGTGGGTTTGACTGAACAAAGATAGGGTTTTTTGGCTCTCTGTTTTGCAGGTTTGGGACGACCAATATAAAGAGAAACGCTATCACACTTGGGGTTTTCTATTTGTGCGATCGCTCTTTTTTGGGCTTTATTAAACTCCTTGGTTCCACCAAAATAGCTCGTAGCTATTTTACCTTTCTTCTTCCCCTCTGACAGTAAATTCATCAATCCTATCCCCAGCACACAAGCAAGAAGCATACCACCTTGGGGTGTTAAGAGTTGTTGCCCCAATTGCTCAACATAATTGTTAGGCTCAAACTTGGTAGAGCTGGATGGGTTTGAAGTCGGCACTTGAGCCATACTGTTGTATTGATTCACGATTCATCCTCGATAGTTTGAATTACGTATTCCCGATTAACTTGCACGAAATTATTGCCGTTATAGCAATAGGACAAGTTCTGAAATGTCTCGGATTCTTGCCGAACACTAAGGGAAACATTTAAGCAGTTAATGCTTTGGTGTTTTCGGCTTTCGATGAGAGAAATGCGAGGCGAAGTACCAAAAGGTTTTGGTAAAAGTACCCGCAGCACTTGTTTGTAAGCTGCTGTGTCTAAATCCCTGATGTAGCCAGCAAATAAGCATCCACCCTTGCCACATAGTTGGGGTTCATTAAAATCAAAGATAAATAGGGGTGAGGATTGCTTAGATGGTTGAATCTTCAGAAATGTCATCCGGGTAAATGGGTGATTTTCGGCTGATTCAAAGTAATTTTCCTTTACTACCTGTTGGAGTAATTCCGCATCAATTTTGGACACACCCTGCCAATTCTGCGGCTGGTTACTATCAAGCCTGCCTCGTGAAACAACCGAAAGCCCGATTGCTGCACTTAAGCCAAAAACCAATATTAATAAAACCCGTATTTTAGGGTTTTTATACTTAGATAACACCATCATCTAGCTTCGCTCCTAATTCAAAATTACAATTACTGGGGGCTTGTACCCCAAATTAAAAATGATTAAATTTTCCGGAATTTCTTCATTTTGAATTTCTTCATTTTGAATTTTGAATTCAAAAAAGGTCAATCTCCTTTACGCCGATAGCGCTGGTAACGAGCCAACACTTCACTGCCATAACCCCGAACTGTGATCAATGAGGCTGTGCTAATGGCAGCATCAGGCGGTACAGCCACCCCACCCAAATAAATCTGTGCCGTGCGCTCTATTAGGCGATCGCCTGTAAAGGGTCTCCCGGTTGTATAATCGGTTTGTTCCCTGGCAATCTCTAATAAGGTTTGCAGTTGGGCTATTAAAACCTGATCTTGAGTAGCTTGGGGAAATACCGCCAGCAATTCTGGTTCACTTACTATTTCCCCAGCATCCAAGCGCGAGAGTACTTCTGTACCCCCTTCCGCTTGCTGGATAGCGGCACGAACCTCTGGCTGCTGACTTGACAACCCGTAACGTCCCAGTGCTGAGGTGCAATAATTAAGGAAGCATACTGTTTGCGCTACCGCCCCATAATCCCCAGTAGCTTGACCTGACATCCCATCCACTGCTACCAATGCCTCAGCGACTGCACTCAAGTCAACCGAACCAGCAGTCGTATTGGACAGAGTTGGTGAAGTTGGAGGAGTAGCTAATGCACCTTCAGTTGAGTTTTCAGTTGGAGGTTCAGTTGCACTTCTGGCTGCACCTGATAAAGCCGGACGAGAACCGCCGTCGCCACCCGGAGGATTCATGGGAGAACCCAAAAAGATGGAATCAGTTTCCCTGTAGGTTATAAAAGGTACTGGACCGATAAAATAGGGCGAACAACCCAGGTCAGGAATTCCCCGCTTGCAGATGCGGAAAAATATCGCCTGCTGCATAATGCCAGAGGCTTCATCGGTTTCCCAGACCACTACTTTGAACGCCTTGCCAAAGGGATGACGACCCGTAGGTTCCTTAGCGTTATTGAGGGCTTTGAGGACTCCAAATCCTCCCTCGACCTCCTGAAATTTGCCACTAATCCAGTGAGTGCCTTGAATCTTACCAGTCCCTTCTAATTCAATATGGCCGCAGTTGGTATCGCAGGGAACGTTGAATCCTACTTGGTCGCCACCGCTAATTGAACGATAGCGATCGCTTTCTGATTCTTGGAGTACTAGGTCAACCTTACCGACGGCACTTCCCACGGGTGCAGATGATAAGGGAAACTGGTCAAACGGCACTTGGTCTAATCCAGGAACTTTACCAATTAAGGTATCTTGCCAGTTATGAAAACTCTCTAGGGTTGCTAGGTCAATTCCGGGAATATCCAACAGGTTGTAGTTGGCTAAATTCAGTTCTCCCATACTCAAAAACTCAGCTTGGGGAAACTGTTGCAATATTTCAGCAACCGTCATGTTTGGGTTAAATCTTCTAGGTAGAAACTGAGATAATAAGTCATAGACAGGCGGCACTTGTTCCACCTTTAATGGCAGCAAAGTCGGAATCGCTTCCGTCAAATCTCCCAACGTTTGCCACTCAATTAGCGCTAAATCCGCTAAGGAAAAAGAACCCAAGGAACTACCCGATAACTGCTCAATAGTCGCCAGATTAAACCGCTGCAATTTGAAAGTGTCCTCAAAATCCCCCAATTCCAAATACTCGCTGGGGAGTTGCCCTTCACTCCATTGGCGCAGTTGACCATCAGGCAACTCAATCGCTCCACTGCTGCTAATTCCGGGTAGACTGCTAAAGGTAATTTGGCTCCAATTAGGAACTGGAGCGCCATTAAAGTTGGATACTGGGATTTTAGCGTTCTGTTGTGGGGGCTGAGTGTTAGCACTAGCTGCCTCTATACCCCAGGTTAAACTCAAATATCGCCAGGGTTGGAAGGATGAAAACCCGTGTAGCGCTAATCCAATAATTAAGCCAAGTAGCAAAAATAACTGCCATTTAAGATATAAATTATTCTGTTGGTGATTCAGGCGATTAGCATCAAGAGATTCGGCAAGTTGTAATTCAAATTTAGATGGGTCAGATTGATTAGATATCATATAGCATTTCCATTTGAGATGTGTAACTAACAGAGGTAGGCAAGAGAAAGAAAGAACATTAGGTTAGAAAAGAAGTTTTTCAACCGTCTGAGTCTCTCACTATCAATATCGTGAGTACCTGCCGACATCTTTATTTAATTTCAATAATAAAAGCTTCATTCCTAATCAACATTGACCATATGGATATTTTTAATTAAACCCATCTGCCTAACTACTTACTAAAAAACAGCGCTTTATGGCGCTGAATGTTATCTAATCACTAAAGAAGCCTAAATCGAAGAATTAGGAATTGTTAACCCTCTGTCACCCAGAGAATTTAATTGGCGCACTAGCGCCATAGAAATTTGCGCTTGAGCAGCAGCTTGTTCTACACTTTGACCATTTTCAAGCAAGCCCAGAAAAGTTTCTATACGACTCCATAAAGGGTCATTGCGAGAAATTTGCTGATTCTCTTGAGCTACCTCAAGACCCTGACGGATACTAGCAATCAGAGTCTGGTTACTAATTGGCAAAGGCGCAGCAGTAATCTCAATTGTGCTGTATTCCGGCTGTCCTGATCCAGGCAATAGTCGGAAACTATAAATTTTTCGCCCTCCATTAGTTACTTGAGTAATCACCGTCAAATGAGTGCCACTTCCAGGAGGGGTTCGAGGCAAACCAGGGAAATTAATTGGTTTAATTCTGCGAATGTGCAACACACTGGCTCCCGGTTCTGGACAAGAATCAGCCGATAAATTTTCCAGACAGCCATCAGCGTTCAAAACAAATTGAGAAGGGTCATCCAACCAGACTTTTCTTATGGTTTCTCCCAGACTCATAAAGCTAAGGTTTATGCCATGAGCCTCCCAGACTTTCAGGTCTATTGTCTGCTGCTCATTGCTGCTGATTTGACGAACAGAAAGAGCCAATAACGGTGAGCAAAAACTACCGCCAATTGCTGTTACAGTCGTTGCCAACAGTCCAACACTTAAGTATTGTTTCCAACTAGATTTTCTACTCATTTTTTTAACCCTAATTCACTTGAAAACGGCTATCCACCACTATGTAAAGTTCCGTTCCCCGCTCCACAACCCACACCGGGTTTTCATTAACCCGCTCCATTGCTTCAGTGGTTGCCTGTTGAGTTCTTTGCTCAATACTTTCTTGTAATGCCCCGAACGCTCCCTCAACAAAAGCACCCGGTAAATTGCGATCGCTCTTGGTTGTACTCTTGCGAGTTCGGATGATACCATCGGGACGTTCGTCTTCAAGAATCTCCTCGCTTTTGGGGCTGGTCAGTTCCTCCCCAACTCGTGCCAAACCGCCCACAATACCCAAGGTCACATCATAGCCCAACAGCTCGTCCCCAATGTCCTCGTGCTTGGAGGCGACCAATGGACTACCCTGTTGACCGCGCACACTCATCACTCCGTCTGGAACCGCATACTCTACCCCATCTATAGCGATCGCCTTAACTGCTAGCTGCACCAACTCACCATTAGCACTCTGCCAATGAGTTATTACTTATTATTCTAGCTTATAATAAAAACGACCAAGCTATTAGATAACTTATATTAAGCTTTGATAAAGTATTCCTGTGGGGAATGAATTCGTGTCAAAAGTTGTGTAATTTAAATGGTGTATAGACTTTAAAGCTACACTAAGGAGGCCTGATCAAAAACTTTCACAAAAAAAATCACAGAACAAAAGCTTTTTAATGAGATAAAGACAGCTAGATTCAGTTGGTTGTATCTGTATTGGCAGAATCATTAGCTATTGTGCTAAAAAATAGATTCTGAGATTCAGTGGTTGCAGTGTTCCTATGTCACATTCTGTAAACGAGATCTTGAAATTTATAAGTGAGTATATATGTGACAATCAAGCTGGGTTGGCACAGTACACTTTTTTGGCAAGCGAGGGGCATAAAAAACTTAAGAACTCAGTGAATCAACTAGAGGATGGAATACCCGTTAACATTGATGAAATAAAAACTAATTTTAACGAACTGGAAGAATATTTATATCTTGGTTTCTGTGAAGCCTTTGATAATAGCTTTAATTACGCTATTAAATTCTTTCAACCTAGAGCCAAAAACTCGCCAAGGGCTTGCATTAAAGTTATTGCGGCTGAATACTTAACTACCCTGTATAGAAAACCTGAATTATATATTAAAGATGAAAATGTTAAGCTGCAAGACAACACGGCTTTTCAGTGTATTGCTCAAGGAGAAAAATACTTTATCTGCAATGACATCCCAGAAGGTATTAAAAATGGTAGCTACCGCAATTCAAGGATAATTCAAGAGGCTGTATTACAATATAAAAGCCAAGCTAATTTATCTGCACTTGAAAAAAAAAGTTATGACAAAGAATGGATTAAATGTTGGAAAAAAGTAATTCTTGTAAATGGGATAGAGGAAGAAATTCCTTCGCCGCCCGAAGCTTGTTACAAGTCCACTCTTGTAATACCAATGTCGTTATTGGCTAAAAAGCTTGACCAAAGATTTTTGTCCCATTTCCAGATAGGAAAATTACCTAACATTCCACAAAAAGCAATTTTTGGTTTTTTGTGTTTCGATCATCATACTGAAAATTTCTTTAATGAGGATATAGATGTCAGTTTTGGGTATATTCTGGCTGACGTACTGTCACTTTATTTAATTCAACAACTTACTTATACACAGTACTCATCAGCTTATTTTCGCGCAAAACACTTTCTTGAGCTATAATCAATTTAAATTTGTTTTGCTACTCTCGATTTTGATTTAAAAAGTAAGAGCTAATTATATGGTTAGAACACTTGCCGAGCTAGAAGACAAAAAAGCTGAACGTTTGAAGGCAAAGTATCCAAAAATTGTACCCGTGAGTTATGGATGCGAAAGAATGAATTATATACGTAATGTAAAAAAATTATGTAAAGTTAATCAAATACCAAAGACTGAACTCTTCTTTAGGCGAGAAAAGTTGGAGCCTGATAATTTAGCAAATTTAAGAAAATCTGAATCAGTAACCCAAGAACAATTAACTCATGAAAATCAAGTGCTTTTTTACATAGAGAAACAGGCTAAGCTGTTCGATCAAGTAAAACACGAGTTATTGGATCATTACGAAGACAAGTATGTCTTGTTTGAAAACGGCAATGTCTTAGATTTTGATGAAGATAGGGAGAAATTAGCTATGCGTAGCTATGAAAAATATGGTATGAAGCCATTGTTCATTGAAAAAGTTTCACGGGATGAATTTACTCCAGAAATTTGGACACCATTTCTTTCGTCAGACTTTTAGTATTCTCTAGTTTTAGGAGTAGAACTGTTAGTGGGATCTTATCAATATGAGCCAAAGGGCAATCATCCTCATGCGCCTTTCTTAAGTATCTTAATACTTCATCCTTTAAATAGAGAGCAGCAAGTTCGTTGTAAAGCTCTTCTGGATACTGGTGCAGATTACACTATGGTACCTAAGCGTTTACTGAGCGAGTTACAACTTCCCCCAAATGGACGAGAAAGAAGCTTCGGTGGCTCTAGTGAGATAAGAGCTTTACCCTATCTTGTGGCTATTCACTTTGATGGAAGTGTTATTAATGAAGCAACAGTTTACGGATGGAGCCGAAATGCTGCTGTAATTGGACGCGATCTAATGAATCGTTATTGTATAGAGTTTAATGGTAGAGGATTTTTATTTCACATTAATTAAGCAGCTAGCGCGATTATTTCAATAAATCAGATATATGTTTATACAAACAAGAATATCTAAGTCGTTATTTACTTATTATTTTCATCCTCTGACGCAGGCGTATGGTAAATCATTCCTCGTGCCGAACCTCCAGCTAAAATACCCATGACGCTATAAACAATAAATCCAATTAATACACCAGTGGGATAAAACCACCATACAGTTTTATCGGCTTCTAGAAATTTAATAGCAGCCCCACCAACAAGAAGAGAAATGCAACTACCAAGAATTTGAGGGGTAAAACTCTGAAATCTAAAGAGAAAGTATCTCATGAGCCAACCTATCACTATCCCAAGACTTGTTGCTCCGATAGCTGGTACTACACCCATACCGTGTCTGTAGAAAAAAGGAATAATAACTTAGTAATACCTTACCACATTAGAGGAAAAGTTGACTAAGATTTTAAAAAATATTAAAGCCACCTTATCCTAGAAGATGTTTCTTCTTGAACCGCTTGAGATGCCAGTGGTAGCGGCAGTATATTCAAGAACGTAGTTATTAACGGAATTGATATAGTCGCGCATCACTAGCGTACTTTGGGCAAGAAGTGCGCCATTATTAAAGAGAAACACGCCGACAATCAACGGCCAAATCAGTTCGGAAAAGGCTTCGGAGGATTCGTCATTGAGCATGGCTTTTGTCCAGCGCACCATGAACAAAACTAAAGTGGCGACGGCAAACAAGACACCCACGTCGCAAAGTGCTTCATACAATCCCCCATTGAGAACCTCAGTCCACAACTCATTAAACCCGGCTGATATGGCTTCTGAAGTTGAGTGCGCCTGTTCTAGCAAAGTCGTTGCTTGGGCCAAGATGGGTGGTGCAAATCCATTGATTCCTATGCCCCACATCAGTCCTCCTCTCCCTGAGTCGGTATCGTGTCTAACAAACTATTGCCTGCGATCGCGCTCAATTCGTAAGCCGCTTCCCCCATTAGTGTCATCCGTCGCTCTTTGGCCTCAGCGTCCAGGGTTTCGGAGATATTGGAGAGGTTCAAATTAGCGTATTGGGCATCTTGTCTTGCAAGCATGGCATCGATACGCTGCTGTCCCAGTACCGAAGCCATCTGACCATTTTGAGCCGCGATCGCTTTGAGGACTTTTTGCGACGCATCCATGTTCTGAGCTAGGTTGGCCAGGGACGATGTTTGAGACACAGCCTCTTTTGTCCCTTCAATTTCTGATGCCACACGCTCTTGCCCTGCTTCCCCTAACACCGACGCGATGCTTGCACGAGTCATTTCCCGGTCTAATTTGTTAGCCGCACGCCTGGTTCCCGTGACTGGATTTTCCATCAAAACGGCTTTCTCCCCTTGCCCTAATGACTCCGCTAATACCTCTCTAGCGGTAATCGGATCGGGAATTTCCATTTGTCCCGTGGCGGCTTCAATGGCAACATTAATATCGTCTGCAATTGAGCCAAACACCTGTTCAGCTACCTGGTCGAGATAGGTGTCTAAAGACGAAAAATATCCCTCAAACTGCTCAACAATTTCGTTAAACTTCCCGCGAACGTCACTAATAACTTCATCGAAAGAATTAGCTTTGGATGGAATTGGTATCAGAGTGACAGACAACGTTAATCCTAAAACAATTAGCTTTTTGGGAAGCCTTAAAGACAGATGTGCAGATTCCATTTTCCTTTTCCTATTCAAACGATTGTTCAAACGATTGACCGCGAATTTTTCTGACGTAGGCTTCACTGAAGCGCACCATTCCTTCCAGAGGATTGTGTTGGTATTTTTGCAAGTAAGCGCTTCGCCACTCCTGTTCATCAGGATTGTTAACTACTGCTGCTAGTTGGCAATAGGCTGGGTAATATCTACAACTGGTTAATTTGCCGTTGTTATCCAAAAGCCACTGGCTGTAAAGCCCTTCTTTCTTAGGAAAAAAAGCGTCAGTAGAGTTGCGGGAAATAATCTCAATCGGATACTGAAAAATATCCATAAAACTCTTCACCGCTGAAGGTTGAATCACCCCAATCAAGCGGGTGGTCATATTAGCAAAAATCTTAGAGGCAGCGGCGCTATTGGAGATAGTTTCTGGGTCTTGAGCGCTCAAGATGACCCGCACTCCCGACTTAGCGCCATTGGCACATAACCTTCCCACCAACTCGGCGATTGATGGGTAGCTAAACAGAATCGGGCTTTCATCAATGAAAAAGATACTGGCTGGACTTGCCAATGCTCGCCGCAGTGCCGCCGAATAAGCTGAGAGTGAGAGGATGGCAGCATCAGCATCGTTACTCAAATTTCTCAGGGCGAATACCAGTAATCTGGCATCAGAACGGAAGGTTGAGGGGCGGCTGATTGCTTTTCCCACTCGACTACTGGTTAACCAGAATCGGAGTTTAATTTGGATTTGCTCCAGGGCAGTCAGGGCATCAATACCACTATTACTCTTACCCAAAGCATCTAAATCCAGAAAACCGGGAGCGCAAAATTCGGAGAAATCCTGCAAAGTCGGGACATTTTCCCACTCAGAAGTGCCAAACCCACTCTCTCTGGCTTGTTGGTAACGTAGTTTGATATCGGCATCATTGAAGAACGTTTCCAAGGCCAAGCCGATTACTGCCCTTGTGCTGTCTACTAAAACGGGATTGACTCCCTCGAGATTGGTACCCAAAACCATAGCGAACAGGGCTGTCGCCAGAAAATCTTTGTAGTCCGCCATGCGCTCTTTGCGCGTCTTAACGTCCGGCAAGGCACGGGTATCGGGGACTTCAAACAGGTTGGAACTCTGCGAACCAATATCAAAATAAGCCCCACCTTCTACGCCGAAGAATTTGGTATAGTCTGTGAACGTACTGGTACCGTCTGGTTTGGGATAATCCAGAGCCACTACGGGCATACCCCGTGCCAGGGCTTGGGTAAGAATGCCAGAAACTAACACGGATTTGCCCGCGCGGGTGGTGGCAAAAACGCCCAAGTTCTTGTGCTTTTGGTACAAATCTAGGTGAAGGGGAGTACCCCCCTCATCTGCAATCAGTTCAAACCCTGACTCATCCACCGCAGATGTAGTTACCAGTGGCATTAATCCTGGGGCTTCCGAACTAAAATAAGTCAGGCGACGGTCGAATGGTTTAGCGAGCAGCTTCTCGAATACAATTGGCAGGCATTGTAGCCACAGTTTCCAGGCATATTCTTTTTCTCTCACCACGACAGCAGGACGGCGGAAGCAGCTACTCAAATAGCGACAAGCCTCTGCCAGGGAGCGAGTATCCTGGCGGTGAATTAGGAAAACCACCGCCGTGTTAATGGGTACGGCTCCTTCAATCATTTCAGCTTGAGCGGCGATCGCTTTTTCAGCTTTGAGTTGAGCGCCCACATCCACAGAAGATTTGCTAATGGCAAGTTCGCTGCCGACAATGGATTGCTTGGTGATGCGCTGCACGGCTGTCTTGGCGAGGGCTTCGTTCGCTCTGGAGAATTGAGCAACGATTTCAGTATCGTACACCTGTTCTCGGCTCAACACCTCCCACAAATACCTGAGCTGGGCATATTCATCCCGCCATCCCGCAGGTTTATCGGTGAATGACATGACGCCGATATAGCGATTTTTGAGCGTCACCCAAGCCCGGTCGAAAAACGGTATAGAGGATTCCCGCTCTAGTAATTGGTGGCAGATGTGGAAATCGCTCTGGTTTTCTTCAGTTAAACCACGCTCATCTAAGGTGAGAATATGGGGAATCGGGGGTGGGTTTGAGAAATTAAATTGCTTCCACAGCTCTAACCAAAGTTGCTGGGCTGTCATTGGTTGAATGGAAAGACCCATTTTAGTTGCCAATAGCTGCTCCCACAGTTGGAAGCCATCGGTAAAACTATTTAGGAAAATAGTCTCTAACTGTTGGCGCTTGTGTTCGTGAATCTGCCCAGTAAATGCCTTCCAGCCTTGAGCCAAAACCAGTAAAACTTTGCCTAGAGTGTCCTGGGAAGTGCCTTCGGCATCCCCATCGACGGTGTAGGTGCAGTAGAGTCGCAGCGTTTTGGGTTTACGAATCCCTACCTCGGTGAGTTCTCTTACTCTTTTGCGCTCGCTGCCTACCAAGAGTTCGAGTTGTTCTGAATCGCAATTCTCTTGAACGGCTTTAAGTTGCGTTTGTCGCTGCCAATCTGTTGTAAACGAAGTCGCGTGAATGGTTAATGTTTCGTTGTCGGGCAAATCTTTCAATCCAGACTCGATAGCATCGAAAATGGTAGGCACTTGGATGAAGGGTAAAGAAGGATGAACACCCGTACAATCAAAGCCAAATTTTAATTGAATAGCGCCTTTCTTTTTGAGGCAGTAGGCTCCAATATCCAAGCCGCGCAGCCGAAATCTCACCATCCCCCCTAAATGAACAAAATCTTCAAAGGGGGTAACTTGTTTTTTAGCTTGGCGTGGAACGTAGTTCAACGCCCTCTTACCAACTTTGGTTTTGGATGTTGGAGCCTCCTGCCGTCGTTTTTTGGCTACGGTTGGAGCTGTTGTCTTCGGCATTATTTCCTCCTGTATCGACTAGATTGATTGGAAAGGAGTGGATCAAACCGCTTGTAACCTGGGACAATTCGCGGCACGCCAATAAACTTGGATAAAAACTTCCACCCTTTGGAACCTGTCAACGTCCACCAGGTTGCCCAACCCCAAGCCACAAACAATCCCGTCCACAGTAAGTTCCAACTCAAGATTTGTTTGAGGATGTAACCCAAAAGCCCAATCAGACTCCAAGGCACTACCTGATCAGCGGGAAACGGACCTAAGCGGGGCTGAGTTCCCAGAACTTGATTAACGGTGCGAAAGTCTCGTTTGTCAGACATATCCGTTGCTTAAACCCCGACAATGAAACCCGTCAGAATATCAGCGACCACCACAGCTACCATGATGATCATGGGTGTTCTAGCCAAGGTCTGCCAGTCTTCATCGTTCCTGGATGCTTGTACAACCCGAATCAGTGAAACGCCCAAATAAATCAACATCAAGCCTCGCAAAACGTTGAAAATAATTTCAATTACAGGCGTAATGTCAGTTCCCCCGGCATTACCAAACGCTTGGGTCATAAATTCTTGAGCACCATTGAAGAACTGAGCGCTTGCTGGAGTTGCCATCAAGTCCAGCGCAAATACAGTTGACAGAAACAGGAATGCCACCACCGCCAAATTCAGCTTGTATTTCCGCTGCCACCGTTCAAAGTTTGTCAAAGCTGTGCCAAAAAATTGGGGAGCGCTACAAAATACCGCCACCCCAAATATGAGGGAGGTTAATATCAGTCGGTGCAGAGACATTTCTAACAGCATCAGTGCTGAACCACCCACAAACAAAATGGGTACGCTTAGCTGGTTTAAAATGGCTCTAAATCCGCTGTGTTCTCTAGAAGAACTTCTGAAGTCGCCAGTCCTCATCTTGGAGCGACTGCCTTTGGAGGAATAGGTGGAGAGTACTGAAAACTCACAATCCTTGCCTATCATAGGCTTGCCCTTTTTCTCGTGAACTCTCCCAAGTTATCGAGAAAGAAGCGAGCTTCGGTTCCACCACCGGGTTAAAGTAGGCCTAACCGATGGGTTAAAATCAATTTTAACTATTACAGCGCAGCAGAAATAACCCACCCTTGAAAAAAGGTTAAAACGCTTACTGTACAAGCTTTCTTCCCGAATGCCTCCTAAATTGAGGTGTGGGGCATTGGTTATTTTCTCCCCTTCTCCCTCTCTCCCCCTCCCCCTGCCCGAAGACCCGAAAGCCTCCTGCCACTAGGGCTTGAGTAACGCTTGTATGTCGTTCACTAACTGATCAAGGCGTTTGAGCAATGAAGGGTCTTCACCCAAACGCTCCCAAATAGCTGCCGTTGCCGGAGAAGATAACGAACGATAAATCTCGCTAACGCGAGACTTCAGCACCTGAGCAGTCGGAGGTGGGTTATCCCCCTGCTCTAAGGAGCGCTTGCGTTTTCTAATCTGGGCTTGAGATAGCCCCAACTCAATTGCTTCCTCTAGCAGCGCAAGGCGCACATCGGGATCTTTGATACTCCCAATCAACCTCGCCTTGCTATACTCAATCTTCCCAGACCGAATCGCTTGCTTGATCTCTTCGGGAAGATTTAATAACGGTAATCTTGCGGTTACAAATGACTGCCACGCCACTGTACCCAGGACTTGAAACATCTTCTCAATTTCCTCAAACAAGATATTCGTCCAGAGCGAGTCAGATTCACCCACCTCAGAGTTAGCCGAGGAATGTCCCTTTTGTTGCTTTCGCTTGACCTGAACCATTTTGGCTTTATGCATCCTTTGCAGCAACGAAATCACCTCTGACTGACTTCGAGACAACTTCAAAGATAGTAACTGCAAAATGCCTTCGGTTTCTTCAAAAGGATTGAGGTCTTCCCGCTGCAAATTTTCTATCAGTGCCAAAACCAGGGAGTCTTCATCACTCAGGTCTTTAACGACGACAGGAACTTCATCTAACCCAGCTTTTTGGGCTGCGTGCCAGCGTCTCTCCCCTGCTACCAGTTCGTATTTTTCTTCTGTTCCTTGCCTGGGCCGCACCAACAATGGCTCCAAAATCCCATGTTCCCTAATCGAGAGCGACAGCATCTCCAGCTTTTTGGAGTCAAAGTATCGCCGGGGCTGCTGTGATGGCGGATCGATTGCGTCGAGGGGAACCAACTTGAGGGTCGCACCCTCACCCACCCCGCTAGTAGACTCTACCGGAGAAAATGCCGTTTCTGAAATAGCAGAGCCGCTTTTGGCTACTCCTGTAGTAGTGCGTCTCGGACGCCGATGCCTACCTTGCCCTTGTTGACTCAACGCAACTTACCTCTGCCTTTTAATTGCTGTGTGTTACGCAGGCAGGAAATTTACCAGTTGTAGAGCCTGCGACATTTGCAAAAGCATGAACTCTAACGTTTCGGCATCCCCTGTTATCGACGATTAGACGAATCTTTTTGCATAGTAACATCGGGCAATACCTTTTTGTACTGCCACAGATCTGCGTTGCGATCTCACAGTAACATAACCCTCAGCGATCACTCAACCAGGATACCCGGCATGATAGTCATAATAAGTGTCAGGCTCTATGTCATAGGGTAGCTCAGATATCTCTGCCCCCTCCTGTAGAGCTGCCTGTTGCTTGGCTCTCTGCTGCTCTGGGGTTAGCTGCTCCTGTCCGGTTCGCGACCATTCTGACCAAGTTACGCCATAAAGTTGTAAGAATCTTTCCTCCCTTTCATCAAACTCCTTGACTTCCGCCATTTTTCGAGTTTCCATCGCCCAAGTATCTTCAAGGGAAGTACCATTAGCCATTAACCATTCTCTATGTTCCTCCTTCATAGTCCCATCGGGATTGTAATTTTCTCGTATCGAAATATCCCAAAAATCGTAAGCTCTCGCCATTTTCCCTCCTGATAAATCGCTGAGTCCTATCGATAATCTTTATGATGTGAACCTTCATTCTAAAGGATAACCAAATGGTCGAACATTAACCAAATAGCTAATATCAAATAGCAGATTGGTTGATTTTTAATTTCCAGTTTTTTTTTAGGGTCGAGACATAGTTTTAAAGTTAATCCCTATGTCTGTCACCTTCAAGCACTTTGACACCCGCCTCAACCAATGGATTCACACTGACGGCAACCCAGACAACCCAGAGACCATCCTCACCGAAACCCTAGACAATACCCTCTTGGAAACCTACTTTCCAGGAGTAGAGTTCAGCTTTGGTCATATCGACGATAAATCTAAAGCGGAAGACCTCTACAACCATCCAGAAGGTCATGTGTTACTCCTCAGTTCAAAAAGCCGTCTCCTATATGGCCCTGCTGAGTGCTTGGAAACCATAGACAAACTCTGCCCTGATCGCAAAGACCGGGGGGCTTATGGCAGTATTTTCCTGGGTAGCTGCAAAAATGCTCTCACCAAAGAACTTAATATTTTGGTGGTAAATGACGAGACAGGGGAAAATGGAGGAATACTGGCTGACGCAATTGCATGGCGACAGGTAGGGGACTGTCACGGCAAGATTTCTCCCGAACTATCCCAACAGTTGAGCGATAGCGTAGAACACGTTATTCAGCATAGGTTAGCCATCCCATCTGAGTACCGATTTGCCAAAGGAACGTTAGCCCCCAAAGACCTAACCCAACTTCCTTACCAAAACCCAAATACACCCCCCATAGACCTCATTGTTCCTACCTCCAGCTTCAAGGGGGGAGATAAAGAAAATAATCCCATCCAGCCAGGATTGCATACTGTAACCGTTTGGATTGGAGAAAAAGAACACTCCCAACAAGGAACTATCGCCGCTTCCCAAGTTCATGCTTCCTTTCCAGAAGGCATTAAAGATTTCCTAACCATACTAGAAGAACAAGCACAAACCCTCAAAAAAATCCAAGATGATCCCAGGAAACTCGCTCAATATTACTGTGAAAAATATGAAAAACGCAAAGGGCTACTAAAAAACCGCTCCTCAGAACTAGAAGAAGACCAGGTAGAGGGGACACAAGAGGGAGAAATTGAAACAGATCCCGTCAACGACCAGATGATGTATCGCCTCATCAAAGCTGACCTAGAAGGCGATGGACAATTACTGGAAACTCAGAAAGTCACAGACGAACTCAAAAGATTTTTGCAAAAGGAATGGCGAGATATTGCCATAGGAAAAACGATTGAGTTTGAACGGGGTATGATTATTCCCTCTAAAGATTTAAAGCATGGCGAAATCTGCGTTACCTATCTTCCTGAAGGGGAAGAAATCCTCAACTTCCGCTCTCCCCTGCTCAACTCTAATGGGATGTGCATTTCTACCAACAAAATAGTCGAGGATGCTTATGCCCCCAATGGTAAACCGCTCAAAGGCGTAATTGTGGTCAATGATGAAGACCAAAAACGCATCCAAGCTAGAATTAATGCCCTCAAAATACAAGGTATAGAAACTTCAGAAATCGTACCCATAGAAACTGAATCAGAACGGCAAGGTAGAGACTACGACGGCGACTGCATTGGCGTAGAACTGGCAAGTAAATACCCCACTTTCACTAACGAAGCTCGTAAAAGAAACGAACCCGAAAACGCCTATGCACCAGTAAAAAAAGAGCAGAAAGCCTCGTTCCACAGAGCCGATGGTAGCCAACCTCCTTTTGAAGAAATTGCCCTCTTCATGTCGGACAGTATTTCTGTGGGTGTTATTAACAATCACGCTACCGCCTTAGAAGCTTTAGAGTCGGAAATTGATATTATCAATACTCAGGGTACGCCACAGCAAAAAGCTGATTACCTTCGACAAGTTGGCAATCACTACCAAACATTAATCCAACAAGAAAATGACTCCAACAACCCCCAACCTCTTAAATTAGAGTACAGAGATAGAATTATTCAAGTTGCTCAAATTGCCCAATCTCCCTTAACTGATGAACTTATCAACCAAGGGCTGAAAATTAATCGTAGTATTTACCATGATATGATTGGGGAGGCAGGGTATCAAAACCAGCTAGCCGTAGATATTTTCAAAAGCAATAGAGCGCCAGATATAGCAGTCATCAAGGAAAACCAAAGACTGCTGCACCGAATACCCGAATATATCAGGGATAAAAAATCTCCCGACGTTTACATGAAGTCAGGAATCAAAGCCGAGGGTTACTCTCCAGTAGAACTCATGGTGCGACAAACCAACACTTTGTTTGAACAATCCCAATTGGAATCGCGTCCTACTGAACAGTTTCGGGATTTATTTCCCGAAACGTTCACTCCGGCACAAAAAAACCAAGCCACTCTTACCAAAGCCCAATTCGACCAATTATTTAACGAAGCTACTAAACAAGACAGAAAACGCCAAATTGAGCAAGGCCCTGTTCTGAAAGTGACGACCCAAAAAGGTGCGGAACTCGAAATTACAAATGTCATCAAATTTGACCATCCCGATTTGGGGAAAATAGACACCATGAACCTGAAGCTAGTGGAGAACGAACGCCCCAAGTCTAGGATACCTCATAAACTCATTGCCCTCGCTCAAGTTAAAGGGGAGGTTGGGGAAGAGGGAAAAGCTGTTTACAAACGGCTGGGAACTGTTTGCGAAATATCCCGAACTGAACTGGGGTTAAAGGCAGGAATTAGTACCCACAATGCCCGATTAAAACTGGCGGCTCCACTGACGGAAAGACAGTGCAAGTTGCTATTTCAAAAAGCCAAAGATTATGCCCAGTCTTTTAGAGAAAGCCTACCTGAAGACCAAAGGTTGGCGATGGCTGCTGCCACCTGGAACATCTGCACTTCACCAGAGAATGCCGAAAGAAATGCCCAGGGTAAAACGATAAAACCCAACCCCAATCAAAAGCAAAACTATAAAATTTCCCACTTCGCTTTTGCCGCTTTCTCTGAAGAAATTATCGAGCAAGTCGGTACTTTGCAATTCACTGAGCTAACAGCAACAGGTATCAATAGAGAGAGCAATCAACTCAAGGATGAAGTCTGGAAAAAAGGCCAGGATATTAATCTAGAAATTAGAGTCCGAGACGACTTGCCAGTAGAAGACCCCCGCTACAACAAACGGCTGTTGTTTGTGCTTGATCCAGAACAAGGAGAGTATCAGGAATTTGGTATCGTTGATACTAAAGGTGGACAGTTGCCCATTGGCACTAAAGCCCAAGCAACTATCAGTGCTGATCTAGTGGCTACGGCTAATTTGCACATCAACCACCCCCAAATTACCCAACCGATAAAGTTTGGTAAAGTCAACGATTGTGAATTGGCTTTTCATCCGTTCAATGGGGAAACCTATCAAGTTAGTTTAGAACAGTACCAGCCCCCACCCATACCTGTGATTAAACTGGATGGTAAAGTCATTGGCGAATTAGATGCTGGGTCAGTGGAAATGCTCAAAAATGCCTATCGACTACAGGAGGGGCAAACACTGGATGTCGCACTGAATACCTACGGACGCAATAATGGCACGCACACCCTCGCCACTACTTCTCATGGCAATACTATCCGGGCTAATCGACAAGTCCAGAATGGCGATTTTAAAGATTACCGATTCAACGGGGAACAAGCCACTATTACTATTGGCTTTAAGCAAGCTAAACCGGGAATGGCTGTTAAGATTAATATTAACGGAGAAAAGAAAGTAGCGGGACTGTTTACCCCCAATCAGAAGGAATCTAAAGAAGCCTTGACCAGAGCTGGTCTTTTCCAAGCAGGAGTAACCTTTGAAGCAAAAATTACCAGCAATGTCACTATTGCTTCGGTGAAGATTAAACCCGAAACTGTCGAGTACCCCACTCGGGGTGAGTGGATAAAACAGCGTCGTGCTACCCAACAACACCAAGACAACCAGCAGAGTGTACAGCAACAAACCGCTTCTTCCCTGATTACTAACCTGAAAAGACAACCCAGTATCCTCCATCAGCTTCAGCAGGAATGGGAGATGCCGAGTGGGGAAATCCAGCAGCTACCTACTCTGGGGCTTACCGTTGACCAAAAAGTAGCTGATTCGACCTCAAAATGGCTGAATGCCCAAGGCGTAACCCACATCAGAGTTAATCTGAATCACCCCAGTATTGAGCCGGAAACCGAGCGGGGCTATGCGGTTTTTCGGATGGTCGAGGCTGACGTACCTCCCCAGGTGCGCTTGGTTATGAAACAGCAATGCGGAGAAGCAATAGATGCTAACTTTACCACGATGCTGGAAGTCAGTCCGTACCATCAACGTCTCGAAGCTGTTCCCAAGCTCAATCCATGCCAACTTGACAATCTCACCAAAACCCAAGAGCCAACAGGAGCAATTTCCCCACCAAAGCGGCAGCTTCCCACATTGCTATCAAGGGAAAATACAGCACTGCCACCACCCGAAGGCTCAAGTGAGTCAATTTCTCCGTTCAAGGCAACCCAATCAGAAACTCAGACATCCCCCAACAACAGCAAACCCTACAACCCCCTAGCTAACTTAACTCCCCTCAATCGAGCCGTCGCTCACCACATGAAAAAAGACATAGCGATGGCTGAGGTAGCTACCCAGTTTATTGGTACAAGCGCTGCACCCCCTAATACTCCTTCGAGTACCCGTAATTACTCACAAGCTTGGGGCGATCGCGCTAACACGGGTGTATATTCGCCAGATGATACTATCATGGTCAGTGGCTCCGGACCGTGGCGGGGAGTGGAACAAGCGGCAATTGAATCCACCTTTGAGTCACACTATAAACCCCTTCTAAATCAGGCACTCAAAGCAGGTAGCTCCTTTGTTGTCGGCAATGCCAAAGGTACTGACCAACTGGTACAGGAGTACTTAAAAAACCATGGGTACAAGCTGGAAGCCACCCCAAATCATTACATCAAAGCAACGCCAGAGCGCACTAAAATCGTCTCACCAGACCATTCCTCTCAGTCTGAGAACGGCGCTCAACCTGTACAAATATCAGGCAAACCTGTAAAGATGGTTTATGAACTCAAGCTGCATGGGGAAGAAAACCCACTGCCCGTTACCACAACTATTGACGCTATGCGGGGTCACGGACGCTGCCATACGACTCGGACTTACCCTCCGGATACTGCCTACGGATTCCAGGAGGGAGATATTGCGCTTGCCGTAGCTGGGGAAAAACAAGTAGCTTTTCGAGTCGGCAAGCAGTACCCCATTACCCAACAGATGATAGCTGACCCCCAATACCGGGAGCAATGGGCATCCCTAGAAAAGCATAGTGCCAAAGAGCTAGATAGTTTTCAGGGAAAAGAGCAGGTCTGGGGACTGTATATGGAACCGCTGGGGGATTATATTGATGGCAAGATTGTCCCCTTTGCCGATGTGGCTGCTCAGACTCAGAAAGCCAGTCAAACTCAACAGGCACAAACCGCTGTCACATCAACACAGTCTGAGTCTTTAATCGCACAAGCCATTCAACAGCAGCGCACGGAACTGGTAGCGGCTGTTGTTGCCAAAACTTTAGATTTAGCGGGTACTCACCACCACCAAGGTACTAAATACACCGCTGACTGGAACCCGACTCAACAAACCCTGACTTTAACACCTGTTCAGGAAACTACTCCGGTGATGGTCGCCAAGCTCTCTGTTGGCAATTGGCAAGCTACTCCAGGAAGTCGTTTAAGTCATTCTGACGTTGAGTTCTTTCAATCCATTATTCCGCTTCTTCAGCGTCTGGAACAACAGCATCAACCAGAAAATAACTCACAACTCACCAGGGATTAGATTATCAACTGACTAAGCCTGGTTTCCTTTAATTGCCATCGTTTCTACAGCAACCGCTGCTACCTGAGCAGCCGCCTCGAAAGAAAGACCGCGTACTTCTATTATAAGTTGTTGAACACTACTGCTGCTCTTGGACAACGATTTACCTTCCAAATAACTTTGCAGTTCGTCTAGCGTCCAACCTTTGAGAGCCGCAATTTTGGTCAGCACTCGCAAACGGGGTTCACCCTTTCCCTGCTCCCACTGGCGGACATTGGTATGAGTTGTCCCAATTAAATCGGCAAACTCTCTGAACGAACGACCAGCTCTCAGCTCAGTAAGCAAAGTTGCCAGTCTGCGCTCGAACATTGTTTGGCTCACTTGATTAACTGGTTTCTCTATAACTTCCACCGCCGCCAACTTTAAACCAACTTAACTGCTAATAGAAACAAGCTAAGACCAATTAATGGGAGCGGGTGACTTGGCAAAATTACCAATCACTACTAATCTGGAAACATTGCTTCCATTTATGGAAGCTTTACTTCCATGATCACCCTCAATAGGTCACTCTTTTTGATGGTTACACCTACCTAATTCTAGGCATCAAAGCTGACTCCCGCAAGCTAGTGCTATGGGTTCTTGCATTTTTGTACCGACTGCCAAGGGCTTCAAGGTGTAATCGCTCCCAGAGTAGTTCTGCTCTCCGGCCAAGCCGAGTATCAGAACATCGGAGGACACGGAAAAGGCTGCAAGACATGAATGAAGAGCCTGGGTAATTGGGGGATCAATTAAGTTGCTGTCCACGTATAAGTAATAATGCACAGTTTGAATACTTCACCAACTAAAGTTCCCCCTGAAACTCCCCCGCCTGTATTTTCTCAGGTAGATCCGAGGCTTTTGAGACCACACCCATACAACTCCTCTATTTATGGAGAAGAGGATGTCACTGAGTTGGTTGAACTGATCCGGCAATCCGGATGGATCAAGCTATTGGTTATTACTCCAAATTACACCATCATATCGGGACACCGACGCTGGAAAGCTGTACTCCAACTAGAGTGGTCAACCGTTCCCGTAGAGGTGAGGGAGTTTGCCACACAGGAAGCAGAACTAGAAGCTCTACTCCTAGAAAACGCCTCCCGCATCAAAACCACAGAACAAAAAGTGCGAGAAGCCGAGGCTTGGAAAAGCATCGAGCAGCGTCAAGCCAAAAAGCGTATGAGTGAAGCAGGTCAGAAATCTGCCCCTGGTCAACCAGCCGAGAAAGGTGTGGAAAATTTTCCACACCTTTCCTCAAAGGGGAAAACTCGCGATCGCCTTGCCAAGCTTGTGGGATTGGGTTCAGGTCGAACTTACTCCAAAGCAGCCAAAGTCGTTGAGACCATAGACCGTGAAACCAGTTCAGGCAACCTGGAAACAGCTCAAACTCTGCGCCAAGTTCTGAACTCAAAAAGTGTAGACGCGGCCTGGAATCTCCTCAAACATCCTCCTAATAGAGCGACAGCTACAAAAGACGGCAATAGCAACAGCCGGCTAAATCAGACCTCTTCTACCTCGCTCAGCAATCAGGATTTTCCCAAGCGTAGCTGCTGGAGTTGTCAATATCGCGGGGAACTGATCGGAAACGACAGCTTCTACTGCGATCGCTTAGGAACACTTAGCTTCTTAGACAAAGATGCAGATACACGGGGAGCTGAGTGTGACTGGTGGCGGGAGCGGTGGAGCCAAATGCCAGACAAAACTTCTCAAACAAACTACACGCTTACACTGTCGTTCTCCCCTCAGTTGCAACTACTTTTTGAAGACGCAGCACGAAGTGCCGGAATGAGTGTAGTGGATTGGGCACACTACCAGCTTCAAAGAGCTGCTGAGTTGGCAACACAAGCCAATCAATCAGGCAGACTCCAACCAATATCTACAACTTGAGGCTGAAGCGTAAAAGTAAGTTTGTTGACCAGGTGCATAATGACAGCCAAATTTTCTCCTAAACAACCAGCGACGGCTCCCCTCAACTTAAACAAATCACGACAGCGCAAAGGGCTAACTGTCGGGTTCAGTCTTGCCAAGAATAGTACATTGGTTCTTTACCTAGTCACGCCGCTCCGAACCTTGCTCAAGGCTTGGTTCACCAAACAACCGTTTGGGAGAGGACAAAACTAATGTCAAGAAGAGACAATAGTAGAGGAGCAAGAAAATCTCAGCCTGGTGCATTCCAGCTAGAAATTACCGGATTAGACATACCGCTAGTCCAAGAAGGCAAAAAACGCCTCCGGAAACCCACAGGCCAACTTCATGCAAAAACACCACTATTCACACACAGATCAATCGAGATGACGGCAACTGGAGCACCAGTGATTAGTGCCACCCAGGCATTTCTCAAAACTCCAGACTGGCATGAATACAGCGCTGGTCGCCTTTACTTCCAACGACGGTTTGGTAAAGGACGTTACATTGAGTTTTACATCCTGAACCAGCAAAAGCATCAACCCGGATTCATCACCAGCTTTGCTGAACAAGAGATCTTAGAGCAGTACGGAGTCCACGCGACACGGTTACATGCATTATTTGCGACTTATGCGGTTCAGCAGCAACAGCCTTGGCTAGATTCCTTCACGCTCTTAGGTAGTGACTTGATCAAGATGCTGCACCTGCATCGGGGAAATAAGCTTAAAAAATCTCAGAAACTCAAGGCGGTTGCCGACCTAGCCTGTATCTTGGGCACGCTTGGCGCAAAGATCCAATGGCAGGAAGGCAATCTAAATCTGACGATCATCGAACGCTCTCCCGTCTGGATAGTCAGTGTAGAAGAATATTATCAGAACGACTTATTCGGTAATCCAGACGAACTGTTTGAAGTCGCGATCCAGGTTCAACCTGGACCTTGGACGCGCAACTTCCTCAATAAAGAAGGGGAGCGAGAAAACAAGGCACTGTACCAGTATGGATTCATAAATAAAGCTATCTTTGACCTCGACCCTCATCGGCAAGAGTTAGCCCCTGCCTTAGCGCTTTACCTGATCCAAAACCGCCGCGCTCATCCAAACGGTAAGTACAGCATTCGGTCATTGGTATCGGCAGTTATGTCTACTCAAGAGATAGAAGCTATTGGTAGGGACAGGCGTAGACGTTCACGCTTCGTTAAACAGGTCTATCGCCTTCTGGAGTCTCTGACAGAAATTCAGTTTGGGATTCAGTTTGACCCATCATTTCCTGAAGCACTGCGACCGAGCTGGGCTATTTTACCCAATGAAAAAGATGGAGAGATAGATCCAGTAGCAACAGCTCCTAAAAATAACCGGATGCCAGATGGGTTCTTTACAGATTGGCTCAACGGTGTGGTCACGATTACTACCCCAACCGATGTTGAGGTGGCACTAAAAGAGTTTGAACATCGAAAAGCCAGAATTGCTAAAAAGGTTTCTGAAAAGCGTAACTCCACAAAGCTTCAAGAAACTAATGACACAAGTACTCACTCGCCTGAAAAGCCAGCTCTTGAACCTTGTACCCATTCAACCAAAGTTACAGGGGCAGCACTCAAACAAGCTCGCCAATCTAAAGGCTGGACACAGGCTCATCTAGCTTCGTTAATCGGTAAGAGTGTCAGTTGGGTAAAACTGGCTGAAGGCGGACTGCGAAGAATTAAAGAGGATGACCAAGTAGCGCTGCAAGAAATCCTCGATCTGCTTTGATTAGCTGATACGTATCACTGAATTAACTTGATAGCAAGCAAGCTTGCTGACAAGGCATAATCCCAAATCCGCCGTATATACCCCCTTTATTAATTTCTTCCCCAGCTCAAAGAAGCTTCCCCAGCTTCCCCAGCTCCCTCACCTTTTTCATGCAAGGGGATAATCAACCCGGATTTAGTATAATTCATCCCCAACTAACTAGGCGTGAGTATAGTTTGGGTCTTCTCACCGAATTCGATAAACGAGGAGATTGCTATTGCCAACTCTACATTAGTGACTCACGACAGTCACTGACTCGCTCTTCCCCAAGCTTTGTGCCTAGTTACAAGCTTGTAACCATCATTATATAAAGATTTCAGCCATTTTAGGTTACGTAATATCTTCCACTGAGTGCGACACTACGTTCCACTGAATGCGACACTACGTTCCACTGAGTGCGACGCTCTTTTTTTGAAACCTTGCTATATCAAGCATTCCAGAGAAAGTTACAAGCCTGATCAGATCGATCAGTTTTGATCGCCGAAGGTTACAAAGCTCTAAAAAATCGAGTTGCTATTCTAAGTCAGCCAACCAAAACCGTCCTCTTAGGCTCTGTCAAGGAATTGCCAGAGCTAAAGTTTGCACGAACCCAAGTTCGTGCGGCGGATATGAATAGCTGATAAAACAAGAGTGTGAGATAATGGCTTCTACCTGGCGCTATCTGAAGAGAGACTGCCCAATTTGCAACGGCTCCCGCTCCGACTGCCGGGAAAACCTGCAAAACAATTTAATCCACTGCCGCCACGATGTCACCACCGCACCGGGTTACAAATGCGTCGGCGAGGACAAATGGGGTTTTTTCCTGTGGGCAGTCGATGATGGAGAAGAATGGAACCGTGATCAGTGGGAACAATTGCGCCAAGAAAGGGCAGCGCAACGAGCCAAACGGCTGATTGAAGAAGCGTCTCGGTGCGCTCGATTACTCCCGATAGAAGAACGCGATCGCAATATTCGCAAACTCTCCCAACAACTAGGACTCTCCCGCTTTCACCTTCAACACCTCCAAACCTCTCGCGGTCTATCCGAGGCAGAAATTAACCACGCCTGCTACTTCACCATCTCTCCCGATCAACAGGTAATCAACATTAATCCCCAATTAGCAGGCATAGACCTCTGGGGTCGCCAATTAACCATCAAACAACCAGGAATTGGCTGTCCAATTATGGACGTATTTGGACGCATGATCGGCTTTCAAGTTCGCTTCGACAATGCCACAGAAAACAAATACAAATGGCCCACCAGTCGCTCCAAATTCCGCCCCAACGGTCCCACTGCTCACCTACCCAATGGCGAACTCCCCATCGCCGTATGGCGTCCTATCGGTCAAGTCATACGCCACAGCATTGGCATGAGCGAAGGCATTAACCCCAAACCCTACATCGTCGCCACTCGCTTAGGACAACCCTGTTTAGGCGCAGCAGGAGGAAACTTTGCCGCCTCACCCCAACAATTACAAGAATCCCTGAATATCCTCTCTGCTGAACTTAACACCAAAACCATTATTTTTTACCCCGACGCAGGTGCAATCCACAATGCTCACGTCCTGCGACAATACCGAACCACATTCAAACTCCTACAACAATGGGGCTACGACATACAAGTTGCCTGGTGGGGTCAAACCACCAAAGGAGAACACCTCGATATTGACGACCTGCTAGTTGCTGGACGCTCTGATGAAATTCAATATATCACCGTAGCCCAGTTTGAACTACTTATCCACAAACCACATATCCGACTTCATGGATTCAAAGACTTATTGGGATGGTTCCCCAAACTGAAAAACCGTCTAGCTCAACTCAACCAAAAACGCTCCCGTTGGGGTTTTGCCCCCGTTGGCACCGTTGAAGTTGAACCAAAAACGGCAGAGGGCAGTGGTTCGACAGGCTTACCAATCGGGCAGAGGGCAGATGGGATTTATGCTAATACCGATAGTCCCGTTTCCCCACCTGTGGTTCAAACTATCGAATATGAACAAGGTCAACGCTTGGAAGTTTGGCAGAAAACCCTACAAGAAGGAATCAAATTCATTTGTGATTTGTCGCCTACTGGTACAGGTAAAAGCTATGATTGCGGACTTACCAATAGCGAATTGTTTAACTCTCGACAAGTAATATTCTTAAGCTCAGAACACCGCAATCCCACCGTTTCCACCTTAGCTACTTGGAGTGACTTAGAAGCCCGTCATGGGGGATTAGTGCGAGACTCATTCGGGCGAAAACGTCGTACTCAACCGGGGGAACCCTACAGCATTTCTCCCAACTGTTCCCGCAACCAAACGATTAGCACCCTCCGTTCTTTAAACATTGACGGTGCGGATACCGCCCAAGTTATTTGTGCAACTTGTCCCCATTTGGAAGCTTGTCGTGGCGGTTATGCTTTTGGCTTTTTGCACCAGCGTCAATCCAAACTTAAGGCTAATCGATTCCGCGCCCATCCGGAAAGTTTACCAGACCCTATTGAATATGATTATAGTAATGTAGTGTTACTGTGGGATGAATGGTCAACGCTACTACGGACGACACGAACCATAGAAGTAACGCTCAATGACCTTGACCAGCTCATCGTTCATTTAGCCACGAAGCACCCCATTCTGTATCGAAAACTAGCGATTGTCTTACAGGATTTAAGAGCCATACTAACAGGTGAAACTCCTCAAGTTAACCGTTATGGGTGGAACCATGCTGCTATTTTGGAATTACTCCCCTCATTACCAGCAGACCTTGATTATTGCAAAATTAATCAAGCGATTAAACCGAATTTAAAAACTTTAGATCCAACGGCTGAATATGGAGTCAGTGTAGCCGAACTACCCCCTGGCATCCGTAAGAAGTTTACCGACTCAGATACCAAGGTTGCCCAAACTATTAAAGAAAAATTTCTCTTGCAGTGGCTATTACCTTTTTTTAAAGTATTAAAGGGAGCTGCTGGATATCTCCGAATTGTGCATGGGGTACTTTCTATTACTTTACCGGATGAGAGATTAATTAAAATTGCCAGTTCTGCCAAAGCGAATATCTTTTTAGACGCTACGGGTGATGCAATGGAGTTAGCCCAGTTACTGGGAGTATCACCGACTGAGATTGTTAACCTCAAGCAAAGTGTCTGTGAGCCTGATAATCTGGATGTGATTCAGGTAGCGACGTTGGGACGTTTGGGTTGTAGCGATCGCTCTGCTATTTTACAGCAGCGGATTGATGCTATTGTTAAAACACTACAAGCAAAAGACCCAACGGCTAAAGTAATTGACTTTAAAAAATTTGCTCACGCTGATACTTTAAGATGGTGGATTGAGTCTCGCGGAATCAATGACTTAGAATCGGCGACTACTCTCATTCTTACAGGAACTCCTTGTCGCAATTTGAGTCACTTGGAGGCTGAGTTTACACTGATGTATGGACGAACTCCTCAACCTGGTACTGTTAAGGTTAAGTATCCGGTACAAATTAAGGTTGAAAATGACCAAACCCAAAAGACTCCTGTTGATATAAATTTGGAGATAAACGTTTCGGTTGATCCGGAGTTTAGAAGCTTTGTGCGGCGGCGCATACTAGCTGATATCCACCAAGCTATCGGACGACTGCGGGTACACAGAAGACCTGATCAGAAACTGACAGTATATTTCATCGGGGACTATCCGTTAGATATCCCTGTAACTGTTACTCTAGCTTCTAGTATTACTCCAGAGGCGGCTACTAAAACTGAACGGGTGGAGATGGCAATTAAGGCGGCGGTGGCACAATTGAAGAGGACTGGAGAGAAAGTGACTCAAGGAGCGATCGCATCTCTTAGTGGCTATTCCCAACAACATATTAGCCGCTTTCGGGATTTACTCAAAATGCTTCTTTGTCCCCCTAATAGTAAAATGAGTAAACCTCACCCAGAAGAAGAACCAGTAGAACCTGAAGAACTCCAATGGCTAGCTACCGAATATTTACCCTTGGTTGCTTCTTCCCCACACGATGAGATATTGCCAACTATGGATACCCTAGAATCAGCTTACTCTCGGAGTGATTTCGCCAAGATCTGGGAAGCGACACCAGGTATTACCCAAATAAGGATTCTTACTGAGTTGATGTTAATGTCACCAGAACCTCAGTTAATGGAGTTGGCGAGTGCGATTGGTCTGGCGTGACAGGGGAAAATACCGTTTTCATCGCATTCCTGCTAACATTTGTCCCAGTGTCAGGAGTGTCAGGAGCGTTATCATCTGTAGCATAGACAAACGAAATTTCTATTAATCCCCGGCTTGCACCAGACGATCACCCCTTTTGAAAACTCCAGATTCAAACAGTTGTAATCCGGCTGGAGAAGAATTACTGGGTTGTGGCATCATCCAGACCGAATATTGATTATAGTCCCCCAATATACTATAACCTATCCAAGCTAAAGCTGTCAAAATAGGGACAGAGTTGGCTCAATCTGGTGGAAATGTTCCTCAAAGAAGTGTTATGATAATAATGGGAAATAGTACCTTTATAAGTTCCATAACCCAGAAAATCTTTTTTCTGAGCTTAATTGTAATCGCTTTAGGGATAGGGCTGTTATCGACTCCCCATCACCAGCCGCAGACAGCACCCTCTTCACCTGTTCTGCCGCCAACCGAGAAAGACATTCAATACCAATCCCACTCCCTGGAACACAGCCTAGTTCACAGCCTATTGATTCCAGCCGGGAATCGCTTTTTGGTAACACCTGCTCTATCCCAACGAGTCAGTACTTTGGAAAGCTTTGCTCAACAGCAAAAAGTTCTAGCAGTAATCAACGGAGGCTTTTTTGATCCACAAAACCAGAAATCCACCTCAATCGTTATTCAGCAAGGAGTAATGGTTGCTGACCCCCAGGATAACGCTCGCCTAATCAACAATCCCAAATTAGCGCCCTTATTAGCAAAAATCCTCGACCGCACAGAATTTCGGCGCTATCGTTGTAATCTTACCATCCGTTACGATATTACTGTTCACAGCCAACCAACTCCCCCAGGTTGCCAATTAATAGATGCTCTTGGGGGTGGCCCTAGCCTGTTGCCAGAATTGACGTTGATTGAAGAAGGTTTTTTGGATAAAGCTAATGGCAGAGTGATACGAGATCCATTGGGGAGTAACCAGCCCAATGCTCGGAGTGCGGTTGGTATTACTCATGACGGCGATATCCTTTGGGTGATGGTCGCTCAAAAACCCGAATCTCCCACTAACTCCGGAATGTCTCTCATATCGCTGGCTACATTTATGAAAACTTTCGGAGTTGAAAAAGCGATGAATCTAGATGGGGGAAGCTCCTCTTGTCTTTATTACAAAGGCAAGACCTTTTATGGAAAAGTGGATGAAAAAGGAAATGCCCTCAAGCGTAATGTTTTATCAGTTTTACTGGTAAGAGAAAACAAACCTTGATATCGATTCAATTTTAGGGACGACTCTTAACTTAACTTGCGAGAAAATGAGAGTATCGCTTCCTGAACACATAATTATGACCCAGGTTACAACCAAGCGTTTTACGTTGGCGCAATACCATCGCCTGATTGAATTGGGTTTCCTCACAGAGGATGACCGGGTGGAGTTAATTCGGGGAGAGTTAGTGCAAATGGCAGCTAAGGGTACACTTCATTCGGTTAGTAATACTAAATTAGTCCGAGAGTTAGACCGATTAGTGGGTGATCTGGCTGTAGTCCGTGGACAGGAACCGATCATACTGCCTAGTGATAGTGAGCCAGAACCCGATGTAGCGATCGCACAAGGACAGCCAGATGACTACTTATCAAATCATCCCTATCCCAATGATATTCTGCTCGTAATTGAAGTATCAGACTCAACCTTGGAATACGACCAGACTATCAAGCTATCCCTCTATGCACAAAACCAAATTCAGCATTACTGGATTGTCAACCTTGTCGCTAATCAACTGGAGTGCTACAGTCAGCCCTATCAAGATTCTCAAGGCAATTTCGGCTATCGCATCAGACAAATTGCCTTACGCCATGAAACAGTTACAATTCCTGGTTTTTCTGACTTATCAATTGACTTAAATCGTATATTTCCCGCTACAGAGCGCGTGATCTAACGAAAGAAAGGAAAAAGGCAAGCGAAAACAAGTGAAAATTTTAATTTTCTTGCAGAATTTCGTCTATTTCTGCCAATTTCTGGTGAAGAACTTCTCGTAATTGAGTGAGTTGCTCGAATTGTGCTGTAGCCAGCATATCTCTAGAAAGCTTTTGTAGGCTCCCGGTTACTCTTGAAACTTGCTTAACTTTCTCTGGTAAAGTTGAATCAGCTTTTTTGTGTAAAGCAATGGCTTCGGCAACCTGTTTGCGAGTTTGAACCACAGACAGTTTTTCCCTAATCACCTTCTGTGCCAGATTAGTGCGGATTGAAAGCGCCTCCTCCTCCGTCACCCCCAAGTTCTTAGCATTAAGTTTTGAGAGTGTGATCGCATGGACTCCTTTGAGTCCCAATTCTCTAATTGCCACTTTCAGATCAGGCGGTAAACTCAACATCGGGAAAATGTTGGCATCTACCGAAGCTGGATTAAGCTGTAAATCCAGCAGTAACGCCAGCACCGCCTGTTCTCGCTCCTCTAAACCCAGCTCCGCTAAACCCTGCTGCTGGGTATCCTCAGTCGCCGTCATCAATTCCACAACAGCGCTCATACGTTTCTGGGCATTCAACCGTCGCACCACTGTATTTAGAATTCGAGGGATATCCGTAGGCTCATTACCCGTATTTTCAGCCAATTCCCGCACAATTGCCTCAGCTTTATCCAGAGGATTAAGATCTTCTCGATGCAACGAAGTCAATAGCGCCTTCCGGTGTAAAGCGACAGGTTCAGGAATAATCACAGCCTCAAGACTCTGCCAACCCAAAGCCCTAGCGCTACGCCAGCGCCGTTCCCCATCAAACAGTACCAAGTCACCCCGTCTGATCAAAATAATCGGTTCGAGTTGTCCATCCTTCTCCAGAGAGCGGGACATGG
This sequence comes from Cyanobacteria bacterium UBA11370, assembly GCA_003486645.1. Classification (GTDB taxonomy): domain Bacteria; phylum Cyanobacteriota; class Cyanobacteriia; order Cyanobacteriales; family Coleofasciculaceae; genus UBA11370. Next base: position 58,093 of record DNGI01000321.1, on the reverse strand, counting down.
ACTCAATACTCTCGCTATAGAAACTTTGCCGGGGTTGGTCTAGGTTCGGTTGAATTTGTTCAATGGGAATGGACAAAATACCGGAAGTCGAGAGCAGTTGCTCTCGCAGCGCTGCTAGTTGAGCTTCTAATTCCGTTGAACCCACAGCCCGAAGTTCTTCAATCTCGGCTTTGAGTCGCCCAATCTCCTCTTGGGCTTCGGATAGCTGTTGGGACTGCTTGGCGGCTGAAAAATAACTCGTTAGGTCAGGTGCTTTACGACTACTCATGGTTTTGAATTTTGAATTATTCCAACCAGATATGAAGTGATTTCTTTAAAGTCATCCAAGGCTGGATGACAAGGACGATGAAGATGTAATGGCAATCCTTGTCCACTAGCATTAGCAAACTCAGTACTATTGCGGATTGCTCCAAAGGCACGGATACCCATCTGCTCTAACTCAAGAGGCAAGGATTCATTAAGCTGACGATGGACGGCTCTCTTACGGTCATATTGGCTGGGTACAAAGCCTAAAATCTCTGGCTCTGGTTTTAAGCGCAGATGTCGGCAATGATAGTAATACCACTCCAGTAAACGAGCCGCTCCCTGAACGGACTTGGGTTCGAGTTGTACGGGAACTACAATGTGAGTACTGGCAGCGAGTGCCATCAAGGGTAGAGGTCCTAACGTGGCTGGGCAGTCAAGAATAATTAGGTTATGTTCGAGGGGGTAGTCACTCAAGCAGTCTCCTAACAGGTAGGCTCCTCGCTTGTGCAATACCAGCTCATCTGCGGTTTGGGTTAGCACCATCCCGCCTTGACAGATGACCACGTTATCTGTGTGGGAACTCCAGCAGGGCATCAGCGGCCATTTGCCATCAAAGTTATCTTTTAACACCGCCGCCAGGGTTTGTTCTGGCTCTGGTGGAGTTAATCCACAAAAGAGGGTCAGCGATCCTTGGGGATCGAGATCCATTAGTGCTACCTTGAAACCCTGTTGTCCCAGTTCGTAGGCGAGATGAACCGAAAGTGTGGTTTTGCCACTGCCACCGGCATTGCTGATTACTGCGAGTCGAATTTGCATATCAACGACCGTTGAACGCTCTTTGAGCATCATATATTGATATATGAGTGAGGAAAAGTGGCACTGACCAAAATTTTCAATCGGAGTATAACCTCACTGGTCTTACACACAACGAAACAAGGTCATTCTCTTCGGGCTGAGGCACAACAGCCGCTTTCGCCAGATAGGGACTGCTTTTCCAGTTTTCGGACAAGTCTATTAGGATACACACAGTTGCATCATTACTGTTTGCAACCAAACCTAACCGCGATCGCAAAGTGCTACTGCTTACAGCAAAGGGCGATGACAAATAAGGTCTGAGCGTCCCGAAATTCTTGGGCTTCCTCGGCTTTGGGAAAGATGTTAGATTCGTCTTCCTCTTCCATGAGAAAGTCCAAGGCTCGTTCAATTACGATGCCCATTTGACCTCCTTGCAAGGGTATTGAAGGCTCGAATAGGAATAATTTCTGATTCGAGCCAGTTGGTGATAATTTAAGGCTCCTCTACTTCAATCACCTCAAAGGCAATAAAGTACAGCCCCGGTTGAGTAATGCCTGTCATGAAGGCGAGATCTGCCTCGGCATCATTGCGCTGGACGTATCGCCGAACAACTCGACGACGCGGATCTACATCCAGTTAGAGTCGATAGGAGAGCGAAAAATTTTGGGGGAGATGGGTGACAACTAAACAGGGTTTTAAACGTTAATCATCCCAAAGACCTTGAAATTTGGCCGATGTCAGTTCGGTATAACGCACAGTGTGCTGAATATTGTTATGCCCCAAGTAACTTTGAATTGTCCGAGTATCAATACCAAGCCCCAAGGGCCACCACAGTTTTCTGGGGGACAAACCCCTTTACCGTCTGTGCAAATTGGGTAAGTTTGGTTGAGCGATGGAGTAAGTATTGCTTCTATTGTGATTAAATGTCGCCACCAATAACGCCATGCACCCATTACTGGACTGTGGCTAAAGTCATATTCGTAAAGAAATTTTTCTTTCTCCCTCAACTGGAAAGAGGCAAGTTTTACTTCACAGGCGCGAGTGCTAAATACTGTGCCACCGGGCTGAGTAATCCCGTACTGTTGAGAGTGAATGATGAAATGGTGCAGGTGGATATCTAACCACCCCATTGCTAGTTGCTCTCGATTGAGCAGAGCATGAGATGGGGGGTCTGTGCGCTGGCGACGACGGTTAACGATCGCTTTTTCCCCAAGTTGATTGTAAGCCTTGATTATGTCCTTGGCGTAATCATAGTTCAAGCCCACTGCTTGAGAAGCTTGCTGAATTGTCCAGTTTTTTGACACTAACCACAACAGATGCCAACGACGCGATTCTACTCGGTCACAGGAACATAGGTAATGGCTCTTGAGTTGTGAGCAAGTCATGTACGGTTGGAGATGCACTTTTTTGACCATGCTTCCAATCTTGCTAGGGATCGCCTCAAACCAGATTATCCTTCTTGATAAAGGGGGTAGTCAACCCGGATTTGGTATGAAGCGCTCTTTGACCCGGAACCCAAATCTAGAGAGCTTGACAGCACTTGCACGATCGCTAAATATTATGCCGCCCGGTTAGGTAATCCCATACAGCTTACCGTGAATGACAAAATGATGCAGGTGAATGTCTTCCCACCCCATTGCTATCTGTAGCGTGTAGTGCAAATCTTCTATCGTGCTGTTGCTTTTAACCAGTAGGCGACGCCAGATCATGGGGCTAATGCCTAGCAGCACCACCTTGAGTTGATAGATGACGGGGCTGGACGAATCAGACATCTTCGCCATCTTACCGCGTCGTCTGCTCCATCTCCCCCGAAAAAAATCGCTCTCCTACGCATGGGGTCTTCCCGGCGAATTATGATAAATCGTCGTCGTGGAAGTCGCAACAAACCCCCCTCGTTTTCCTCCTAATTGGGGCTTGCTGCACAAACCGGAAACCCTGATATATCAAGGGTTAGAGGACGATTAAAGGTGAAAAAGTGCAAGGTTTTTGCACCTAGATGCTGAAAATCCTAGCATTTTTGGAGGATGCGATCGCAGAATCTGCCTGAGACAGAGGGGGTGAAACTGTTGCCTGTTGCCTGTTCCCTCTTACCTACCCTCACCAAAGCACTTATTCAGCAAGCCCTAATTGGAGGCTAACACGAGCTGGCAATTTATAACTCAGCCTTAAAGGGGAACGGGGAACACCTTCCCCGTTCTCCATCACCTGGGTTTTCTTGGCGCTGACGCGCCCAACCTGTGGGTAAGAGGCAAATTACGAAAACCTCCCTTGCCTCGTGCAAGCAATTGAGTTCCAAGGCAACCCATCAAAAATTCATTCTTACCCGAAAGCAATGGTTCAAATATAACTCCATTGAGAGTGACACAAATGCTTATCAATTCATCAGCACAACGGCAAAGCGATCGCCCTTTCCAACAGGACGCTACGGGAACGGACGGTGGCAAAGCCAATCCCAACCAAGACTGCCTAACGAAGTGCCAAGTTTCTGAGTCTCAATCCGATACCAGTGTACTCAAAGAAGCTGTGGTGCATCGACACAACCTAACTGCGTTGAACCAAACCCGAATCCGATTCAAAATCGGACTAAAAAACGCCACCCGTAAAACCGCACCCAAATGGCAACAGATTCTCAGTCCTGCATCACCTGTCCAAGAATCTACCGATAAAAAAGACGCTGAATCAGACTTGGAAAAAATTACCAAATCTGAAGTTGGACTCCGAGGCATTTCCGTCTTCAAAGCACTCGACGAAGCCGCATCTCAACTCAGGAACGAAATCGCCTTAGTTAAAGAGTGGATGACCCAAGATAACGGTGATTTAATCTGCTCGATCTCCCTGGCCCCTCTCGTGTGGCAGCGAATGCTCCACATTCGAGACGTGCTGGCACCCGCGCTTCGCGCCTCACTCAAGAAACAGCACGAACAAGGGTTTGCAGAATTTAGCGATCGCATTGAGCAATTTTTGAGTGCCAAAGCCTGGAACCTCGACAGCGATGCTAGGGAAGTTGCTCGTACTCAACTGCTTAACCAATTCCCTCAACTAGAAGAACTAGAAGAGTATCTGCAAGTTATCATCGCTCGTCCCGTTATTATACCAGCTCTGTCCGACCAACTCAATCAGCAACAGGCAGAATGCCTCAACCAAATTAATCAATTTATCCAAGCTTACGACCAAAACCTGGAGCAAAACCTGGCAAAAGCCGCCATTGCCGGAGGACAACAACTTGCGGCTGAACTCTTGGACGATTTAGCCGCGTGGGAACCGGGCAACAAGCCAGTCAACTTCCGCAAAAAGATTTCCAAGCAGCTCAAGAAAATTCAGGTTCTCATCGGTAACGCCCAAGGAGAAACGGCTCCCACTTTGGCTGACATGATGGGTCAGTTGCAGTCAATTTTAGACACAGCCAGCGTCGATGCTAAAAAGCTGGATGCTTCCAGTAAATCCCAACTCCAGCAAAAGATGGATGAAATCTCACAAAAGCTTCTTGGTGAACAACAAAAACTCTTAGAAATTGCCGAAGCTGAAGGATTAGACCGTTCTGATTGGGTGGTATTTAACCCGCCCAACTAATCCCTTAATAAGCTTTTCCACATCTAATTTACATGGTCGTGATCAAGGAAAGGGAACTCAAGAGCCGGGAACCTAAAATAGGCAAGTTAAATGTGGAATAGCTTACCAAATCCGATTCTTTTATTGAATTTTGAATTGATTATGTCTCACTTTTCTAGCGTTAAAACATCTCTCGTCAGTCAAGAAGCCCTGATCCAAGGCTTGAGAAACCTGCTCTCTTTTAAGGGCATAAACGCCCAAGTTGAAGTTCATGATCATCCTGTCGAGTTAATCAGTGACTATTCCAAGAGCGATCTTGTCTACGCACAAATCCTCATCCGGCGCAATGAACTGAACGTTCCCGGACGCCGCGCCCTGCTTGATGTAGGCTTTCTGTGGAACGAAAATGAGGGTCGTTTTGAACTCTTTGCCGACCCTTGGGACTTCAACCAGAATGCCTTGGGTTTAGCCTTTGGTCAAATGAATGGTTCCTATACTTCGCCCGTCCAAAACTTTATCAATGAAGTTCAGCTAGCCCACGACCGAGCCTACATTAAAATCCATTATCCACCTACTCTATGGGATTACACCGAAACTACGTTAGATGATGGCTCAACCCGTATTAATTTGACCCAAAAAGTCAGTTTGACAACAGGCTTTGACCAGTTTTGAATTGATAATGTGTGAATTAACCCATGTCTACTCCACAAATCCAAATCACCCTCAAATTAGGACAACCCCTCAAAGTTGAAGTTCTGAACGCTCAAGGCTCTAACTGCAAAAAAATCACCCAAGCCTTGGACAAATTGGGAGAGACTTCCACAACCCTTAAACCGGAATTCTATGAACAACCCAACCTTCAAGTCATCGATAGCGTTAATATTGGAGAGTGGCAATAATGGCATTCAACGCTCTTGAAATCAAACGATACTTTAACGCCGGAATTGCTACAGTGGCGGTAGATAGTCCCACAGCCAGCGAGATTTCAATAACCAATCAAATCGCCGCACAAATTGCCCAGCCAGTAGGGTTTGACTTATTCATCTGGGACTCAGCTCACAGTCTTCAAAAAGCCGAAATTACCACTAAAAAGGGTCAATTTTCTAGCCTTAAAAAGTCTCCAGTTGCCAGCTACAAGGCACAGGGACATCCAGTAGAAGCACTGCTCAAATATATTGAAGCTGAGTGTATTTCCGCCTCAAATCCCCATCCCACCTTATTTTTGCTCAAAGATCTTTACCCCTTCATTGCTGGAGCCTCGCCCAATCCGGCTTTAGTCCGGTTGGCTGTCGATGCTTGGTTTGCTGTCAAGCGATCGCCTAACCGAGTTATCATCCTTCATGACGGTTTGGTGACACCCAGAGTATTTCAAGACCTAGTTGCCGATGCCCAAAATCCCCTGCCCAATGAGTCGGAAACCTCCTCGATTCTCGACCATCGTATCAAAGCCTTGCAAAAGAGTGCATCCCTGCAAGGAGTCAACTTCCCAGTACAGTTAAATCCCACTGACCAAAAGCGAATGGTTCGCGCCCTGCTAGGGATGACGGCAGAAGGGATGGATGACACTATCCAACTCTGTGCCACTACCAAAAGCCGCCTTGATGCAGGTAGCATTGAGGTAATCTCCGATATCAAGAAAGCCAAATTTGCTGCCAAAGGGATCGAATACGCGGCTGCTCCTGATGTGCAAGTACAGGGTTTACCCGTGCTGAACGAGTGGGCGACTACGATTACCGCACTGCTAGAGCCGGAAGCTCAGGAACTCTACAACATTCCTTTCCCTAAAGGAGCGCTGATTGTCGGTGTGGGTGGTACTGGTAAAACCCTCTCGGTCAAGTGCTTTGCCAAAGAATGGGGTCTACCTGTAATTGTACTGGATACAGGCAAGCTGATGACTAAGGAATTGGGAGGCAGTGAGTCCAATCTTAGGGAAGCGATAAGGGCGGCGGAAAGTATGGCACCGTGCATTTTGTTCATCGATGAAATGGATAAAATGTTTAATAGCGGTTCATCTGAAACGGATGGTGGTACAAGTCAGCGGATGTTCGGCTACTTTCTCAAGTGGTTCCAAGAATCCTTAGCCTCCGTATTTGTTGCCGCTACTGCTAATCGCCCCTGGTGCTTTAAGCCAGAAATCTTACGTCGATTTACCAAAATCTTCTATGTAGATTTGCCTAGTGTGGAAGCTAGGGAGCAAATTTGGATTGTCCAACTCCAACGGTACAAGTTAACTTTATCTGCTGAAGAAATTCACCAGCTTGCCTTGGAGTCAGCGAACTTTACTGGTGATGAAATTCGCAAGGTAGCAGAACACTGTGCCTCTGTTGCTTATGCTCAACGCCGCCCTTGCCAAGTGACAGTGGGTGAATTACTGCTACAAATCAAAGTTAAACCAGCGCAGTTTTCTACTGATACCACGGAATTGGAAGAACTGCGAGCTTGGGCACGCTCTGGACAAGCTACTTGGGCGGCTGTAGATCCGATGATTGGTGGTACAACCGATGAGAATAGCGATCGCCTCGTCTCATGGAGTTCCAATAATGATACCCCATTAATCCCAACTTAGTACACAAAAGGGGCTTGAGCCAGTAAAAAAACTCAAGTCTCTAGTACTAAGCTCATGTGCATCTCGTAATCGAAACCGTTGCAGCGGGTGTGGGGTGTAGGGAGGCAGCAATTTTTCATTCCGGACTAGCTTACTTCACAGAATTCACCCATTCAAAATGAAGAGAATTCAATTTTAATGCGGAGGGAAGCGACGTGACTGTTGATAAAAGTCAAGCCATAAAACACATCAAACTTACTCAGTTGCAACCTCAAATCAGCTAATCACTCAAACCCATTGAGTCTCAAAGGCATCTTGCCCATCCCCATAGATTAACGCCCCATACTCTTGCCACCGTGCCATCATTTCTGCACTAAGTTCAGGAGTCTGCAAAACACTCAAATTTTCCTCTAATTGCGCTTGAGTTTCTGGTGCAGTTAGAGCCAATTGTACCGCTTTTTGGTGTAGCACATATCGATAACAATCAGCTGCCGTCGGTGTCTTAAAAAGCCAATCCGGATGTCCTTGTAGGAGTTTTCCCCAGCGGGTACAAGTAAACGCCACCACTGGAATTCCCACCTGTTGAGCTATAGGGAAAACTTCGGCTTCCGCCTTGCGATGTGCCATATTGTAGCGGTGCATCAGTACCTCACATCTACGGCTCCTGATTAATTCTAATGCAATCATACGATTATGAGTCGTTGCTCCCACATAGCGAATCAATCCTCTTTCCTTCCAATCCCAAAGTTGATCAAATATAGCCCAAATCTGAGCCATGTCTTCATTAGGTGTGACATACTCAATAAAAAATACATCCACAACATCAACATCTAGATATCGACGCACCCGATCCAAATATTGCGATAATTTATCTGTATTGCGCTCCTCACTTCCCGTTGCTAACAATACCTCTTCCCGATGACTTGCCACAATTGGCTTTAATCCTTTGAGCAAGTTTTCGTAAGAAAGATCATAAAAAAAGAAATAATTAACGCCTGTCTCAAACGCCACTGCTGTACAAGATATATCCATAGGCTGATGTCCAGCCAAACCCAGGATACTGATAGGTTTTCCGTTGAGAGTTTCTAAATCCATAGTCTTGGTTCCGATCCTGATTTATCTATTAATATCCGTCAGCAGCTTTTTCTCCTAGCTTAACTCAATCAGATCCAAATATGGCTTAACATTTAAATTAATAATAGTCCCGTTATTACATCTATGAAATTAAGCAATTTTCAGATTAAAGAAGGCATAGAAATAGAGCTAGCAGGTCAAGGCTTTGATTTGCATAATCAATTTCAACTTCAAAGATATACTTACGAAGCAACGAATAGACTTCTTGAATTAGAATTTCAAAGCTCTGTAGTCTGATGTGGATAATTTCCTGAAGTTGATAACTGCCTGACAACCAATCTGAAAATAATCTTCAAAAATGTAGATTTCTTGAGAATCCGAGAGAGAACCAAGGATTATCCTATTGACGAACAAGGAGAATGTTTAGATTCAATCGAGTTCGTAGACCAGATTGGGAGTAGAAACCAAGAGTTTTTCCAAATGACTAATGCTCCTAGTGAAATAGAAGATTGTTTATATACAGATGAAGCCGAACAGCCGGAGAGTAAGAATTATCTCCTAATCAGCTTTATGGGCGGGATTTCCATACTGATTTCAGCCGAAACAGCCGAAGTAAGATTTAGCCATTTTATTTAATAGTTGGGATAATTAATATTTTATCACTCCGAAGAGACGCGCTGACGCGCTGATTCGTGAAAATTCCCAATTTGCTCCAAAACCTAGAAGTATTTCTGAAAATTTATCAATGATGATACGTGAGCTAATTTTAACCCTATCTCTTCTCCCCAACCATTGGCAAATAATCCCAACTAATGGCAACAAAATTCCCTTGGGATACCAATGGCAAAAGTTTGCCTTCTCCCCCCAGCAAATGGCAGCTTATCTTGCCCAAACTGGGGGAGTAAAAATCCTCGACAAGCATCAATGTTTCTATCAAGTAACTCCTCAAGGAATTGGCTTATTATGCGGACAAACAGAGAAAGAATACTTAGTAGCCATAGATGCCGATGGCTCAAGTGCCCATGCTAAAATTAAAGAACTTTCTAATAGTAGGTTCCTACCTAAAACTGTCGCTTTTACCTCTGGAAGACCAGGCCGATCTCAGTATCTCTTTTCTCTCCCTGGCACCAACCACCAACTCAAATCCTGCAAAATTCCTACAGCACCTGGAGAAGCTTTGGAACTGCGAGGTACTGGGTTGCAATCTATTTTACCCCCCTCTCCTCATCCCCTCACTGGCTCTTACAAATGGCTACCCAATTGTCGCCCTGACCAAGTGGAGGTGGCACACGCTCCCCAGTGGGTAATTGACAAGATGAGTAAACCTCTTAATACATCAAAACTTCTAGGAAGGCCACATCGTAACTGTTTAAAAAACCGAATAATCGCCTCAATCATACCACTTTTAACGCCGATATCGACAAAGCTTTACTGCTTTTAGAGGTGATTCACCCTCGATTTGCTGATCAGTACGAAACCTGGATTTTTATCGGGATGAGCCTGAAATATATCAGCCCGGAATTACTCCCAGCTTGGGATGAATGGAGCCAGTTATCTCCTAAATACAAGCCAGGAGAATGCACCTACAAATGGGGAACCTTTAATGGGCAAGGAATTACAGATAAAACCTTGCAATTTTATGTACAAAACTCATGAAAGCAGAAGCAGAAATAAGCTTAGACAATGATGTCATCCTACCTCAAGAACAGGCACAAGCTTCTAAAAATTATTCTCCAGATAATGACGAAAAACAACAATCTTATTCCCTATATGAGGAAGATGATGCTATTTTATTAGACAGCTATAACTTCCACAAAACCAGAGTTATTATTCATCTAGAGTTTCTTCCAAGCCCGCAAAATGAGCCAAACAGAACAGTAAACATTGGGGTAGGAATCAAGAATGAACCCCCCATATTTGCTACCACTACCCTCTCGGAAATTAGCCTGCCTCCAGTTATCCAAAAGATGCTCGAACAGTTAGAGTCTCAAATGCCAGAGAGGGCAACAACAGCACTTCAGAGGAAAAAGCTGCAACAACTAGAAGTTCAAAAACAACTCACAACCAAGACATCTACCTGCAAGTTACCTCCAGCAAAACCTTTACCTAAACCTGAGTCCAACTCTCCCAATACTCAACAACAACTCACTCTTTTCTAAAGAACTTTTAACCATGCCCAAAATTCTACTAGAAGGTCAGGAAATTACCCTGACTCCTGAACAAGCTGCCACAGACCAAGCCATCACTGATACCTTACTCCCATTCTACCCCGATATTGCTAATGCTCAGTTCAGGCGTAGCGAAAAAGATGGTGATACTGTCATCGAAATCGTTAAACGACCAGGTACAAAAGGTAACGCCATCACTCCCATTCTTTTGTTAAAGAATGCTCCCGAATACATCAATCCAGTGATTCTCTTAGCTATGCAACTCAAAACACTAGAAATTCAAGGTAGATTAACCCTTGAAACTCTCATTCCTCTTCAGCACACCATAGAAGATGCCACCCAATTGGGAGAGAATGAATCTACCGAAATCAGGCGTGTTACCTCTGCGCTAAAAGTAGCTTCACCAATCCCTTCTCAAACTCCAATTATTGGCTTCTGATATGATTTTTACTTACACGGAAGCCCTGGAGTCCCTGAACTTATTCTCCATTCCCCTCTCACTCAAAGAGAGGATAGATTATTTACAAAACCTTTCTCAACAAGTTGTCCTCCTCTCATTGTATCAGGAGTATTTTCCGGCTGAATGGACTCAATCAACAGCAACGACCAAAATACCTGACAATAGTCTCGGTTGCCCTCACAGTCCCAAAGAAATCGAATTTCTGCGCTTGGTAGAAGAACGACTTTTTCCTATTGGATTTGAGTCGGAATGGGCTGAAGAACTGGAGGAACGAATGTCATCTATCACTGTTTATCCTCACGATTTGGATTGGTATCAGCAGGAATTTGATGAGTTTGATGAATTTCACCAATTCATGATTAACCTTTTAGTGCAGGAAGGGTCAGTTTCGTTATGGCTCCAACGGTTTGAGCTAACTTCCAATTTTATCCTTCCTGTACAACAACTGAATTTTGAAAAGTTCTCAACTATCTGCCAGCAAGCCCCAGAACCCTTGTGTTATTTGTACGAAGCTATTAGTCTGGTAGACCATTCTAGTGGATGTATTTGGATTGATTCATGTTGGGACTGTATTGAAGATTTTCCCTGGTCAAGGGAAAGTCTAGACTTTTTAGCGGCACAGTGGAAATTAGCTTTGGCTTTATGGGATAAAGAAAGTCAACTAAAAACCTGGATTGAAGAAGAAAAAAATCGATATTTACGGTTAATTGACCTTTGGAATCAAGCCGATAAGCGGAGTCATTAGTCCTTAGTCAGCGAGTTAATCAACCTAAAAAATCATGATATCAACAATCAAGACTCCATCGATTTCTCTTCCTCTTCTCGACACATCGATTATTGCCAACTCTCTGACTCAAATTTTGCCAAATCCATCTCTGTGCCAATTACTCATCTTAGAGGGTCAATATATCCTTCGGTACCAAGAGGGAGAGGCAATAATAACCAAACTTATCTCTCCTGAAGCTGTCCGACAAGCCTTTACTCATCTGGCTGTAGATTCAGGATTTCTCCCCCCTGGTGTTGTCCGCTGGGGGAGTAGTTCAGAAGGTGATTGGCTTCTCAAGTTTATTCCTCCCAACTATTACCAAATCTCTTGTATTGTGGGTGAAAAAGCCCTCAGACTTGATATCCCATTGCCCGGTTTTATTTTCATAGGTAAAGGGAGTCGCTATTACATTTGGGCTGTAAAAGAGCGCCGCTTTAATTCTCTAGCCCAAGTCTTTCACGCTCCTCTACCGAATGTATCTAACGACGGAACAATTTGCTTTGGTTCTAATAGAGTTCCCCGCGCCTCATCCGACACCCTTGAATCCACTTGGCAGCTATTTCTCAAAAGTCCTTTCAACGGTGATAGTGTTAGCCAAAAATCAAAATCTTGCTCGGAAGATGTGCGCTCCCATCTGATTGCTCTACACAACACCAGGAAGAAAAAATACCCGAAAAGTGACCTAATTCCATACCATTCTTATCGAGTTGGTCTTGAGTATAGCACGAATAAGAATTGCACCGTTGAGCAAATCGTTAATCAAATTATCCAATAATATCTCGTATAAGGTAGACCAAGAATAGGCTTCAAACTTCATCAGAGTTCAATGTTTTTATGCGAAATCTGGTTTACAAAACCTACTTATATAAGTTCCTCAATAACCTATTCTACAAAAAATTGAACTACAGAATAAGTAGTCTATTTAACCGGATTTGGCATCCATCCTTCTGCTCTTTAATTGATCAGGAATAACGCTATCATGATTTCTCCTTTGGTGGAATACATTACCATCTTCTCTGACCAACTGTCACCGATTAATGCTCAAATGTTTGAATATATCCTAGTCGGTAATGGAGTCTTTAAAAGAGCCAAGCGAGTTGGCTTAGAGGCAACGATTCAAATCGCTCAATGCCAAGTCTTTGGACTGGCTCCAATTCAACCGGAATTTCACCTAAATTACCCCAAAGTCCCTGAACAATTGTTAAAGGAAATGCTCTGGCGATCGCAAAAAGCATTTCCCAATGAAATCCTCTTTCATCTTTACTGGTCTAATCAACAATGGCAGCTTCATATCCCACCTCAAACCGCTACTCCTACCTCTGTTCAACCTTTAGGTGAAGCGCTAGATTCATCCTATCAAAAAGCGCTGATTGAGGTTCACTCCCATCATACCTTTGCTGCGGACTTTTCACCTACAGATGATGCCGAGGAAAGCGGCTTTAGGGTCTTTGGAGTTTTGGGGACTATCTTTGACCAGCCGACTATTCGAGTGCGAGTGGGTGTTTTTGGTGACTTTTGGCACATTCCTGCTGATCAAATATTTGAGATGCCTTTTTCATTTTTAGATCAAACTGTTGAATCAAATTAATGCTAGATTTAGAATACAGTAAAGCTCTGCCTCTCCTGCTAGGTAATTACCACTCGGTGGAATTTGTGATGGTGGGTTGTGGAGGAACAGGCGGTTTTTTAGCTCCTAGCCTAGCGCGGTTGATACTCGCTATTAATGAGACGGGGAAGAGAGCCTCGGTAACTTTTGTTGATTTCGATAGTATTGAGCCAATCAATATTCCTAGACAGAACTTTGTCCGCTGTGAAATTGGATTGAATAAAGCCCAAGTGTTAGCAACCCGATACAGTTTGGCTTATGGAATAGAAATTGGTGTCATTCCTTCTAAGTTTCAACGTGAAATGGTCAAGTCAGGATGGGGAAAAGTAACGGTGGTGATTGGTGCTGTGGATCAGGCAGCAGCTAGGGTGGAAATTAGCCAAACTTTAGATATTAATCAACCCTATCAAACTTCTCAAGTTTGGTGGCTTGACTGCGGCAATCAAGGTAACGGCATACCGGCGGGTCAAGTACTTTTGGGTTCCACCCATTCCCTAACTCCTCAAAATGTTTTTAATGAGCCAGATACGCCCAATTTCTGTGTTAATTTGCCTTCCCCCAGCTTAGTAGCGCCAACACTGTTGACTCCTAATCCAGAAGAATTAGAATCGCCCCCTTTGTCTTGTGCTGAGATAGCTTTGTATAATCAACAAGCTCTCTTTATCAATCAACGAGTAGCAGCAGAAGCGATAGAGATGCTGGCGCAACTTACTTTAACTGGGGGACTCAAACGCTTTGCTACCTTCTTTCATGCTGGAGTAGGTAGCAGTCGTTCATTCTATACTTCACCCAATACCCTTAGCAAATTTTACAGTTAACGCAAATATTTCCAGCGCTCCCACATCGGCAAAAAAGTGTCAGGAAACTCGTAGCCCTGGCACTTTTTAATATTTAAACTGTTAACTTAAACTATGGAAATTCAACGATATCGCCTCAATCGCTCATCAGGACTAATTTATCGAATAATTGAATACCCCTTCCGCCTAGAAGAAGTTGGAGAAGCACTAGACATCATAATTCTTCATGCCACACCCCCGGTTCGGGGTCAGCCCTTTGCCAATATGCCAGAACAAGATTGGATTGGGTTGTGCTTTTTAGATCCGGAACTGAATTGGGCATTTACTTTACTTAATAGTGGTAAATCCCAGGCTTTGCGTTCATTTTTAAACTACACTAACAAACATGAATTATCCTCGGTTACTACTAGAATTTCCTTAATATCCCAAACCTCTCATCGGGGTACTCAGTGGTTTAGCTACACCTTTGAAGCCTTCCCTTTACCTAATATCAATGTCTCAGAAATTTTCAATCACCACTATGAATATCCTCTCATTGACCCCACAGTTAACCTAGAATTTCCTCCAGCTAACCGGGATGAGATTTTATCCCGAATCATTTCCCAACAAACCCCTATTGATAACACCCACGAAATTTTCGACATGGAAGATATTGAAACGCGCTCAAAGTTCCTGATTTGGAATTAGCAACCCCTCCATTCTTGGGGCGCTTTCGCGCTGCAAAGAGAACCAAATTGCGACCGATAGCACCCCATGAATTACTACCTCAATGAAAATCTGCTGGATTTGTTAGAGAAAGACCCAAACCAGTTTTACAGAGTCTATCAAGGATGGGTTGCCTCTACTATACCCCCACAACAAAGAGAACGATTGGAATGGGGACAGCGATTTCACCAAATTATGAGACAGCGCCTGATGGGTTTGCCAGTGGATTCCTTGCTAGCAACCTATCCCAAACTTAAGCATTGGGTTAATCAGCTAACCCAAAATGCTCCTGAAATTTTTGAGCCAAATCCGGACAATTGCCGAAGTTGGGATGAGCAAATTCAGGTAACTATTGGTGACATTGTGTTGTCGTCAACTTATGACTTGATTATCCGAGGATATCAATCTGCTCAAATTATTGATTGGACAACTTCATCCGTGCCTAATGATTATCTGGAAAGCCATTGTCAGACTCAACTCAAACTGTATCTATTAGCCGAGACTGACACCTATTTAGCTGAAGAGATTTCATTAACTTATTGGCTACTTATGGATGAGGTATCGCCCAAATGTCTAAAATTTACCTACAGTCAGGAACAACACGAGATATTTAAAGACCAACTTGAAGGAATATTGAGCAAACTGAGGGAACCAATTCTAATCAAGAGTTCTACAAGTACTGACCAAGGCTCTCTTGCTCAATTCCTTCAGGGTCAGATATCTGCAAAAGACTATGTGGCTTCCGTTCCAGAAGTGGAAATTTAATTCATGACTCAAAACTCAATAACAGTCCAACGAATTGATCTGGCTAGTGATGGTTGGCGATTCAATATTCTCTCCAAAAGAATCGCTACCATTACCGCCCCAGATGGTTCCAGAAAGGTTTCCTATTTTGGCTTTGAAACAGAGGCGGAAGCACAAGCTTTCAAGGATGCCCTTATAACCCATTCACTCTGCACCAGTGCTGTTGTTAGACCTTCTCAAAGGCTGACAACAGCTTGGGAATGTAAAGCTTGGGGAATTTCCACCGAACTTATTTGCTATTTGATTAATTGCAGTAATCATAATGATCCAACAACTAACGCTCTGGGATTTGCCGCCAGCAAATCCGGCTGATTCCACTTTACCCTTTAATAATTTTAAAGCTCTCCCTAATCCCCAAATTGCCGCTCAACTAAAAGACGCAGCTTTTCAGTTATCGCCGGAAATAGATAGGCTGAAAAACTCGGCTATAAGTCAGCAACGACCGACGCTAAGACGAGCTAGAATAGCCGAAGCTATGTATCAAAGAGGGATTGCCCTAGAGCGGATTCAGTGCTGGCTCAATGCGCTAGCGAAGGAACACGAATCGGGTGATATTTCCCAATGCCTCTACCAGGTGAGAAGTAAGTCTGCTCTGATAATTTTAGCAGAAATGCTTTCTTGGCAAGCCTCCGAAATTACAGATTTTTTTGCATCTAATCATCCTGATGATATCAAAAAGCGGCGTTCGTTACACCGTTGTGGTATTACCTCACCAAGGCTATTAAGTGAAGCGATCGCTCATCTGAATCAACTCGCTATAAAACCACACGATTCGCGCATTCTTGAGATTCGCCGCGCTGAGAATGACTTGGTAGGCAGGCGCATACCGGGTTACTTCCCTAGTCCTCAAGAGGTAGTCAATCTAATCATCAAACACGCCAATCTTCTACCTGGTTTAAGAGTACTAGAACCCAGTGCCGGAAATGGCGAACTAGCGACTGGAATTAGAGAGGCGGGATGCGAACCCGATGTTATTGAAATTGACTTTCACCTACAGCAAATTCTGCTTTTAAAGCAATTCAATATCATTGCAACCGACTTCCTGAAATTTCATCCAATAGATCCTCAATGGGACAGGATATTAATGAATCCACCCTTTGATGAAGAAATTACCCACATCCAGCACGCTTACTCTCTTTTAGCACCCAATGGCCTTCTTATCTCGGTGATTAGTAACTCGGTTAACTCTAACACCAAAAGTAAGAAATACCGCCAATTTAGAGACTGGTTAGAGTCAGTAGATGCTACTACTTACCAACTTCCTGATGGTGTATTTCTCAAATCCAGAATTAGAACGACTGGAGTTAAAACTCAACTACTCATTTTAGCTACACATAGCTTAGTACCTGATTAAACAGGCGGTAGGGTGGCTTTTTAAACACAGGTGTGGGAAGAATGTCAAAGTTCCCCTCTATTCAACCTAGAAACTTCTGCATCTTCACCAATGGGTTTTGACCAGATCCTTTTCAACGTGCGGCGGCGCTGTCGCGCTCTTTTAAAACTAGAGCGCAAGGGAAACTAAAATTCCATGATCCTTTCTACAAGAGACGACTGTGAAATACGCGAAACTGGGGAAATAACCCTCACTGAATTAGAAGCAAAATTCCACACCTTTACATTGAGACAACTTTGCTTTGAAGCGGCTGACCTAGCCGAACTAATTGCAGCGACCCCCAATAACCAATTACTGAACCAGATTCAATCTTGGATAGCAGAGGCTACTGAATCTAAGGTAGATGGGTATTGCTTTACTGCTGATTCTCTTAAGAATGATCTCGAACTCTGGAAGCGCAAGAAAGACCATCTGATGGAAATGTGCGACCAGATCATTGAGCGCAAAGAGTCAGAGCTAGATGCCATGAAACAGGGGTTAATCAAACTTGAAGAAATGGGTTTAGTTGATAGCTATTTGGTTGGTAAGACTCGCGCTATTGAAATCCGCGATAACAGCCGACCCAAAATAACCCTCAAACTTTCGCCCGATGACCCACTGTTTCCTGACCAGTTTAAAGAGAGCCGCACACGCACAGTTGCCCTCACAGATGAGATTGTTGCTGCTCATACGGCTGGGCAAAATGTTAGTGCGATCGCTGATGTCACCTTTGGCAAACAGGTACGATTCAAGCTGCGACCCAAAACTGTGAGTATCAAACAGAAGAAATCATAACCATCAGCAGCAAAATATCCTCTTACTGACCATTATTTCAATCAACGGGATTCATCCCTGGGGTTCTTAATTTTGAATTAATAATGCGTGAATGGGTGAATTGTTCTGCTTTTGCTCCCTTAAAATAGGAGCTTCAACCTGTGATAAAACCAATTGGCTATCAGACTGATATCTATCAGTTGGGTTATCAGCAAGCTTTAGATGATTTCGGCCTATCAGACCTGCTATTAAAATTGAGCAATTTCTCTGAACAAGACCTCGATACCCAGTGGCTGAATTCAAGGGAAGAAACACTTGATTTAATAGCAGTTTGGTTAATTGAGCAGTTAACCGCCAGTCTCAAAGGAAACCTAATCTCCAGCTACTTGAATGCCATGCCGCATGGGGATAGCCATCGAATTTCTGACTTGCCTTTAGTTGACCCACCTCTGCCTCAAGCTAGCGCTTTACCCACAGATTTCAGTATCCCCCAGTTTAAGTACGGTGAGCATCTTCGCTGGAAGCTATGGGGAGGGTTAGTCGAGACGGACACAGGTGTAGTCATTGGTCGCGTTTATCTTCCAGCTTCTCACCGGGGTTTTGAGTGGAGTTGGAAATATCTGATTCTGTTGGATCAAGACTCACCCAGTTCGGCAATAGTTACTGCTGATACGGCTTGGGAAGATGACCTAGAACCATTTTGATCACAGAAACCTCCATAACCGCATTCAACCACCCACTCTATGCACTGGGGACAGCTTGAATTTTGGATGCAAGCATTTGGAATTGTTAAGCTGCCCTTGCATTTAAGAGAGCATATAGTCAGCAGCTAGGATGCGTGTCAGCATTGGGTTTTCCCATTTTGAATTTTGAATTTTGAATTTTGAATTGTTATGACTCGTTCTCATTCTTTGACTCAACGAGAGCAAGAGCTGATCCAACTCTACAGCAATTGTCAGCTAGGGATGACACCTCAGAGGTTTTATGCCAAGTGGCAAGTGAGTCAAGAGGTACTCGCCGCTATTTGCTCTCGCTCAATTTCTACCGTTCAGTGTTGGTTTAGTCGAGGTCGTAGCTATCGCCGTCCTCAACAAGCTGATTTGCGTCATCTTGCCCTGATGGACTTCCTTTTGGAGCATTTCGAGACGATTCCTGCTGAACTTGTTGAGAGGCTATGCTCTTCCAATCGGGATTCGTAGAAATGTCGTATGCACAAATTGGGTTAAATTTCTACTGCGATCTGAGGTGTTTTTTTATTGCCATTCTTAATACCTTGAAAAAAGACCATTCACCAGAAGCAACGAGTTGTGCTGCTAAAGGATGTGAAAGTTCTAGTTGAGTTCAAAGGTGCCTATGGAATATTAATCACCTGATATACGATTCTGATTGATTTGGTCACTTGCATGGGGCGATTGCTTAATAGCCACCTTTGAGCGATCGCCTTTCTTCAAACGAAAAGCTATCGACCCACTCATTTACTAATTTAACCACCTATGAAGCATCGTGACTGGCTTCGCCTTCGGGATGAAGGTGAGAACCTTTGTGCTGCTCTCCGGCAGCGAGGCTATCTGTGTACCAAACAAACCCGACGCTTGTCTTGGAAAGTCACCCAAGAAGGCAGCTCCTATGTCTTGATTTGGCTACCTGCACCAGTGGGGGATTGGAGTATCCTTCCTAACAATAATAGCCCAGCACGGCAGCAGCTTGTATTAATTGTGCAAACTATTCTCAAATCGAAGAAGGGAGAAGCAATCTCTCAACAAATCGAATACTCGGCAGACTGGACTCGTCCTTGGACAATTATTCGACTCCTACCCAATTGTCAAAGGTATGTCGCAGCCCGGTTTTTTAATCGCCAGGATGCAGAGGATCACCAGAGATTCTTGAAGCGGTTTATCCCCAATGTCTCCTTTGAGGTTGTCTTTGATCCTCCTGAGATTGAGGATAGCGATGACTTTGATGAACAGCAGCTAGAGTCGTGAGATTCCTATTCTATAGATTCATGCCCTTACCGATTGCAACTGCTTCATTCGGTTGGGTCGGCGAGGGCTGAATCGGCAACCTGTTCATTTTGTTAAGATAGATTTCCTTGAGGAGCTTGCGTTGGGCTAAGCAAGACATGACTATTTATGGTGCTGGCTGATTAACGCACTGACTGAGTATTCTAAGCTAGTTGTACGAGAAGGAGATTCCATGCGCCAGCCCCGTGTTTTAGTCATTACTTCCTGCACTGGGGAAAAGCGTTACAAGCCCAAAAATCAATTGACCTTAGAGGATTTCAAGAACTCAGCCCGACTCCAAAAGCGACATGAAAAGTTGGCCCAATTCCTATACCCTGCTGGTCAGATGTACACGGGGGTGCAGCACCTGCGGGTCATGGAAGGGGTTCAATTGCTGCGTCAGTCCTTGGGACGGGAAGCTATACACCTAGCAATTCTCTCTGCCGGCTATGGGCTAATCTCAGAGGACAAAACTATTGTGCCCTATGAAGTCACCTTCAACACGATGAAGGGTTACGAGGTAAATGAGTGGGCAAAGTTTTTGGGAATAAGCCAAGCTTTTGAGCGAGCCATTGTTGGCTATGATTTAGTGTTTATCCTGTTGGGAGAAAACTATTTGCGTGCAGCCTTTGGCAGTCCGCGAAGCGGTTGGCTTCGTCTCCCAGTTGAAAATTCCAGCAACCAGACCTTTATTTTTTTAGCCTCGCATCTCAGCGCCAATTATATTCCAGATTTAGCTGCAAAAACTTTTGTCTTACCTCTTTCCAATGCTGACGCTAAACACTACCGCTATGGGTTAGTAGGTTTAAAAGGGTTTTTGTTCAAAAGGTTTGCTGAATGCGTTGTAAGAGAAGAGGCGCTACTACAGAAGGTTTACGACGAGCCAGAAGTCTTTGTCCAGATTGTAGATACTGAGCCTGTTCAGTTAGAGTTATCATTAGGGTTGCCAGAAGTTAAGCTTTCTACTAAATTAGTCAAGAAGCCAAAAATCGGTAAATCCGAAGACAAAGAACTTATTCCTATTCCTAACCTTGATGCAGCTCCTAATTTGCATTTTGGAATGCATTATTTTATTCCCGAATGGGATGACCGCGTAGACCCTCGCTATGACTTTTTGCGTGATGCGATGACACCAGGTCGAGACCCTTACGAGGATGATATTTATGCTCATCAGATTTATTACAGCCCTAACTATAACGGAATTTTAGTTTCTAAAGGAATTGTCGAACGTAGCAAGAAAAAGAAAATACAGATTGAAGAAGTAGGAATTCACAAATTTATCCGCTTCTCAGGTTCAGTGATGGGAGATTGTGGAGCTTTTGGATATATCAAGGAAGAGGTTCCTCCCTACAATACAGAAGAAATTCTGGAGTACTACCAACGCATCGGGTTTGATTATGGAGTGAGTATCGATCACTTAATTGTTGGATCGTTTGCTGAATCAGGAGTGAGGGAAAAACGATATGAGTTAACAATTAGCAATGCAGAAGAGTTTATCCAGAAGCATCAAGCGGGAGCATATAAATTCACTCCCATTGGTGCAGTTCAAGGGTGGAACCCAGAATCCTATGCTCAGGCGGTTAAAGCCTATATTGAAATGGGCTATGAGTATATTGGATTAGGAGGATTGGCTAGGACACCAACTCAAGAGATTTTAGAAATATTAAAGGCGATCCATCCACACTTAACTCCCAACACAAGGATGCATCTGTTTGGAGTAGGGCGACTCAATGCTGTACCAGTATTCCGTCATCTAGGAGTAACCAGTTTTGATTCTGCAAGTCCGTTGCGTAAAGCTTGGTTGGATTCAGCAGCGAATTACCATACTATCGATGGTAAAACGTATGCGGCTATTCGTATTCCTAAAGTAGATGGATCTGGAGTACGAATTAAGCGATTGCTGGAAGCTGGTGTGTCAGATCGAGAAACTTTGAATCGACTTGAAAAAAACGCACTTCATACACTACGAGAATTTGATGCAGGTCGCGTTAGTTTAGAGTCAACTCTAGATGTACTACTTGCCTTAGACGAGTTGTTAGAATTGCCGCGCAACGGTAAGGTAAACCCTCAAGAGAAAGCCAGACGCTTAGGTAGACACGCGCAAATGTATCGGGAGCTTTTGGAGGAGCAGCCCTGGAAGAAGTGCGATTGTGTAATCTGTCAAGAAATTGGAATTGAAGTTGTAATTTTCAGAGGAAATGATCGCAACCGTAGACGTGGCTTTCATAATACATATATTTTCTATAAACGCTTTAATGCTTTACTTAAAGGTAGACGATATTGAACTAAAGTATTTTTGATCATTTTAATGAAAAATAAATTTTTGCCAATATTCTCTATAGATCATGCGGGTTTGTTAAGAAAGTTGAAAGATATCGAAGGAGAGTACGGGATTCTAGCTCCCCTTTCCTGCCCGAAAAATCTCCTTAAAGATATTCGTGATACAGGCAAGCCTTTCTTTATCGACAGTGGGGTTTTTGAAAATCAAGAACGTCCTTGGTACTGTCAACTTTATTGCGAATTTATTCAAGAGCGATGGGTGCGAGAATTACGCTTGGCTTCGGAACAACAATTAAGACAGAGAGTAAAAGATTATCTAAATTGCTGTGGCAAGTTTAATCCTGATTACGTTTTTGCTCCTGACATTTTGGGAGAACCTCTACTATCTCTATATTTAGCTCGGCTCAGTTGGGAAGAATATTCACGTCAGCCAAGACCTTATACTTTGATTGGGATTGTTCAGGTCGGATCTGTACTCTACAACTGGCATCAGAAGGTAAGACCACAGTCAAACTCTTTTCTACCCTATTTCGACTCACCCAAAAGTTTCTTAGCTCCCCTGATTAGTGCGTACCGTGACATCGGCTACCAGTACATTGCCTTGGGAGGTTTGTTGAAAGCGGACACTACTATGCCAACCGGCTTGAGATTTGGTTTATCCGCTCAGGAATTGGATGAACTCCTTACATGGACTAGACCTGAATTTGTTTTAGGTGGTCTGGCTTTAAGCCGTCTGGAAGTACTAAAGAAACACCAAGTCTGGGCTGATTCTACCAATTGGCTCTGGTGGGATGCTCGTTACGACCAGCAAAGGTTTGGGCATCGGAATGTTTTGCAGGAAATTTTAAAGTGAAATTCCCCTCAGATCACACCGCTTGCTGGAGCGATACCAACAAATTCACGCAGCACCTTATGACACAAATCTACGGTTGTCTTTGTATTTGAAATAATAGGTTCTCCTTTAGCACCCACTTGCGTTACTCCTCGTTCTCGCCATAAAGCGTTTTCGCGATGCCAGTCTATCTCTTGGAGCCGACTCAACCATTGAACAAGATCTTCCTTGGGAATAGCCTCTAGATAGAACTCGTAAGCCAGCATTCCTAATGCTTGGAACACAAGGGCTGCGACTGCAAGTGATTCTTGTCTTTGCTGAGTGCGTTCCTCTTTACTTTTGATGCTCCAGGGGTCGTTAGGTAGAACACTGGCGGTTGCTGCCCAGAATCTTGTTCCCCAGTCAGTCAGTGGCTCCAAACCTTCTTTAGATTTTAAATTGGGGAACATATGTCGGGTAGCTGCAACCAGGGTAGAGAGTGTAAGCAACTTGGAATTGTGTTTGCCCAAGCCGTTCTCAACCATCTCCACATTGTTGCGGAACTGAGGAACTCGCTCGATCAAGTCTTTGGCAATTAAAACCGCAGGAGAGCGCTGATCGAAAGCGTGAGAGAGCGATACACTCGGTCTTTGGACTAGAAGGTTTTGATCGCGGAAGGCTTGACGTTCCTCCTCCAATGACAGCCCAGCATATAACAGTACCCCAATCTCAAGTTGGGAAAGCATAGGCAGATACTCCGCCTGTTCAGCTTGGATGTCCTTTAGTGCCTGACGGATACCAAAACATCTATGCTGACCGTCTGTTAGGCGCAGAGTAACCGAGTGGTAAGGAAGAAAGATGCTGCCATCTCTGTAGGTCGGCGGTGGCTGAACATTGACACAAATTGGTGGGAAAAATGTCGTGCCGTCTTGGTAGGTCTCCAGAATATACCGAGCGATCGCTTTAACTCGTGTAGCGTTAGGTTTGCGTTGGGCGAAGTCTGGCAAATCTGGCTCATTCGGGACGTAGAGGCGATCGTCATTTAGCAGTTGGGCGACATCCCCAAACAACAGAGTGCCAACATAACTTTGATGTTCACCCTGCAAACCCCGACGAACAGGTACAGCTCGAAGCACAAGTTCCATTGTTGATTCCTTGGTTAGGGCAGCAAACCCTGTCTGTCAATCATGTAGTCATGAATACATGGTAGCAGAGGTTCTGTCAAGCTGACTAGAATGCGTGAGACCCCCTTGAGGCAATCGAACCTTGTCTTCAACAGTCCGCGTACCGGGTGAACTCTACGAAGGGCTACGCCAAATCAGGCTTTCGCTCGAAAGCGAATACCAGAGTGCTGCACCTACTGTGCAGGATATGATTAGCCTCGCCCTGAAACGATTCATCAATGATTGGGAGAACCCTGACACGCAAAGTCAGCTTTTGGGTGAGTTACTAGAGCATCGCAGACTCGCCCGTTCAAACATGGGTAAGAGAAGAATTGACGGCAGCTAAACGATGGTGACAGAGGAATCCGCTAACTTTGAATCGCCTTGTAAAACTTATTTTTTATCGATTCTTTAATCAGATTACAAGCTAGTTAACAGAAACTCTTAAGCAATGCCATTGTTAACTTACAACCAATTTGGAGGGTGTGTACAAGCTGCCGTACCAAGATTTGCACAGAACTGGTTGAATCCCCAACAGAATGATGCAGTATCTGCACCACCAGCACCACCAGTATTTATTGTCGCCGGTCCGGGAACTGGTAAAACTACCGTACTGGCTCTACGGGTACTGAGGCATATTTTTGTTGATGAGTTTCCCCCAAACAGTATCATGGCAACCACCTTCACGCGAAAAGCCGCATCCGAGCTGCGATCGCGCATACTGTCGTGGGGAGTTGCAACGCAACAGCAGGCACTAACGCAGGCTCAAGCAAATGGCGATCAGCCAACAGTTCAATGGCTCCAAAACCTTGATATTAATCAGGTTCAGACTGGAACACTAGATGCTTTAGCTGAAGAGATGATCGCCAACGATCGCCAACCTGGTGAGATTACGCCAACAGTAATCGAAGGTTTTATGGCAAAGGGTTTGCTACGAAAGAACGTGATGTTCTTACAGGGACGACATAATAATCCTGACCTTGAAACACATTTGGGTAGCTTTAACAGGCAGTTTCCTGGTGTCAGCTCTTTTACTAGTAAGCTGAAAGTCTGTCATTCATTCGCTGATCGCATTTTACATGATGGCGTAAACCTTAACGCTTACTCAACTCAAGGTCAAGGACATCAAATACTTGCAGATATTGTAAATGAGTATCACAACTATCTCATAACTCATCAGCTCATGGACTTTGCTCTACTTGAGCAAGAGATACTTAATCGTCTTCAAGCAGGGCGCTTACAAGCAACAGCACAACCACTTCAAGCATTGCTGGTAGATGAATTTCAGGATACCAACTACCTTCAAGAGCAAATCTACTATCGTCTATGTCAAAATTCTGGTGCTGCACTCACTGTAGTAGGAGACGATGACCAATCCATATATCGATTTCGTGGAGCTACAGTAGAAATTTTTGCCAATTTTAATAATCGCTTACAAGCTAATATCGGTATTCGACCTTACCCAGTTAACTTAATTGAAAATTACCGTTCCAGCGAACGTATTGTTAATTTCTTCAATCATTTTATCTCTTCTGAACCCACTTTTCAGTCAGCACGAGTCCCTAATAAGCAAGCTTGTATAGCTTCTGCTAACTGGGCTACTGCCCCAAATCAAAACATACCGATCTTGGGAATGTTTCGCACGAATATTCAAACCCTTGCCAATGATATATGCACATTTCTCCATGACATATTTCAGGGTAATGGACGCACTATAGCTGTTGCTGGTGGAACACAATTTTCTATTCAACGTAATCCTAATGGCGATTTTGGGGATGCAGTTTTGTTGGCTGGGAAAGTACAAGAGACAAAACCTGATGGTCAACCTCGCTTACCCTCTTTAATTCGCCAGAGACTGATGGATGATTACGGAGTTGACGTTTTTAATCCTCGTGGACGTGATTTAGCAATAATCCCAGAAGTGATGCGGTGCTTGGGCATCATGCTAGAGTGCATTGACCCAAACGCCACAATTCAAAACTCGATTCCCCGTATAAGACAAACAACTATAAATACCCTTAATGCGTGGCGGAATGCTGGAATACAGTTTGCTCATTCTAATCCGCAACCCAACCTACCTAACACTAACAGCCTTCAACAATTTATCAATAACTGGGCGAACAGAAATGCACCAAACATGACTAACTGGCCTAGTGAATGGCCTTTATTGGAATTATTATTTACAGTCGTTACATGGTTTCCTATTTTTCAAATAAGTCCTGAAGGTCAAGTTTATTTAGAAACAATTGCACGCACGATTGCAGAAGCAAGTCAAGTATCTAATTATCGTTCTGCGATTTTATCAGGTACAACTTATGATAATAATTCTGTAAGAGATGCAATTCGTGAAGTATTTGAGCCAATTGCTGAAGGGGAGGTAGAGGTAGATGAAGAAATCATGCCCTATGTACCCAGAGCAGTTTTTCCTATTATGACTATTCACCAAGCAAAAGGATTAGAATTTCCTCTAGTTATTGTTGATGTTGGTAGTGATTTTAGAACAAATCATCATACACAAAGACCTTTTCGTTATCCCCAAAATAGCTTAGATATACATCTTACAGAAGATCAAGTAGCTAATTATTCACCAGTAGGTTTAGCAAGACAACAACGCACAGGACTTGATCGAGCTTTTGACGATCTTACAAGACAGTATTTTGTTGCTAAGAGCCGACCACAAAATATTTTACTTCTTGTTGGTTTAACCAGTCAGATCGAAGGATGTGCCTTGCATGAAAATGCAACAGGTAATATTCCTAATAACTGGAGTGCCGATGGGGGTGCTAGTGATTGCGATGCTTGTGATTTTCGTCGATTTTGTCCTAGCCCAGCTCAATATCGAACAAATGGGCAAACACCTCCGCCTCCTGTAGCTCCTGGCTAGTCAGAGATTAGAAAAAAGGTTGCGAGAAGTTAGGAAATATAATAGACCTCTCCAAAAAAGAATCTCAAACCCTTATTCTGTCTAAGGGAAAACCTAATTTCTGGAGATGTTCAATAGTGACAAGAAGTGAACTACGGATAGAGTTAACTTTCAGCGCTTTGCGCCTATTAATGGATCAAACTAATCGTATTTATCAATCATATTAATGTAACGATGCACCCCAAATAACCGTCACACACCATCAGCCGTACAACTCAATCTTCACACAACTCACACCCGTTAATAAATGCAAATCTACAAACGAGTGAGCTATCTGCAAGTAGCTGAAGGTTGGCAAACCTATGTCTATCCAGTCAAGGGTGGTTTCATTCGCTACAAATTGCTGACTTCCCCTGAAGCCTTAGCTGATGCCATCGCCCAATGCCAAAAATCCGGCTGGATTGTCAACAATGCCACTAACTTGGTTCGGCAATTGAACGCTAAAACCTAATCAACCTCCCTCCCTCTTTTCCCTGTCTGATTTTTAACTTAATTATCATCTCCTTTTCTCTGCGCTATCGCGCCGATAACCCAGTACTTATCGGAGCAATTTATCCACTACCATGTCGCAGAAAATCATCAAAAAAAAGCCTCTCCTTCAGAGCAATATTCCTCAAACCATTCAGCAACAAATAGTATCCAACTCGCCATCGCTTGCCTGTACGCTCACCTCAAACGTAGGCGATACCGCATCAACCGACGATGAATCAACGCTACTTCAACTAGAAGAAGCTTGGGACTATTCCCACTTGGCATTTTCAGATTACGACCTCCATTATTGAGCAAATATCGCCGTCCAATACCATCTTTATCCCCCAAAATATGGCTAAACCAACAACAGTAACCCCTCAAGACGTTGAGGTACAAACTTTTCCCACCACCCCCCCAGAAGACATCCCCAATACGACAGAAACCTCCGCCGAACCTACAAGTGAACGGGACGAATTTGCTTCTCCCGAATACCTCGACCCCAACGCTCGACTGCCAAAAATCCAGGCATTACGCGGCACCACCCCAAAACTTTGCGGCTATTTCGTTCCCGCCCACCAGATGGCAAAAGCCGGATGGATTGATTTTGACTCATCAAAACTGATTACCTACACCTTTGAGTCCTCTGGGGAAGAAGAACAAGGAATTCTCATTTCCAATCCCCGGATGCTAGTTTGCCCCCGCACTCCCTGCCTCGCCTATGACAAGGAAGCCTCCAAAACCGCCAACCAGCCTGTGATTATCGGAGTTTACACTTCCGAACACAAGGATGACGATAACATCGGCAACACTCAATACTTTGAGGTTATCCTGCTAGACGACAAGAACCAGCCCCTCCACCAAGTCCCCCTCTCCTACCGCGCCTCTGGTGCCAACCAAGCTACTTTCTCATCTGAGTGGCAACAATTCATTGATGAGATGACTGCCTGCCATGCCATTACCAATGGTATCGCCGCACGGGGTAAAGATGCTCGGTTCAAGTCCCTGTGTGTCTTTGTTTTCAAGACGGCTCGTGAACAAGTGGGCAAAAAGCAAAAGTCTTTTGCTTGCCGGGTAGTCAGCCACGACAAGCCGACATTGGAGAACTGGCGCAACTACTTTGTCGGCTTTGATCGCTCAATGAAACATTTGGTGTGGGAGAATCTGCAACCCACTTTGCCCCTAATGATTCCTGGCGTTTCCTCCTCACCACAACTTTTGGGTAATAAGCTGTCGCGCATTTAATTTGCATATAGTAAGCAGCTAGGATGCCTGTCAGCATTGGGTTTTCCCATTTTGAATTTTGAATTTTGAATTTTGAATTGCTTACCCAATCTCCTACTGTACTTGCCGCTCAGTAACTTGTTCAACTATCAGCTATTAAACCAATAGCTAATATAGCGTTTCTCGACTACTGTTGCTGTCTTTCATCTATTTGAGAGACGCTATATATCCCTCCATCCAAATTGGAATTTTACTTTCTTTTACCATGAAATTTAATACCCTAAGTTCCGCCTTAAACACCAGCCTTTCCCTAGTAACGCGAGCCGTCCCCTCCAAGCCTACCCATCCCATATTAGGCAATATTTTATTAACAGCTTCTTCAGAAGTTCAACAGGTACGGCTCACTGCCTTTGACCTAACACTGGGAATCGAAACTAGCTTTGAAGCACAGGTGGATACTCCTGGTAGTATTACTCTCCCCGCCAAGCTTTTAACGAATATTATCTCTCATCTTCCCGATTGTGAAATTAGCTTAGAAATCGGACAGGATTTCAGTGATAATCAGGAAAGTGATGAGGGTGATAAAAACCCAACTTTTATTGCCACTATCACTAGTGAATCTGGGCGTTACCAAATCCGGGGCATGGATGCCCAAGAATTTCCCCAACTCCCAGCCATTGAAGGGGGGACGCAGATAACTGTGCCAGCTTTTGCCCTCAAGGAAGGATTGAGCGGCACGCTATTCGCTACCAGTGACAACGAAACCAAACAGGTACTCTGTGGTGTTCACCTAACCCTTGAAAACGATACCATAGAATTTGCCTCTACTGACGGTCATCGCTTGGCTATGATTAAAACTAGCAATCACGTCGAGCCAAATCTTGAGGTCATAACCGACCCAAACGAAGACCAAAATGAAGGCTCAACTAACGACCTAAGTAACGACTATAATGATACCGTAAGTGACCTAAAATTCGAGGTAACTGTACCAACAAAAGCACTACAAGAACTGGAAAAACTGCTAGGAAACACGGCATCAGATACAGAAGTTACCCTATTGGTTAAAGACGACCAAGTGCTATTTCAAGGAAACTCAACCCTAACAACCCGCACCTTGTCAGGGCAATATCCAGCCTATCAGCAGCTTATTCCTAAACAATTCAATCGCCAAATGAATGTCAGTCGCCTTCAGTTCTTGGCGGCTGTAGAAAGGGTGGCTGTGATGGCTTCTCAGAAGAGCAATATTATCAAACTCGACCTAGATAGTGAAAACCAACAGCTTACCCTATCGATTGATGCAGCCGATGTGGGCAGTAGCCTGGAAGTCCTCCCAGTTCAACTATCAGGAGAAAGCCTGTCTATTGCCTTTAATGTCAAGTATTTGAAAGAAGCCATTAAGGCTATCCCCGCTTCGGAAGTGAAGGTGCAACTCAACAGTAACACCTCTCCTGTTGTTTTGTCTCCAGTGGTTCTTTCTCAGAATATCATGGCAGCATCGATGCTATTAATGCCCGTGCAAATTCAGGGTGAACAGCCTACAAAAGTGCCCCCAAAAGAACCACCATTACCGCAATCAAAAACTAAGAATTCTGCCAGAAAAAAGGAACCGAAACCAGAATTAGCGGCTGTTTAACCACCAGTACAACCTAGGATTGACAATTTGGAATTTTGAATGTATAATCCTATTCATCACAAATATCGTCCCCAAACCTTTGCTGACCTAGTGGGACAAGACGCGATCGCGCAAACTCTGACCAACGCCATTACCACCAACCGCATTGCTCCCGCTTACCTGTTCGCAGGCCCAAGAGGAACTGGCAAAACCTCCAGCGCCCGGATTCTGGCTAAATCCCTCAACTGCATTTCCAGCCATCAGCCTACCCCTGCGCCTTGTGGGGAGTGCGATGTTTGCCAGGGGATTGCCAATGGTTCTACTCTGGATGTGATTGAGATTGATGCTGCCAGTAACTCTGGAGTTGAGAACATCCGAGAACTGATAGAAAAAGCACAGTTTGCCCCGGTACAGTGCCGTTATAAAGTTTATGGGATTGATGAATGCCACTCATTAAGTGGTAGCGCTGCCCAGGCATTGTTGAAAACCCTTGAGGAACCACCCCACAACGTTGTCTTCGTGCTTTGCACCACGGAACCGCAAAAGCTGCCCAATACCATTATCTCCCGATGTCAGCGTCACAACTTCCGCCGCATTGCCATTGAACCTATGGTGCAGCACTTGAGAGCGATCGCCAAATCTGAAAATATTGATATTACCGATAAGGCAGTCTGGGTCATCGCTCAACTTGCTCAAGGCGGACTGCGGGATGCCGAGACGCTTTTGGATCAACTCTCCTTATTGTCGGGGCAGATTACTCAAGAGCAAGTCTGGGATTTAGTGGGTGCTGTGCCAGAACAGGAATTGATGGAGTTACTCGATGCGATCGCTGCCAAAGAACCTCAGTCCATTCTCAACCTAACCAGAGCGATTCTCGACCGGGGTAAAGAACCGATGGTGATTCTCCAGAATCTGATCGAATTCTACACCCATTTGTTAATTGCCAAAACCTCTCCCCAGAACCATGAGTTGGCACAGGTGACTCAGTTGACTTGGGAATCTCTAGTAAAAAAAGCCAACCTTTGGGATACTCCGGAAATTCTTGAGGGACAGCAGCATTTGAGAGCCTGTTCAGTCCAAGTCAAATCCGCCAGCCAACCGCGTCTGTGGTTGGAGGTGGCTCTGTTGGGACTGCTATCAAAAACCGCGCCAATGGCTGCACAGACTCATCCACCAGCCCCAAGTTCTGCCTCTCAACCCAATAACCTCTGGAAAGCCGTAGTTGCCATGCAGCCTCCAGCCATCAAAGCCTTACTGACTCAGCACGGTACTCTGGCAGCTTTCGACGGCACTAACGCCTGTATCCAGATGAGAAGCGCTCCTCTACAACAGAGAGTAGCAGGAGACGTTGCAGCTCTGGAAGCCGCCTTCGGCAAAGTCACAAGCCATAAGGTAAAAGTTACTGTAACATCATGAGGTTTCCTGAAGCAAACGGTAACATTCCTGGGGAGTGCGTTCGTTCATCGGCATTAGAGAGGAGAACATTTCGCCTTGAGTGCTGAGGTAGACCATAACTACGCTATCTTCAGGGGAGTAAACTTCAAGCATATTTTCTATAGCTTTGATATCTTCAGGGTCTACACCCTCTCGGCGCATCGTTTTCTTGAGAAATCGACGGGGAACGTACTCGATTTGGGCAGGGGAGGTATCTGAGTCTTGCACCAAAACTAACCCTTTTCCTTGCTGCTGATAACCATCCCAGGCAACTGCACCAACCAAAACCTCATTGGCTTCGCTAAAGTCTTGGGCATCCCAACAGCCTTGATACTTCTCCGTCTCTACTTTGGGAAAGGGATTGAGTGCATCAGTAATTCGTCCCCACCAGGACGTACCTTGCCTCTCCAGTTCTGGCTTCAGTTCCGGGGAGGATTTCTTCACCAAAGCAGAAATCCTGGCAGCATCTTGTGACAGAGGTTTGCCCGAGGTAGATGATGCTTCCCAAAGGGCTGATTGTTTGCGTTGTTTGCGGATTTTTGCCTTGCGTCCCATCTGCCCTATCTCACAGTGAACTTTCAGCTTATGCCCTGCGATTTGAATCCAGAGCAACACGATAGTCGCTTAACTGTGCTGTTGCTGTCTCCGGGTTCCAAGCATTGTATCAGTAAACTCTAGGTCAAGGTGGGCAATCTGGATCTGATCAATGTAAGATATTATTACCACTGGTAAGATTAGAAACCGTGCCATGAATCAAGAGGATGTGAAAGCCAAGCTGATAGAGGTACTCCAAGAAATCCAGAGTGATAGTGGATATGCAGAAGCACCAATCTCAGGAATAACCTGTCCCATGACTGACCTGGAAGGGTTTGATAGCCTCCTCTGCATTGAGGCAATTGGGATGCTAGCCGATAAGCTCGATGTGGAGATCCCCAACAGTAACAACATATTTCTCTCAAAGGATTGCAAGCAGTGGCTCACTATTGACGAGTCTATTGCTGTAGTCTGTGAGATTGTCAACACAGGAGAGACTTAGGTATGAGTTACACAGAAGAGAAGAGATCAATTATTGCAGCCCGCTTGCGTGAAGCTCGTAAGATGGCGGGGCTTTCTCAAGCTCAGGTGGCTAAGATGCTTGGTCTTCATCGACCTTCAATTTCAGAGGCGGAAGCTGGGAATAGAAAGGTTTCTGCTGATGAGATCACAAAGCTTGCCGAAATTTATGACGTAAGTGTGTCATGGCTCCTTGGGGAGGGTGCAGACAAGCTTGATATCCATGATGATAAGATTCAGCTTGCCGCTAGAGAACTCCGAAAGCTTAAGCCCGATGACCTTGATCGACTTTTAACAATACTTGCTTCGATGCGTAGAGGGGGAGAAGTACTTTGAGGAATCAGACTTTGAGAAATCAGAGACAGGTTTTGGCACAACAAGCCCAGCAGAAAGCAATTGATGTGCGGAGGAAAGCAGGTTTTGATAACAAAAGCCCACTCTGCATTTACGGCTTGTGTGACAAGCTCAATGTGAGGGTCAGATTTGTTGACATTAGTATGGAGGGTATCTATCTCCGAGAAACAGAGCCGATAATTCTACTCTCTGCATTACGTCCCCTCCCCAGACGCATCTTTACCTGCGCTCACGAACTTGGTCATCATGTATTTGGACACGGTTCAACTATCGATGAACTGATAGGAGAATCAGAAAGCGCTCAGGCTTTTCAACCAGAGGAGTTTTTAGCCAACTCATTTGCTGGATTCTTGCTTATGCCAGTTTTAGGAGTGCGGAAAGCATTTGTTTCGCGAGGTTGGGATTTTGCTGAGGCAACACCTGAGCAAATTTTTACAGTTGCCTGTAATTTCGGTGTTGGGTACGAAACTCTGATTACTCACATGGCTTATACTCTTAAGATGATCGGCTCCTCAAGAGCTAGTTTGCTTCTTAAAACCAAGCCCAAAACTATTCGTGAAAAGATGCTTGGGCATCCATCGACTGACCCATTGATTATCGCTGATACACAGTGGCCAATGCCAACAATTGATGCTGAAGTCGGAAGTTTCATTTTGCTTCCAACTGGTACAGAAGCCGCAGATGAAACTATCACCCTTGAAAAAAATCACTCAAAGGGACACCTTTTTAAAGCTAACCGTCCTGGGGTTGTGCAGGTTTATTGCCGCGATACGGGATGGGCTGTCTTTGTTCGTGTCTCGCGTTATCAGTTTATTGGTTTAAGTGAATATCGACATTTTGAGGAGGTAGAAGATGAGTAACGGTTCACCTCTTCTGATCGATGAAGACAACCTTTCCTATGCTTGGGCGCGTGCATTTTTGCACATCATGGATAATTCAGGTAAGGAAATCTCTCCTCTGGTGGTAAGCATAACAGGTTTCACTGACGGTATACCGAATGAGGATCGGAATATCCGGCAGTCGCTTGATAATTGTCTTGCGGCCGAAGGTGAGCAAAAAGTAGATACTGTTGCAAATACGATTTTCCCTCATTCTATGTGGAGACGCTCTAAATATGAACGAAAGGAATTGTTTGAGAGATATCTCAAGGTTTTTGATCGAATAAAAGCCGCTGAACCTAATAAGAATAGACGAGGTATTTACTTTGAAAGACTTATTGCATTTGATTCTCGCCCCGATAATGTAAACCAACTGGAATATAATGGGAACCAACTGGAATATATTATTTCCCAGTACAATGCACGGCCAGGAGTTAGGAGATCGATGTTTCAGGCATCAATTTTCGATCCTGGCAGAGACCATATTCCTGATCCTTATCTCCCTTTCCCCTGTTTACAACACATCAGTTTTGTTCCACAGGGAGAAACCCTTACACTGAACGCTTTTTATGCAACACAGCAGATCCTCAATAAAGCCTACGGCAATTACTTGGGGCTATGCAGGCTGGGAAACTTTATGGCTCATGAAATGGAGCTAACGTTTAGCCGCATGAACTGCTTTGTAGGTGTAGCCAAGCTAGAGCATATTGGTAAGAAAAAGAACATTCCTAAGAAATCACCTATTCTCACTCCAGTCATCGAAGTATGTCGAAAAGTGATACCCTCAAAGACAGACTAACAAGCAATCGATGGAACGCATAATGCCAACCAAACAACCAACGAGAGGAAAATTTAAAACTACTCAAAAAGATACATCTCTTGACGAACAACTCAGTCTTGACTTAGGCGACTATAGTAGACCTAAAATCTCTGACAGCATAGATGTTGCTGCATACTCTCACCTTCTTCCTGCCAAGCCTACCGTTGTGTTTGATACCTACTGGCGATTTGCCGCAGAAAGGCAAAAAGTCTTTTTCAAGAAGTTGCGCGGAGAACCGATGCCTTGGACTGAAGATCCAATTATTTCTACCTTCAAATTCACCAATGCTTACCGTGCATCAGATCGTACAAGCCAATACTTGATCCGTCATGTTATCTATAGAGAAGATCTTCCTTCTACTCCAGAGGAAGTATTTTTCAGAATCATCCTGTTTAAGATTTTCAACAAGATCGAAACTTGGCGGCTTTTGGAAAATAGGCTTGGCAATATTATCTACGCAGAATATTCTTTTAAGCGCTACGATGAAATTCTCACTAAAGCGATAGAGAATGGTCAAAGTATCTATTCAGCAGCATACATTATGCCGTCAGGAGGGAAAGGACTTCGACATACAAGAAAGCATCATACTCATCTCAATCTGATTGAGCGGATGATGACTGATGAATTGCCTAAGAAGCTTACTGATGCACCAAATATGCACCGAGGATTTGATCTCTTACGAGAATATCCCACTATCGGTGACTTTCTTGCCTATCAGTTTATTACTGATGTCAATTACAGCGAAATCACGAACTTCAGCGAAATGAGTTTTGTAGTTCCAGGACCAGGTGCGCTTGATGGTATTCGGAAGTGTTTTGCCGATCTTGGTGGTCTTAACGAGCCAGAAATCATTAAATTGATGGCAAAAAACCAAAAATTTGAGTTTGAGCGTTTAGGTCTTGATTTCCATTCTATCTTTGGAAGACCTTTGCAGTTAATCGACTGCCAAAATCTTTTTTGTGAGGTCGATAAGTATTCCCGGATTAAGCACCCTGAGATTTCTGGAATATCAGGCCGAACTCGCATAAAGCAGAAGTATTCAGCGAATAGGCAACCAATCGATTACTGGTATCCCCCCAAGTGGGGAATTAACGAAACTGTGAAGCAATATAAAGAAAACTATGTCAATACAAACCTGAAATCAAAATTAGGAGTTGTTTAATTTAATCATGGATTTTAGCGACTATCAAAAGCAAGCACTACGGACTAATCAAACTCCTGCTGTACAGGGAACCGAAATAGAAATGATTGTGCCTCTACTCGGTTTGGTAGGGGAGGTTGGTTCACTTATAACTGAGTACAAAAAGCATCTCCGTGACGGTGATGCACACAAACTTTTTAAAGAGGGTGTTGCAGAAGAATTAGGAGATTTACTTTGGTATATCGCTAACGTGGCAACTAAATTCGATTTAGATTTAGATTCAATTGCGGAGAGCAATCTGAGAAAGTGCCAGAGTCGCTGGGGATGGAGAGATGAAGTACAGAATGTCAGTTGCTTCCCTTCATATTTCGATAGTGAATTTCCTGAGTCAGAACGTCTTCCTAGAAAATTTAAGGTTGAATTTACCCAGATGATAGAAGACAATTCGGTAAAAATGAGAGCCTTCATTGAAGGAGAACAGGTAGGAAATGATCTTACTGACAATTCCTACTCAAGTGATGGCTACCGATTTCATGATGTTTTCCATCTGTCGTATGTGGCTATTTTGGGTTGGTCGCCAGTTTCCCGCAAAATACTTGGTAGACGTAAGCGTAAGAGTAATTTTAAAGTTGATGAGGTTGAAGATGGAGGTCGTGCTATAGCTATTGAGGAAGGCATATCGGCGCTCGTGTTCAGCTATGCTAAGGATCATGCTTTCTTGGAAGGGGTGACTACACTTGACTACCAATTGCTCAAAACTATTAAAAACATGACTTCTCACCTCGAAGTTGCTAAATGTTCGCTCGGTGATTGGGAAAAAGCGATTATTATGGGCTACGAAGTATGGCGTCAGGTGGAGAAAAATCGAGGAGGAATGGTTATTGTCGATCTTGATTTACGCTCCATAGCTTATCAGATACACTAACAAGTTGACTCGTTCAGAGTATTAATATTTCGAGGTTGATCACTCAATCTTTGAACCAACATTGAGCGTACTTGCTATTGCAAAGGAGGAAGTATGGATTATGCTCAAAAGGCATCTCGTAATAGCCATAACTAATGAGCTTCATGAAATAAGAATTTCTAAAGTTCCAGAATTAAGTTAATTAAGTCTAGCGAAGTCTAGCGCGTCATTATTTGAATTGAATTTAATTGGTCATCCTAATAAGTAATGCCAATTGGCTCTGGCTTTGACACAAATGAGCTAAATCTATCCGAAGAGTAACTGAAAACAATTGTGTCATTCTTATACCCAATTGATATAGGCATATTGGTATTCCTTGGTATTCGATTTTTACGCAATTCCCTAAACCAGTTATGACCCGCTTAGACTATTACACTCATCCTGAAAGAATGGGCGACTGGTGTCACAAAAAAATTAACAGCAATGCTTGAATCTCACCAATACTCGCTTCTTCTTTTCCCACAAGAAGAAATCTCACCTCATATTATTACAACCAATGACCCCCGATTCAATACTGTATTCAAAGCTTGGAAAACCTGCAAACAGTTTGGATTTGACCTTGAAACCTTCTCCAACATATCTGACCCCGATGGCGCACTCAATCCAGAAACGGGAGAAATCCGCTTAATCCAAATCGCCATAAACCAAGGAGAAGAAACAAGCGTGCTGGTCATTGACCTGGGATGGACTAATCATGAGCGCTCCCTCATTTATCAAAAACTAGAATCTCTCACCTTCTGGAACAATCTCAGAGAAAGACTGATAAATCCCAACGTAGAAGTTATCGGGCATAGCTTAGACTTCGAGCAACGCTGGATGCTGTTTAAATACAATTATCCCATCCGCAACATCCGGGATACAAAGCTGATGTCTCAGGTATATTGGGCAGGACTAGAACCCTGGCTTGACAAACGACATGGGAAACCCCATTCCCTAGAAAGCATCTGCTTACGGCTAGGTTTAGACATTGACAAAACCGAACAAACCTCTGATTGGGGCTGGGGAGAATTGGGGAACGGACAGCTCAGTAATAGCCAACTTAACTACGCCGGTTATGACGCTGAAATTGTTCTTAAAGTACATAACTTATTAGAACCATTACTCAAAGAAATTGGAGTTTGGGACAGTTACTTAATTGAATGTAGAGCCTCACCCGCTTTTGCCCAAATGTCTCACTACGGAATGCCTGTAGATGAAGCCGTGTTAGCTGATGTTACCTACCAATATCAAGCCGCCTATCAATCTCTGATAGAGCAACTAGGGCAAACCTTCAGTGATTGCATTCCTCACCTTTATTCACCTAAAAAGTTAGCTGACCTCATCAATATCCAATTTGGACTCACTCTTAAATCAGCCAACGTTGACGACTTAAGTAAATTCTGGGATATTCCCGAACTGCGATTAATTAGCCTCATCAAGACAACCAAAGTCTATGTTGATTACCTCCAAAACCTCCAAAACACAGTAACAGATGGGTACGTCAGAGGCAATTATACGCAAATCAATCGCAAGGGATTCGGTCGCAGTGGCTGTTCCGAACCCAACTTACAAAATCCACCATCTCTTTCCACCTTTCCGGCGGAATTAAAACCCTATAACCTCCCACCAATTCGGTCAGTTTTTCGTACCCATCCCGGACGTATTGGCATCTGGTGCGATGCTTCTAAACTTCACGCCAGAGTAGCCACCCAAGCCTCCCTCGACCCGGAGTTAATTGCGCGATTTAATAGCATTCACGGCGATATCTTTTGCTCGATAGCCGCCAAAATTGCCCAACTAGAAAACATGGGTTCTGAGTGGACGGAAGAAAATATCCGGCTATGGGATAAAGACAAAAATCACCCCAACCACCCCCTAGCGGTTCGCTTGAGGGCGATGTCCAAGTCCGTCCACTACGGCAGTCAAAACTTACAAGGATTTCGCACTTTGCAAAAGACAATTCGCACGAAATCTGGAATTATTCTCTCTGATCTAAGTGCCAAAAACTCTATCACCGCCTGGAAAACTACCTACAAAGTGCTAGCTAAATTCCAACGACAAATTATCCAGGAAGCTAACAACTGCTTGCCAAGAGTACTGGGAATCGAGAGAATTTGTCCGCGTACTAAATTTGGGTTGGGTTATGTCAGATGCCTAACAGGTCGCGGCGTATTTCTTCCCAAATGGCCGCAAAAATTTGGCTCTAACCAGGAGCTATCTGTAAAAGGACCGGATACCAATGCCGCTTATTGGACGCTGTGCGAAGCGGACATCATCAAAACATTTTTGGCGTACTGTATAGCTGCTTTTGATGCTCATCCTGAATGGGAAGCGTGGGTAGGAAATTGCTGTCATGATGAGGGTGATTTATTTGGAAAAGAAGAATTTGGGATTGAGATAGCTAGCGCCGTGCAAAATGCCATCCGCCAAGCGATGCAAACTGTTATCAAAGATATCCCGGTAGATGAGGGGGAAAGCCCAAATAGTTTGTTGGGAAACTCTTGGACGGATAAGTAAATCAAGCTGTTTCCCGGAGTCACAACAATAGGAGCAATCATTGCCATTCGTCAACTCAACAAAGGTGATTTATTCTACAACGTTCCTTGTGTCTAGAGCGCCTTCCTCAAGCATTCCTTCGCTTTCCGACGCTTCGCGTCCCAGACAGGAAATTCAGCAAAAAGGCATCCAAAGTGGCTCAACTTCAACCCAAACAAACGAACCAAATCCATCAAATTATTTTAGCCTTTGCTTGGTTACAAAACGCTGATTCAGATGGCGATTACCTTTACGAACACTCGTCTTATAAGTTCACTCACAAAATCTCAACAAAAGTAGGACAAGAACCTGTCTATACGGTCACTCGCCACGACGGTGCAGAATTGAATTCTCTTGATTGGCAAGCAATTGATGTTATTTATACTCGTGCAAAACTGCTCAATAAACTGCGCCAGCTTTGCCAATCCAAACTGATAGGCTTTGCCAACGAGTACAACACTATAAAGGGATATCGTATCGAGGCAGATAATTCCGGCGAAGTAGAATGTCTCTCCAAGGACGGGAATCCAATTGCAACTTTCTGCTTTGAAGGCCCAGTTAAAACTGATTCGTCTAATCAACAAATTGATGCCATAATCAACCAGCTAGAAGGCTAAACCTTCTCGTAAAACAACTAACCCCCAGATGCCTCTTAAAAGGCATTTGGGGGAACACAGTACACTATTTAATGACCCGAAAAATGCCAATTTATATCTATTTTGGCGATAATGAATTCCTCATGGAACGCGCCATCAATCAACTCCGTACCCAAATAATCTCTCCCGACTGGGAATCTTTCAACTTTAACCAATATCTCCCTGGTGTAGAGAGTATTCTCCAAGCAGTTTCGGATATTATGACTCCACCCATTGGTAACGGCGATCGCTTGGTAGTATTGCCCAATTCTAATATGCTAGAACCAATGGATGACCAGATGCTATTGCAGTTAGAGCAAATTCTGCCAGCCATCCCAGAGTCCAATACCCTGGTGCTGACCCGTACCAAAAAGCCTGATAGTAGACTAAAATCGACCAAACTTCTGCAAAAATATGCCCACATTCAGGAATTCCCCCTGATTCCACCTTGGAAAACCGACGAGTTAGTGCAACAGGTGAAAACTGCCGCCGCAGAATTAGGAGTCAATATCACCCCCGCTGCTGCCAAAGAATTGGCTTTTGCGCTCGGCAACGATACCCGACTACTGTACAATGAGTTAGAAAAACTGGCAACTTGGAGCAACTTGGAGCGAGTGGATGTGCCCCAGGTTAAAGAGGTAGTGGAAGTAACTACTCAAACGGCGATCGCTCTAGCTACAGCTATCAAAATTGAGGATACCACACAAGCGTTACAATTGCTTTCTGGGTTAAGGAATCGCAACGAACCAATGCTGAAAGTTGTCGCTACTCTCATCACTTTATTCCGCCAGTGGTTATGGATAAAACTCCTGATATTAGATGGAGAAACTGACAACCAAATATTTGCTAAATACGCCGAAGTTGGCAACCCCAATCGAGTCTATTATCTGTGCCAGGAAGTTAGGAGTATTTCTCTCTCTCGGTTGCAGCGAATTATGGGACAGTTATTGGAACTGTATGTGAGTCTTAAAACTTACTCTAACTTCTCTACAGTTCAAAGTCAAATTGTTGAACTCTGTTTTCCTTAAGTTAAGCAAGAGCGGCTCTATTAGATGAACTATTAAACAACGAGGAAACACCCATGTCTTGGATAAAAAACTGGTTCTCCAATATGTTGCCGTTAGATACTCCAATTGGGGCGATAAATTTTGGGGTATTATCGCCGATTATGATGGTTGCACCATCACTCCCTCTAATCCCAGAATCGGATACAATCATTTGGGCAAGTTGTTAATGAAAATCAGGGCTGAATCCTGATAATATTTATTCTATGCAATAAATGGCTATTGGTGTTTCTCAACAAAATCACCAATAGCTAAACTTCTATCTTTAGTTATGAAAAATGACAAAAATCATTAAGATAGTTATACATTTCGCGGAACAAGGGGCATTTTCGTTGAACCTCATTGGGATTGATTTCTCCCAATAACAAAGGGGTATGTAGCCGTTTAGAAAAGCGTGGCTTATCACGGTCAGCTTCATCTTGCACACTTGATTCAATTAGTGCATCTGAGAGTTTTTCCCGACAACAATCTCTTTGTTCATCGTACTCACTAAATGATTCTGGGTCATCAAAAGGAATATGTTTTTGTGTACTCAGCCACCAACGCATACGCTGATGTCTGCCTCGAAAAGCTGAATTTTTAGCCAGCGAATTATCCCAATCAGCAATAATCCAAGCTTCAAGTTCAGGCGCAGCAAAGCCAACAAATTTCTCAATCTCAGCACATCCAGGTATTTTTAAGATCTCTGACAATATTTTTTCTCTTTGTATCACAGGATCACGACAATCCAAATCATCAAAAACTAGAATGAGATTACATTGATTGGCTTCCCCTTTTAAAGCAATCGGTAATTCTTCCTTAATTTGCTCAATTAAACTTTGACCTGTTCTTCCATAACTAGCTGCCTTATTAGGTTTTGGACCAGGTTTTTGACGGACTGGTGTTTTTCGTTCAAATCTACACCCAGGAAAATTTTTTTCTAAAAAAGGAATTAACCCTGCAACCTCAGCTTCACCACCTCCAGCAAAAACCCATACTACCACGGCCATCCTCCAATACTGGGATCGCCAACACGATAGAGATCACCTAGTTGCCATCCCTCTTGAAGTTTTTGATCCAGCATTTGTTTTGAAAGAGGTTTGATGGAAAAGTGCGTTCTATTTTCTGAAGAAAAACAAAGAACATTCTCTAAGCAATCCGTAAAATGATCCAAAAGGTCAGGGCTATGTGTGGTAACAATTACTTGAGTTTTTTTTGCAGCTTGTTTTATCCATTCAGCTAAAATTGGCATCCATGATACGTGTAATCCTAATTCTGGTTCATCAATAACTAGCAATGAAGGCAGAACTGGAGAATGTAATAGAGTAGCCCAACACAACATCCGGACTGTGCCATCGGACATATCTGTCAAAAAGAAAGGTTCCGGTATGCCCTCAAAATACCATTCTACAGTAAGAGATAAGCGACCAGAACGTATCGGTCTAAGGCGGCGAGTTTTAGGGAGAATCAACTTCATTGCCTCGTTAATACTATCCTCAAAGTCGATATTTCGTTGGTTTAAATTGTCCAAAACCAAGGGTAAGTTATCTCCCGATGAAGACAAATAAATATCGCTTCTACCGATTTGCGGTTCCGCCGTTCTAATTTGATGTAAGTCCATATTATTGGCATTGTAAAACTGCCACTTGGTAATAAATTCTACTAACTCTCTTCTAATTTTATAAACAGGGGCATTTTCTGGAGGAAACGGGCTATCTTCAAGCAGTCTGGGAAGGGCTACCAAACCCAAAGTATTGACGGAAATGTTGTTTAAAGGTTCAAAATGACTTGATAATTGATCGGAAGTATCATAAACGGATATAGCTCCTTTGCCTGCTTGCCTGTTAGGAAATTTATAA
This sequence comes from Cyanobacteria bacterium UBA11370, assembly GCA_003486645.1. Taxonomy (GTDB): domain Bacteria; phylum Cyanobacteriota; class Cyanobacteriia; order Cyanobacteriales; family Coleofasciculaceae; genus UBA11370. The sequence continues at coordinate 15,256 of DNGI01000321.1, read as the reverse complement.
TAATAAAAAGGTGGAGATACTTCTAACTCATGTAAATCTTCTCCACTATATAAATATTCTTCAGCTATACTAACTCTTGTTTGTTTGTCAACATAAAGCTTTAAATCAAATATACCACTATCTTTTGTCGGGTCGCCAGTCTGGTAAATTTGTGAAAATCCATATGAGATGCCTACTGTAGCGGGACTTTCAACATTACCATCTAAAATTCTGTTTCCTCCAAGTTTGGCCACTGCATCCTCAAAACTACTGATACCTCGACTTTCATCCGGAAGGCTGGTTAGGCAATCTTTTAAAAATTTTAAGCAACTGATAAAGTTACTTTTTCCTGAACCATTTGCGCCTATCAATATATTCAGATTATTAAGAATAACTGGCTTGGCTAAACGAACATTCTTATAATTATTGATTTTTATAAACTGGAGAATTGCTTGACTCATACTATTAATTTTGCGGATAATTATCAAGGATGAAACGGGTAATGGATAATAGGTAATAGCTAATAGTATATAGCATTTTTCAAATAGATGAAATACAGTAACAGCATTAAGTAAACATCAGTCAAGTCAAGGGCTTGTGGTGTATCTCAGTTATTCGAGAACCGCTATATGACCCAAATTACAATTAATGGAGGCTTGTAACCGCCACTAATTGTAATTTTGAATTAATAATGCGTGAATGCGTGAATTGTTTTGGCACTTCTCTAAATAACTAATAGTTTTCGACAACTCGCTATTTTAATTGGCTTGAAAAGCCACCAATCTAATTGAGATTATTACCGGATTTTTCTCAAAGCTATACTTGGCGCTTTCGCGCTACACGAGTGACGAATAGCCAGAGCAAAACTCACCAATGCTTAAACTAAAATTAACAAAAGATGGAATGGTTTGCCTAAACAAGCAGACAGCTTTAGCCATTCAAAACATTCTCCACATTATACCCCAAAAAGTGGGACGAAGCGGACAACAAATCATTAAGTGCGACCGAAAAAACTACCAAAAGCTAGTGCTGACTCTCTATAAAGCTGGGTTTGCTATTAGCCTTGTCCCCCCCTCAATGAGCCACCAATACCACCAATCTACACCCGCTATTTAATGACTCCGCTTGGAATGACCTTTTTTGAATTGGTTTGACCCAACCCAGTTCTTACCCCAAGAACTGGGTTTTTTAATATCCAATCTCATACCAGATAAGCTGTCGTGCTTTCGAGTTAATTGCAGGAAATCTATTAAAGGCTCAATATCATCTGTTTTTGTCATTTTGAATTTTGAATGCAAGAATTTATTACCATGACCATGCTTCAATTCTTTCCCCATCCCGGAGAAGTCAACGAACCACTAACTGACCCATTAATCAACACCCATCAAAACCCCTTCGACCCAATCGTCGGACAAGACCAAGCGATCGCTCTATTACAAGGCGCAATTACCACCAACCGCATCGCCCCCGCCTACCTCTTTGCCGGTCCAGTTGGTGTTGGCAAGCGCTTGATCGCCCGATGCTTTGTGAGTGCTATGTTGTCCCATCGCTTCCCCACCTCCAACTCCCTCAAAGAACAGTTGCAACTCTACAACCACCCCGACTTGCTGTGGGTAGAACCGACCTATCTGCATCAAGGCAACCTGATAACCGCAACACAAGCCAATACACAAAAATTGGAGTTCAACAAACCTCCCCAAATTAGAATTGAACAAGTCAGAGAAGTCAGCCAATTTCTCTCCCGAAGACCCCTAAAAGCTCCCCGTTCTCTAGTGGTTATCGAGCAAGCCGATACTCTAGCTGACTCCGCCGCCAATGCCCTACTCAAAACCCTCGAAGAACCTGGTTCTGGCACTTTAATTATAACAGCTTCCTCTACCCATTCTTTACTACCCACTATTGTTTCTCGCTGCACTTTTATCCCCTTCCGTTCTCTAGAGAGAGGCGATACCAAACGAGTATTACAACAGACTGGGAATGAGGAAATTTTGGCAGATAATACATTATTGGAACTTTCCTTGGGGAGTCCTGGAAAAGCGATCGCAGCTTTCAATCAACTCAATCACATTCCCCAAGATTTACGACGTGCCCTCACCGAATTACCCTTAACCACCCGTAAAGCCCTAGAACTAGCTTACTTTATCGACAAAACCCTAGATACACAGACCCAACTTTGGTTAGTCGATTACTTGCAACAGTACTACTGGGAACTCCACCATCAACCCAGTATCATCCAACACCTAGAGAACGCCCGAAACTATATTAGAGAGCGATCGCAATCCAGACTGGTTTGGGAAGTTACCCTAGTGGGAGAGGAGTGTATGCCTCTCTAACGCATAGTTAAACCAGCTCAGTTTGAAGTAGCTATGATTACAATCAGATGGCTAAAAAGTCTGTAACTACAATTTTAAGTATGAAACGATACGCAATCATCCTAGCAACAGAAGAGTATAGATATGTCAAGCCAAAAACTCTGTTCTGCCACAAAGATGCACAATTGCTTAAGAAGACACTGCATGAATTTTGTGACTTCGCAGAACAAGATATTACGCTTGAGTTGCTCTCATCGGATATCCTAACTACACCTGTAAGCCTGCTAGATAAGATCCGTCTCGTTGCTCAAAGGACACAACCTGGTGACACTATACTTTTCTACTATGCAGGGCATGGTACTCTTTACAAGGGGGAACCTTACATCATTCTGCCAGACACCAATGTATCCAACATTGAGCAGACAGCACTTGCTCTACGTGATGTAAGTGACATTTTACGAATGCCAGAGCGGGTGAATGTGCGTATTTTCGACGCTTGCCATTCAGGATTTGACGTTCGCAATCAATCTGTTTCTCCGCCAGACGCACAAGGCTTTGTCCGAGCCATTACCACCGCTGATCGAACGCAAGGTTGGCTTACGTTCGCAGCCTGTCGAGAGGATGAGTTTAGTCACGGCGATCCCAATTTAAGTCACGGTGTGTTCACATACTTCCTCTGTGAAGCAATTCGTTCATTCCCAGAGGATAGCAATATTTTGCCTGAACTACTTAAGATTAAAGTTTGCGAAGAGTTAGCCGATTGGTGCCAGAAGAAGACTCATGTGCAAACTCCGACAATGAATGCAGCCATTTCAGGCAATCTTGTTATTGCGTGTAGAAAAAGGAGTATATTATCTCAAAGCCAGATACAGAAGAATTTGGCTGACGATGGGTCGCTGAAAGAGCCGCGTACTCCGAGTGTGGTCGAAAGATTAGCTCTTGTGCGTTGTTCTATGATTAAGGTCGGAACAGAGGAACACTTAACACGCCTCGCAAAGTTTATGGAACACATTCGAGATGCTTTGCAGGCGCGGATTCATAAAGTTGAATCTTTTGACTGCGAGGTAGAGCTTACGCCCATCCAGAAGGTTGACCGATTACCTAAGAATCTTAAAGAGTCCATTGCATTATTTATAAAAAGAGAGCAACTTCAACCAGTTCATGATATCCGCATCATAGAGAAGCGATCAGACAGATACACTTCGCTTTTTTCGGCAGATGTCTTCAATCGACCAACAGTGAGCTATGAGTACATCGTGGAACAAGGCTTCCGATGGCGATGGCCTGACTCTTATGTTGAATTGAGAATTCAATCAGACGGTTATCTCCCATCGGCTGTCCTGTACTACTACCTAATACCGCTGCAAGTAAAAGTATGTCTTCACCATGGCGTTGCAACAACCTCAGCCCCTCTCAGTGAGGAATTCGAGTTACAGTCTCAGTCTCAGGATTATGAGTTTCTTGATCTAAGTGATGATGGAGCCTTGTCTTTGATAGACGCGCACGTTGAGGACGGCATACGCGAACTTAATAAGCGATATTCGAAGCTGGTAGAAGAGAGGCTTTCATACTTAGAAAGGGAACTGAATTTATAAATAACAAATCAACCCCTGTGCCGACTGCAGAGGGGTTATTTTTCCCATTTTCCCAACGCTTATTGATAAACTAAGCCGCTCCCTAATTATTCAACAGCGCTAGGCGCTTTCTTACTGAACAATTAGGGCATTCAATATGAATACTAATGCGACCCTGTGTGGTTGGGCTGGAGAGAATTTATTCAACCAGCTTGTTGCGGCTTGCCAAAAACTTAAACGAGTGAAATCCAGTTCCCAACAGCTCATTCAAGTTGCTAAACAGTCTCCTCTCGGACGCCAGCGTTTGGCACAGGCACTGCCATATCTCTTGGCAGAATACGGAATTCCTGTACGTCAGGAAAGTCGCTATCGCCTTCATCTTAACTGGAAATCTGTTCCAGCAGAGGTTATCCTCGATTATGTCTACGGAATCGACTCCTGTGTGCAGCTTTTTGGCTGGATTGTTGCCTTGGATATTACCACCAACCCCGACGCAGTTGAATCGAAACAAGACAAACTTCAACAACTTGCACCACTATGGCAAGCGCTTGGTATTGATCGCACAGCAGTCTTTTTGGTTGATAAACACCACCTGCATAACCAATCCACCGACTTAGTAACTGCCCTGCGGCAGGTGATTAAAGGGCAAACTAGCATACTTGTGGGTTCGCGCATTTAGCTCTCTACCGGGGGCTTGTATCCCATTTTTTCGGTCAAATCAGGGGAGATGGAATCTCCCCATTTGTCATTATTGAGCAAGCTGTAGTTGGCACTAACCAAACCTGTAATTTTCTAATAACTTCACAGCCGGCTCGTAGTTTTCAGGGGAATCATAATGCTCTTCAAAAAAATTCCCATCTTTATATCCAAATAAGATGCCATTAGAATCCACTCGCTTGAAAAAAAATTGTTTATAATTGTCTTGTCTCGCTTCAAAATATCCCTGAATATAACCGTACAAGTAGCTGATAAATTTATTGATGTCTTGCCGGGAGAATTCTTCGGAAAACGGTTGATGAATTAGCCTGAAGTCATAGCTATCGTAAGGCTGTAATTGTTTGCAAATTCCGAAATACAGAGAACCTCTGTGGTCATAAATATCCAGCAAGTAATCAAATTTATGTCCGGCTTTACTGACTTCTAGGAAAAATGGAAAGGAAAATGACCCTTTCCAATCGTCAAAAAACTGACCGCTCTCTCCGCATAATTCTTTTAGAGTGACATAGATTTGGGCAAGATTTAAGCTCTTACCTTCATGGCTTAAATACAAATAAAAGTCTAGATAAAATCCATAATCATCGGCGATGGGAATGCTGTTTTTCCAAAGTTCATAATATTGACTGTCGTTCATTCGGCAAAGTCTATAATGGTTTCCACTGCACTCGATATTGATAACTTTATCTTTTATCTCGTTCATTAGGACTTTGATGGCGATGGTTCAGGAAATAGTCTAAGCAATTCAAAATTAAAAATTATCAATTCAAAAGTAAGAAGGATTATTCTTTGGGGAATTTTTCTCATTTTGAACTTTGAATTTTTAATTCAAAATTCAAAATACTCTCCTCTAAACAGGGTGTCTTTTTCTGTCTCACATGATTCTTATTCTATTTTGACATACTTATCAAAGGCAATCGCTAAAACATTTAAGTCCAGTTTTTCTTGGCCTTGTTTCAGCGCTAGATGTGCTCCATACCGAACCAGCTTCATGACATAGGCGACAATTCCATCCGAGGCATAGTAAAAACGGAGTGCCATTTCCTCACTAGCCAAATCCGACGGCTCCAATAAGGGAAGTTGAGACTCTACTGCGTGGAGAAAGGTGCGAAATTCTTTCCCTACATCCGCCGACCACTCAAAAGGACTAAGATTATGCCGAGCGAGCAAACCTCCGACTCAGTTGCGGGTTGAACTGAAAAACAGTTTCCGCCTCTGGCAGTCCAATTAAGACCATTGGCACTTTTGTATCTAATATCAAGTCCTTCAACCAGTCGGATACCGTTTTGAGGACTTTGGCTGAATCTCGGTCAATAAAATGTTGAAATTCATCTAAGAAAACAAGGGATACCCCACAATCTTTCATCAATCCAATCAGTCGGATTGTCTGAGAGCTGATAGTTCCCCGCTCATAGGCTGGGTCTCCTAGTTCCCAAAGCAGCTTACTGACGACGCTTTTGACGGTAGCCGGGGAAGGAATCGTGACCGACAGGATTGGAACTACAGTCCCTTCTGGAGTTTCTTTTCTGGGATAATCTTTTTCATAGCTCTTGATGAGCGTAGTTTTCCCGGCTCCCGTCGCACCCTTTAAAAATAAGCATTCCGGTTCATCTTTCAAGTCCGAAAAATGACGACAATCATCGATGGCACTTAGAATTTCCTTGAACCGGGGATAGACAATGTAGATGTTATTGACAATATAGAGCCGCTCTTTAAAGGTCATAGCTGGTAACGACTTTTTATCTATCTGCATCGGGTTCGGCCTCACTAGGGTAAGTTGGTAACCCGATGGTGACATCCCATCCTGATAAATCTGGCTGCCAATTATCGGTTGAAGTATTATGGTTTTCGGGTTGAGCTGCTGAGTTCACTTTCTTATCACCCCTGTTAGTGGATGACCGACGATGGGACTTGGGTGGAGATGTCTGTGGCAGTTCTGGTGATGAGAGAGATTCTTGGGCATAGTCCCGATTATGGGTACTGCCCAAGTCTGAGAGTCCTGATATCGAATGAGGTTGACTGCTGTTGTCGTTCGATTCTTGGCTTTGACTACACTCACCAGAACCAGAGCGTCCAATCCCCAACCACCTCGCCATTGCAGTGCGAGTTCGACTTTTCTTTGATGAATTCCATTCCCGCTCGACAATGAGTTGAATCTTTTCTTTGGCTAAGGACAAAGCCACAATGTCCACTGTGGAGGCTTCTTGGCGTGCCAGTTGTTTAACGACTTGGTGCTGCCAAAGGGTCAACCCTTTAGTGTATTCAACAGAAAGCGCAGGCACCTCTAAAAATTGATGAGTTGTGGGGTCTAAGACATAGATGCGAGATAAATCAGTGGGGTCATACTTAACTGTTGCTTTCTGTGTACTTTGAACAGAAGACCGCAGCCGAGCCAGTTCGCTGCTGTTGTAGAGTAGACCTTCAAACTCTACCCCTCTTCTGGTAACTTTTCGGGTAGTGATGCTGCCTACTAAAACTTTCAATTCAAGATGAGATGGAGGTAAAGCTGGCGTCCATTCATTAATCGCTAATTCCCAAACTTTAGAGCGAGGAGATTTGAGTGAGGGATGGGAACTCTGGTTATGAATATCGACGATAAAAATATGGAGAATTTCTTGCAGGGCTTCAAACGAAATTACCGCATTCTTTTTGGGGTCGTAATCAGACAGTTGCAGGAAGTTAGAGAAGGTTTTTCCAGGAGCATCGGAAAGCAACTGACTATTTAAAGCCCCAAAATACCGCTCTATAGCACTCTTGTACCAAGGCATTTTGGGAGGAGAGTATTGGATGACGATTCCCAGCTGAAGACAGGCATCTTCAAAGTGAGTACTGTAAAATTCTTTGCCGTTGTCAACGACAATTACTTCCGGCAGACCGTAGGTGTCCCAGGTATTTTCTACGCTCTTGAATTGGGAATGAAGATAATTTTTAGGGCGAATAGCGTGCAGTAGGCATTGCATCACCGATAAATGAGATTTTTCTCGGTCTGAGCCTGGTTAGACGGTTTAACTTCTACAACTTGTATTTTTTTGGGTCTAGTTACTATAAAGTCGGGTGTATATCTTCTTGGCTTCCCTTTGTCGGTATAGGAAATCGTAAAGGGTTGCTCGCTATAGGAGAGGACTTCTGGGTCGANNGTCAGATCGGCGGAATGTGGGGTGTAATCTCTGGGCATTATCTGTAATCTTGCGCTTCTCTTCCTCCCGTCCTTCAAATGGCTGCTGAGTGTACTCACTAATGATTCGCTTAACTTGAGCTTCAATCTCGTATCCAATATATTGCTCACCAATGATGAAGATAGCGGGTTCAGCAAGCGTTCTTTCCAGGCGAACAAGTCCCTCCTGCTCTTGCTCCAGCCGTTGGATAACTGCTTTTGCCCTCACACTTTGCTCTGCAAAAGCTCCCGGAATAATCCAAGGCTCGATTTCCAAAAGAAACAGCACTTCCTCAAATTGAGCAGCACTAAGACACTTAAGCCTGTCAAATAGCTCATCTCGGCTAGCCATTCACCCTACCTCTTCAAGTCTGGAGCAGCTTGATACATAGAGTCTAGCAATCCTGAAAGAGAGTTTCCTTCTTTTTGACTAGCAAATTTAATAATTTCCTTGGCTTTTTGCACCTGTGCCACATTCGTTGGCAGTTGAGATTCATCTACTTCATAGTAGAAAATCACCTCATCAAACTGAGCGGGTAAAAGACTTTTGAGCAGATTAAACGCTAATATTCTCGGTGCAACACCAGATGAAACTCGTTCTGTTGTTGACAAAGGAACAGGCGCAGAAGTCATCTCACCCTTTAGAGGAGGCTTACCCGACTCACCCCGCATCCCTCGAACCAGTTGTTGAAATCCCTCCTCATAATTTTCATCATTAATGCTGACGTGCAGAAAGGATTGAAGAAAAAAGGGCTTTTCGCAGTTTTTATACAGAACAGGTATCAAACGGCGGTTAGGCGGACGTGAGTCTTGTCTTGCACGTACTTCCTCATTTACTTGTGCAGTCAGCCATGCGTCCTTCTCGTAGCTAACCCATTGGGAGTTAACACTCTCCGGTGAGAGTATGAGTATAAAAATTCCTGCATTAGAAAGACCTTCTTCAAGCCTTTCTGGTATCCTGTCACCAGGCAGAATCTCCCATTTATCCAACCAAGCATCAATCCCTTCACGGGTGCGTAAATCTGCTGCCAGACGTTCGACTAATTGCTTGTCTATACTACTATGGCTGATAAAGGCTTTCATTATTTAAATAAACATTAGGTTTTGAAAATATCTAATAAAATAGACTCCTTCTACATAGGAGAGGACTTCTGGGTCGATTTCTTTTCAGGTAGATGTAGTCGCGTTCTAGCTGCGATTCCCACGCCTATGACTGTGTTCATCTTCAGGCTGGGAAACTTGCCGATAACTTTGCGATTGCCTGCATTAGTGATTTTTCTGGCTTTGACTGTAGCAGATGGCACTTGACTCCTTACCGTTATCTGAAGTTAATCTCCTCAGATTAGCGGTTGTGGCAGTTTTTTCAGCTTATGTGCAAATAAATTTCATCTTATGTGTCAAATTTTCACCTTATGTGTAACGATTTTCAACTTATGTGCAAACCGACAACAATTTTAAATTGGGTCAGTGTTTGATGCCATTAATGTAAGATAATGTTCTGTTATTTTACATGGTGGGGGGTAGCTTCTAGGGGACAATAGAGACGGCGATGGACGCGATCGCTCCCTTAAAAAATGCCAGCTCAACCCGATTCCTCTTCAAGAAGCCTTCGATGGCCAGCATCAGCTCCTGATGCTGGTCTGATTGACTTGCGGCAAGTGCGGGTCGAGGAATTTTTGAAAGCGCGATCGCTAACTGCTAATAGCCAAAAAGCTTACCGCCGGGAACTGCGACGCTTCTTGGCGTGGACGGAGCGCCCGATTAGCCAAATTACACCCCGGCAAATTGTTCAGTACAAGGAATATCTGGAAAAGTCTTTGGCTCCTAGTTCGGTGAATCGGGCGCTTTCTGCTCTGAAAAGTTTTTTTAGTTGGTTGGTTAAGGCGTATCCCGACACGATGAATAGCAATCCTACCTCCTCGGTTGCACTGCTTAAACTGTCTTCGCCACCAGCATTTGACCTGAGTGATACGGAAGTCGATGGACTTTGGCAGGCGATTAAACGGCTGCCCAATGACAGTCAAAGCCGAGAGGCGGCGCTGTTGGCGGTTCTGCTGCATGGATTGCGGGCAGGTGAGGTGGCGGCGCTTTCTCTGGGAGATTATGATGGGATACGCTTGACGATTCGCCAAGGCAAAGATGACAGTGGTGGGACGGTTCCTCTTAATCGACAAGCACGGGAGTGTCTCAATGCTTACCTCAAGGAGCGACGGCACTTGGGAGAACGCTACGCTAAACATCGTCCGCTGTTTTTGTCTCAAAGTCCAGTTCCCGGTAAAGGAGAACGGCTGGGATACCAGGGGATATATTATACCATTAAGGAGTTGGGGGAATTGGCGGGTATTGCGAACGTAACGCCCCATCGTTTGAGGCACACCTATGCGACAAAGCTGCTGCTTTCTGGCATGGATAGCCTTCATGCTCGTACCCTGACTCGTCATAAGTCTGAAGCTAACTTTAAGCGCTACGCCAAACGTGCTCTGACGGCAGCAGCGGAGCGGGCTTTTTATGAGGCGATTGGGGAAGAACCGCCGAGTCTTTGAGTGGCGAAGAGCAGCATGAGATTAGACCTTTTGCACAATTAATTATTGATTGTTGCTCCCAAAGGTCTGAAACCAGAGCTATGTGGGAAAGGTCAACAAATAAGCAATTCAAAATTCAAAATTCACTCAGGAGGAAATCCACTGAGAGCAAGTCTTTTGGCAACTGTTGCAATGCAACTTGTCAGCGCGACAGCTTACTAACCTAAGTTATTAGTTATAAAGGCAGGCATTGCTAATTGATAATCGCTAATTGTTCTTGACTGCAAATCATGCGATCTGGGCTTCGCTATCGCAGGGAGCGCACTGTAAGAAAAGCCATCGCGATTGCTCAAGTTTGGCAACTCTCCTTGAGTGAGTGGTAAACTACCCATATTGACGAGGTTTTAGTAAACAGAAAGCCACGCCCTGAAGGGGCAATTGCCCAAAGGATGGTTGCTTGCGCCAATCGCCTTTCCGTTCTTGCTAATGGGCGATCTTTTGTTGGTTTTGAGCATACCCCATTGATTCACCTGGAGGAATTAATCATGGCTCATCGCTGGCAGTACTGTTGGCTTATTCTAGGAGCGGCTCTGATTGTCATGGGGCGTGAGTTGAGTGCAACCGCTCGTTCCGGTGATATTTTTGCCCCCTACCAACAGCAAATCCAGGATAACCTGCCCCCAGGACTGCAAATGCGTTTACCTTCAGAAGTGCCATCGAGTGTTTTTTCACCAGGGACACCAAATCAATACAGGATACGGGTAATTCCTTCGACTCCGGCATTGGGTCTAACCGTCAGCATTTTCAATTGTGAACAGGATGAGCCAACCTGTTTAGTTGGTAGCTTTGCGGTGGATTCTCTGGCTTCAATCCGCGCTCGTGAAGCCTTGCAGCAGCATCAAGCCGCCGCGACACCCATTACCTTAGCACCAGATCGGCAGGGATATCTATGGGAAGGGTCTAAACAAAACCCACCCAGTCCGTTTTCCTCGGTGATGTGGGAGCAAGACGGTCAGATTTACACCGTCCGATTCCGCGTTCAGCAACGTCAGAATATGCTATATATGGCAAGTTCTATGGCCAAGACTGAACCCATTGGTGGCACAGTGGCGGCTGTCGCTGGGGGTGTTGGCGAGAATTCACCAGAACCTGTGACTCCACCCATCTTACCAAGGGTTTTGCCGTCCCCTGCCACTGAGGAAAGGGACGTGAATCAGTCAGACCCACCCCAATCAACCCCTTCTCCCCTAGCATCGCCGGTGGCTGAGAGGAGTCACTCACTGCCAAGGCTTTTGCCCTCTTCGCCAACGATTCCACAGGTGGCTAAGGTTGATGAGTCCGTTGCTGTGGTTCTCCCCTCATTCCCCAGCACTGAGGTGGCGGTTCTGTCAGACAATCTTTTCACACCCTATCAGGAACAAATTCAGCACAGTCTACCTGTGGGGTGGAAGATGCGTTTGCCGAGTCAAATTTTACTCAACGATACCTCAAAGGTGGAAAAGAGCCAGTACAGAGTCCTCGTTTCACGGTCTGCATCTGGAAGTGGCTTGACGGTAAGTTTACTATCATGCGATCGCGATCCCCTCTCTTGTTTAGTGGGTAGTTTTTCCGTCGATACACAGGCGAATACGGAAGTGCAACAGGCATTGGCACAGCACCAAGCCAAGGCTGCACCCATTACTCTGACTGATGGTATTCAAGGATATTACTGGTTAGAGCCATTCCGCTCTAATCCACCCAGTCAATTTTCGTCCGTTATGTGGCAGCAGGATGGTTTAATCTATCGGGTGCGGTTTTCGGCTCTGGAGCGTCAGAATATCCTGTATATGGCTCGTTTAATGGCGATTGGGTCGCCAATTTTCAGCACTTCAACGACGACTGGGGTAACAGATCTTCCGCCGCCACTGGAAAGACCGATTTTAGTGGCGCTGAAAATAGAACCATCGGGTTCTGGTGTGGGTGACATCAATTCCAGGAACTTAGCTTCTGCATCCTTGGGCACGAATACTTCAGAACCAGAGGCATCAACGTCACAAGACTCTTCTAAATCAGGGGAAGAATGTCGTCTTGATTCCCCGTCGAGGAGTGGGACACCCAAACCAGTGGTGAGTATTCCCATTACTGTTAAAGGGAAGCCGGGGTTCGTTGAGGTTAAAGGTAGCACCGTGTTTGATGCGGATACAATTGCTCAAAGAATTAATCCCATGATTGAGAAGCTGGCAGCGGGGAGCTTAACTCAAGAACAGTTTGATCAAGAAATAAGCGATGCTATTACTCAACTTTATTTAGAAAATGATTATCTGACTTCAAAAGCCATACTCTCGAAGATGACGGAGAACACGTTAGAGATTGAAATTCTGGAAGGGCGTTTGCAGCAGATTCAAATTGAAGGCAGAAAGCGGTTAAATCTGGGTTATATTTGCAATCGCATTAAATTAGCGGCGGGAACTCCTGTGAATACGACTCGCCTGGAAGAACAATTGAGGTTATTGCGGGTTAGTCCTCACTTTGAAAATGTAGAAGCAAGTCTGCGTGGTACAGGCAATCCCAGCGAGAGTACGTTGATTGTGCGGGTGAAGGAGGCTAATCCTTTTACCTTTAACTGGAATATTGATAATTATTCTCCCCCAAGCATTGGTTCAGAACGATTGGGTATTGGCTTCCGTTATCTTAATTTAACGGGACTGGGAGATATCCTGACGGGTTCCTATCGTTTTACAACCACAGGGGGGGCGGATATCTTTGATTTCACCTATCAGATACCCGTCAATCCGATGGAAGGGGCGTTTTTACTGAGAGTGGCACCCAATCGCAATGAAATTACCCAATCGCCATTTGATGAGTTGGGGATTAAAGGTGAAACGGAGTTGTATCAAATTGCGTTTCGTCAACCGTTGGTGCGGACTCCGCGTGAAGAGTTGGCTTTGTCGGTGGGGTTTACGTTTCAGGAGGGTCAAACGTTTCTTTTTGACCAACTGCCAACTCCGTTTGGTCTTGGGCCGGATCAGAATGGTGTTTCTCGTACCAGCGTGTTTACGTTTAGTCAAGATTATATTCGTCGAGATGTGCAGGGGGCTTGGTCGTTGCGATCGCAGTTTAGTTTGGGTACGGGGTTGTTTGAGGCAACGAAGAATGAGGGGTCAATCCCTGATGGACAGTTTTTCAGTTGGTTAGGTCAGATACAGCGGGTACAGCAATTCAGTGAGAGCAATGTGTTGATTATTCAAGGGGATTTACAGTTAACACCGGATAGTTTGTTGGCCTCTCAACAGTTTGTTATTGGTGGGGGTCAGTCGCTGCGAGGCTATCGGCAAAATGCTCGGACGGGGGATAATGGGTTTCGCTTTTCCATTGAAGACCGGATTACGCTGACGCGAGATGCGGCGGGAGAACCTCAAATTCAGATTGCGCCGTTTGTTGATTTGGGAATGGTTTGGAATGTGGGGGCTAATCCCCAGAATTCTCCGGATCAGGGGTTTTTGATTGGGGCGGGTTTGGGGTTATTGTGGAGTGATTTTGCTGATATTAAGGGGTTGAATTTGCGCCTGGATTATGCACTGCCGTTTATTGAGCTAGATGACCGAGGTCATAATGCTCAAGATGAGGGCTTTTATTTCAATGTTAATTATCATTGACAAGGGTTAAATCTGGGGTATAATCTGGCTCAAACGCTGAATTGGTGCTGATGGCCGACAAGACGGCGGACGGCAGGAACGGGTGTCAAGTCAGCTTTATTTTGGCTTTTTTTAACAGCATAGTGATTGCTGGGGTGTTGTGCTGGCTTAATTGATGGGCACACGGAATAATTTTTTCTTCCCTATTTTTGCATTTACCTGGAGGACGTTATGTGGTCAATTCTCAAACGAGTGACTCGGCTGTTGATGTTGTTGGTGGTGATGAGTGTGTTCGGAGTAGGAAAGGTGAGGGCGCAGTCGATAACTCCGGCAGCGGATGGGACGGGAACCAATGTGACGACGAAGGGGAATCAGTATGACATTGATGGGGGGAGTTTGTCGGGAGATGGGGCGAATTTATTCCATAGTTTTGAGCAGTTTGGATTGAGTCAGGGGGAAATTGCCAATTTTTTATCGAATCCGAATTTAGTGAATATTTTAGGGCGGATTGGTGGGGGGAATCCTTCTGTTATTAATGGGTTGATTCAGGTGAC
>DNGI01000321.1:0-627 GCA_003486645.1 Cyanobacteria bacterium UBA11370 | reverse complement strand
ATTAATGGGTTGATTCAGGTGACGGGGGGGAATTCTAATCTATTTTTGATGAATCCAGCGGGGTTTGTGTTTGGGAATTCGGTGGCGTTGAATGTGCCGGGAAGTTTTACGGCGACGACGGCGAATGGGATTGGGTTTGGTGGGGGTTGGTTTAGTGCGATGGGTGGTAATGATTATCAGGTGTTGGTGGGGAATCCGATAGGGTTTGGGTTTACTGTGGCGCAACCTGGGGGGATTGTGAATGAGGGGAATTTGGCGGTGGGTGTGGGGCAGAATTTGAGTCTGGTTGGGGGTGCGGTGGTGAATACCGGGGAGTTGAAAGCGCCAGGGGGAGGGGTGGTGGTTTCGGCGGTGCCGGGTGAGAATTGGGTGCGGTTGAGTGTACCGGGGAATGTGTTGAGTTTGGAAGTGCAACCGTTGGGGGGGAATCAGCCCAATGGGTGGAATTTACCGATTACGGCGTTACCGGATTTGCTGACAGTGGGGACTTCTGGGGTACAGGGGAATCCGGATGGGACGGTGCAGGTGGCTGGGGTGCAGGTGCCGGGGGATGCAGGCACGGCGATAGTGTCGGGGAAGGTGGATGTGTCGGGGGAGACGGGGGGTACTGTTGGGGTTTTTGGGGAT
>DNGI01000444.1:4661-4810 GCA_003486645.1 Cyanobacteria bacterium UBA11370 | reverse complement strand
CCCCGTAAGGGGACTGAAACTATTCCAGGAGGAATTTTAGGAGCAGAATACCCAATCTTTCCGCTTACTTAATCCCCGTAAGGGGACTGAAACCTGCTGTCCTAATCCGAGGTTTTGTGTTACATCCACTTTCCGCTTACTTAATCCCC
>DNGI01000444.1:0-4403 GCA_003486645.1 Cyanobacteria bacterium UBA11370 | reverse complement strand
CCCGTAAGGGGACTGAAACAACACTAACTCCCATCTGAATAACGCCCGCCCCTGCACTTTCCGCTTACTTAATCCCCGTAAGGGGACTGAAACGCTAAATCAATTGCGGTTCAAAATAACTATGAAATCTTTCCGCTTACTTAATCCCCGTAAGGGGACTGAAACTCCTTCTTCATCTTGGGAATCTTCGGTTAAAGCTTTCCGCTTACTTAATCCCCGTAAGGGGACTGAAACCTGCGGTTGTGGCGGTTCTAACGGTGCCTTTGTTATTCTTTCCGCTTACTTAATCCCCGCAAGGGGACTGAAACAACTATACTGATAGGCATTGACCGCTAATTTCCTTGTCAAGGAAGAACATTTGACGATGGTTCAGTCTCATTCACCCCCTAGCATACAGAGCGATCGCACACCTGACCTAGCCGAATGCGGCTGGCGGTTCGCTGATATCACCCAACCTGATGGCACCCTTACACGACAACAAGTACCCCTAACCTCTGAAGAATTTCTACATCCCCAGGACGATTTTTATTTGCCCAACAGCACCTTTCACGACAACGTAGCAGGTCATGCTAAAGATATATTGACGCGCCGCTATGCCAACGACCCAACTACGGGAGTTTTCCGCGACCTCTTAATCGAATGGGATATTGAAGGACAAGGGGATCTCTGTCCAGATACTTTTGTAGCTTTTGGCATTAGCAACAAGGAGCAAAATCGTTCCAAGTTCATCGTTGCTAATGAAGGAGTGCGCCCCACTTTTGTTCTGGAAGTCGTCTCCCCGCGCTACCGTAAAGAGGATCGGGAGACGAAAGTGCTTGAATACGCTCGCACCCGTGTACAAGAATACGTCATTATAGATCGCCGCAGCCAACGGGGGCAGGTAATAGAGGAAGTCTTAGGCTATCGCTTAGTCGAAAGTCTTTACCAGCCCATCACTCCCGACTCCGCAGGACGCATCCGCTGCGACACCGTAGGACTACTAATTAGCTTACAGGAAAGTCGCCTAATTATTGAGGATGCCAACACAGGGGAACGTTTGCTTTCTTCCTTGGAGTTAGAACAGCAGGCAGCAGAGATGGCAGCACAACTGGAACGTTATCGAGAACGTTTTGGGGAGTTACCAGAGTTATAGATAGGGGGCTTTGTTGGTTGTTGATTTTTGATAGTTCATTGCTCATTGGACAAGGCAGATCAGAGGGAAAGTACGACGTATATACGAGGCATGAACGCAAGTTAGTATCAAGTTAAGTCTAATAACGAATGACTAATGAAAATACAGAAGAATTACAACAGAAGATAGAACAGCTTGCTGACGAACTCGAAGCAGCCTACGAACAGATAGCCACTAATACAGAACATATTACTGAATTGGAAATACGGCTTAATCAACTAGAGCGGCGACTGGAGAAACTCACCCATGACCAAAAGTAAATTAAACCAACGACTTCATCCTTACAAAGAGCGTATAAAAGTAGCAAATCAGAAGTGGAAAAATAGTCGTTCTCAAAATCCTCAAACTCTTTTACCAGGCGAATACTTAATTGGCACAGACAAGGGAACCTTAAAAATTATTGTTCGACCTAATGAAATCGAAATTCAGTCAGATGAGCAGGCATTAACAATAGAACAATTGAGCGATTGTGCGGTTCTTTTTAAATAGCAGCAAGAGAGGATACCTAAAGGAAACTTGAGTTATCAATCCGATGATTGAGACGATTTTGATTCTGAAGTACTAATCGCAGATTGTAAGAGAAACTCAATTAACTCTATCAACTTTCCCACAGTTTGTTGATGCTCAATCAAATTATCTCGAAGCCAAACTAACTCTTCAGGAGTAGGAGGTGGGGCATTGCGATCGCATAAAGATTTTGCAGCATCAACCAGAGTAGTCGGACGACTTGAGTTCCACTGCTGTTGAATTTTCGCGTTACGACGAAGCTTTTCCTCTATCCTGGCATGGGCAACCCGCCAATCCTCTTGATCAGGAGTATCTTCCATATAAATCACCTCACTATCAGTCATTACCCAACAACTCCCGAATAAAACTCTTCAACTTATCAAATTCTAATTATTTTTACTCAATGTAATTGAACGGATCGCTGGTCACACAGACGCAAAGCCCTAACTATTAGCAAGTACAATTGTAGATATTCAAGTTGAGCTGTCTCAAATCGATTCAAATCAAATTCTTGAGTAACAGCGTAAACTTCCCGACTCAAATTAGCAGGTTGTAGCGGTAAAGTATTAGGCAAAAACCGCGCGATATAGCGCCAACTTAAGGCGATCGCATTCTTGGCTTCTGGATGTAATTGAATCTTCCCTATCTTCGCCACATCTCCCATTTTCCATCCTGCCGCCCAAGCCGAATGATGACGACCCGCTGCCATAATAATAGTATGCAGAATATACCGAATCTTTTCTAAGTCAGCATTAAAGTAATCTCGCAGCAGAGGTGACAGAGAAATCTTCAAAATCTCCCGCGCTAGGAAGGCACTTTCTACCGCATGGTTGGGACGTTTGTTTTTCTTTTCATAAGCCTTGAGTTGAGTGCGTTGTGCCTGATCTCCTGGGTCATAATCAGTATGTGCCAGCAGATGAGAACGAGGATTTGTGCCGTGAAAGGAAGAGTGTGCGATCGCTTGCCATCCCCGCATCACCTCTTGCCATTTCACCTGAAGTTTACCCAAATCATGAGTTAAAATAGCCAAAAATACTAGATATTCAAATAAGGTTTCTGCTTCAGATTCCGTGGCATCAGGAAAAATTTTCTCTCGAATAAACCGCCCACCTGCGGGCAAAAGTTCATCCCGCACACTACCCAATTGAACCTCAAATAATTCACCATTTCTCTTTAGAATTGTGGGAAACGTTTCCCGCCAACACTTCCACATCAAAACCAAATGACCAACATAAGTATCCATACCATAACGATACTCGCTGCTTGTTGTTTGCTTGACTTTATTAGGTGAAATAAACTGATTACCTACAACATCCGGACTAATCAATAAACCAATTTGGTCATCGTAATAGACATAGCGCGGATTAACTAAAATTCTGACACTGTTAATTAACGATTCACGAGAAGTAATAGTCATACAGCTAGGCTGGCTGTAGGTTTCTATATATTTATTTTTAGGATTTTCAATGCGTTTAAACATCCAGTCAATTTCATATCCTAAATTTTTCACCTCTTGCCAAACCTTACATAGCGTAGAAATCGGCACAGAAAATGCTAACAGTTGCTTGGGGTCAATTGGCTCATCATCAAAGAATATAGGTTCTTCCCAGACAAATACACTCCGCGCATCAACAAACCGAATTAATTCATGAGCAACTGACTCATCTCCTCGGAAAAAAGCGGCATTAAATTGCTGCTCAAAATTCATCTGATTATTGGCTCTACGCTCATGTTGCAGCAGGGTTTCTGGCGTATGAATCCTATTAATCCATTCTTCTTCTAGCCGAAAACTAACATTTTTACTAACCTGTTCTGATGCCGTATGCTCTTGTAAAACTACCCAAGTTAGTTCGCAAATTTCATTCGTATAAGGCAAGAAATTTTGCTTCTTTTCATACGCAGTTGCATTCATAGATTGTATTTTTTCTCCCTTGTCCTCCCTGTCTCCCTTGTCTCTCTTATCTACTACATTTGAACACAACTCGGTATCAGTTGAAGTTTCCGGTTCTTCTGCCAAATCAGCCTCAGCTAATTCCGCATTAATTGGATTAACTTGAAAAGATCGATAAACATAAACGTCTCCTCGTTCACCAGGAAATCTAGCACAACGTCCTGCCCGTTGCAATAGGGAATTCATGGGACATAAATGCGTGTGCATTATTTCACAGGTAATATTCAGTCCCGCCTCAATCACCTGAGTAGAAATCAGAACGTGACACGTATTATCCTCCTGTAGTTGCCAGTTTTGAGCAAAGGTTTCTTTCAGATATACTTCTTTTTTCGCTCTATCTTTGGGTAAGAATCTGGAGTGAAGCAGGGTAATGGTTAACTCGCCATCCTGATTCAGTTCGTCTAAATCTCTAAATAATCCCTGAGATTGAGAAACAGTATTGCAGATAACAATAACTCGCTGGCGTTGATAGTGTTTGATATCATTGAGGATAAGTTCAGCCGTTAGAGGTTCAGATATAGCTTGAAATGTCCGACAGCGGTTTCCTTCAATGTCTTGTAAATCGGTATCTTCAACTCGTATAATTTCCATTATTTTATTATTGGTTGTTGGTTGTTAGTTGTTTGTTATTGGTTGTTTGTTTATTGACTCAGCTCTCTCTTGAAAGACAATAAGCTGTCACGCATTTAAATTGGGTATCAGTAGCGACCAAGATGGTCGCACTACAAGGATTCTGTAATTATTGACAATCAGGTTTAAATGACGAACAGCTTA
>DNGI01000445.1 GCA_003486645.1 Cyanobacteria bacterium UBA11370 | reverse complement strand
CCCCACTCCCCACTCCCCATTTGTCACTGATCCTTGATACTAGGCTGTGAGAAAATAATAAATTCTGTTATTCCAGTTAGCACCTACTATTCAGCACCGACTATGCAAACCAGCGATCGCCAAGTTCTCAACCTCCAAAACTCCAATCAAATGTTTCCGGTACGGACAGCCTCTGTCAAACGCACTACGGGGGAAACGGATGTACAAGTCAGCCTAACTTTAGAGGGTACAGGCAATTGTACGGCAGCTACGGGTATTCCCTTTCTCGATCATATGTTACATCAACTATCATCTCATGGATTGATTGATTTAGATGTACGGGCGAGTGGAGATTTAGAAATTGATGACCATCATACGAATGAAGATGTAGGAATTACGTTAGGACAGGCGTTAGGGAAAGCACTTGGCGATCGCAAAGGAATTGTGCGTTTTGGTCATTTTATTGCTCCTTTAGATGAAGCCTTAGTTCAGGTTGTTCTCGATTTTTCGGGTCGTCCTCATTTAAGTTACGGATTGGAAATTCCGACGCAACGAGTTGGGACTTATGATACTCAATTAGTACGGGAATTCTTTGTAGCAATAGTGAATCATAGTCAGATGACCTTACATATCCGTCAACTGGATGGCATTAATTCTCATCATATTATTGAAGCAACCTTTAAGGCATTTGCAAGGGCTGTTCGGATGGCAGTAGAAATTGATCCGCGTCGCGCTGAAATGATTCCTAGTTCTAAAGGTGTTTTATAATATTAATAAGGTTGATATCAAATTAAAAACCAGTTTTAGATTGCACTGACTTTAGGTAGACCAAACTCTATCATAAACTATTATACCTCTCCAGAAATTAAACTTCAACCCATATGTCACAAGGGTTTCATCCTGATTTTTGGAGAAGTCTATTAGTGTGATCGCAGTGGGCAGAGTTCGCAGCAGATATCGCTATTACACCTCTATTCTTGGTGTGCTAGCATTGACTCAGCGTTGAAATACTGAAAGCAGCTATGGTGAAGGTTCGTATTGGTAACGTAATTATTAGTTCTAATAATTCTGTGACCAAAAGCCACAGTACGATTCTTACTAAAAATGGCTATAACCTAGTTAAGAATTTTATAGAGAACATTAGCAGAGACTTTAGGGATTTATTCCCTGTACTCTGGGAAAAATATCAAAGCCAGCCTGTAGTATTTTTTGATTCTACCTTTAGAAGAATGTTAAGCGAATCCAAATCATTTAATAAATTTATATTAGGGGTTTATATTTCGCAATTATTTCAATCTAAAATTCCATTTGATTTCCATTTACAAGAATTTTTAGTTGCTTACCAAAGCTATAAACATCGAAAAGAAACTGGTGCTAGAGCTTGTGTTGTTGGGGCTTTCCATATTTTAGCCTCTATCTATCCACAAGGCAGATTAATATTTCCAGAATTAACTGATTCTTTAGATATTACGGAGAATATTAATTTTGGTAGAATAATTTATATAGATGATTATATCGCTCTAACCTACAATCAAGATGTAAAAAATAAGGATTTAGGTGAATTACTATTTGCAGCGAAGAATTCTAATGGCATTTGGTCTTTCAATAAGACTGATATTTCTGTGCCTGTTAAATCGCTACGTCAAGCTAAACAGGCGTTAGCAGATTATCAAGGGAAAGCGAGAAAAGGAGAATTAATAGGTAATGATGCTGAACGTTTTTCTAAATTCCTAGGGTTAAAAATAAAGGATAATTATGCCTATATGCCTCAGTATCAAGAGACCAAGAATTATAGAGGTAAAGGTTTTAGATAATACTATGTTAACTAGGAGTACAAAGTTATGGTGAAAATACCTGTAAAAACCAGTATTCCTCAAAGTGATCCACCGCGATCGCCTAGAGAAACCCTCCCCACGATGTATGATTTGCCTAGTGAAAATCCGGAGGAACCTGGTTTGGATGAATTCCATCTCAAGCAGTCAAATCTTTTGTCTAAAACCTTTCAACCTACCAATCAAGACCCTGACCAGGTGTTTTGTGCGACTGACCTGAATCTATACTACGACGTTACTCACCCCCAGTGGTATAAACGCCCGGATTGGTTTGGTGTTAGTGGTGTATCCAAGCTTTATGAGGGTGGGGAACTGCGTTTGAGTTATGTGACTTGGCAGGAACGAATTAATCCCTTAGTTGTGGTAGAGTTGCTATCACCAAGTACTGAAGCTGAAGATTTAGGTCGAACCACTAGCGCTGCTGGACAACCTCCGACTAAATGGCAGGTTTACGAGGAAATATTGAGAGTTCCTTATTATATTATCTTTAGTCGTTACACTAACCAACTTCAATTTTTTCAACTCACTGGGGCTAGGTATCAAGAGCAAGAGTTAGCGGTATCAGCACCACAAATTTGGATTCCGGAATTGGAATTAGGGTTAGGTTTGTGGGAGGGAGACTATGAGAGTTGTACTCGCTGCTGGTTGCGGTGGTGCGATCGCTCTGGCAACCTTATCCTAACACCAACTGAGCGAGCTGAACAAGCTATTTTGAGAGCAGAAAATCTTGCTCAAAAACTCAGAGAATTGGGGGTGAATCCGGATGAGGTTTAGTAAGATGGTGTGACAAATAATGGTTTAAACGTTTAGGTTCACACTCTCCATTTTTACGATCTGAATTATTTTACTCATTTAAGTTCTCTAAATCTGCTAAATCTTGTAGTCTGCCTGATGCTTTTTTATTAATTTTGAGATT
Organism: Cyanobacteria bacterium UBA11370; assembly: GCA_003486645.1. Classification (GTDB taxonomy): domain Bacteria; phylum Cyanobacteriota; class Cyanobacteriia; order Cyanobacteriales; family Coleofasciculaceae; genus UBA11370. Next base: position 5,502 of record DNGI01000445.1, on the reverse strand, counting down.
TTCTAAATCAATAAAATTGACTTGAATATTGTCAATTTCTATCACAACCTTGGAGCTATAGCAGGTTTCAAAGTCCACACCATCGGGGGTAGTCACCAAATCAATGCGGTTGGGTGGATAGCCAAGCTGAATGACTTGATCGGGGGTAAGAAAATCTTCTGGTGCTAGCCCAATAGAACCAAAACCAAATTCTGTGAGGGCATCTATCAGCCTTTGTGCATTCTTGGGTTCCATTTCGATCCAGATATCTAAATCTTTGGTGTAGCGTGGGTGTCCATGCAAGGCAACTGCATACCCCCCAATAACGAGGTAGCGAACCTTATACTTGTTTAGAAATTCTATAAACTCTTTGAAATCCTGGTTCAGCATGGTACTTCCATTGATGAAATTCACGACGAATGGTTTCTAAAGCAGCCAGTCGTGCCACATAGGGCTGACTCCGCCAATAAGCCACGTCTGATTTTACAGATTTTAAGTTAGTTTTAGTAACAAGAATTAGACGTTTTTCAAACATTGAATTCGAGGTAAAACTGTTGGAATTTTAAGGGAGTATAGAAGCACGGATTGACCTGATTATTTTAGTATGTCTCTAGTTTATACCATTTTGGATTTTAGATTGGGGAAGACGTACTCTGGTCAGGCTTGTAGGTTGGGCTCTTGGTACGAAACCCAACTTATTAGTCAAATGGGCTTGGGTTTCCCTCCACTCAACCCAACCTACAAATTGATTAGCCAAATTTATCACCCTAAGTACGGGAGAGCCTAAGTGTTAGGTTTTAGACAACTTGTTCACCTAACACCTAACATCTATTCCTAGCGCCGCGCTACTCCATCTTGACGTGCTGCTTGTTGCACCGCCGCCGCAACGGCTGTCACTACTCGCGGATCAAATACCGAAGGAATAATATGTTCTCGGTCTAAATCTGTGGCATTCATTAAGGACGCGATCGCATAGGCTGCTCCCAAATACATATTAGTTGTAATTGTGGCTGCCCGACAATCTAATGCCCCCCGAAAAACACCCGGAAACGCCAGCACATTATTAATTTGATTCGGGTAATCACTCCGTCCTGTTGCCATAACTGCGACATCATCAACAATGGCTTCCGGCTGAATTTCTGGAATCGGATTTGCCATTGCCATCACAATCGGATCTTTCCCCATTGAACGTACCATTTCCGGAGTTAGCACACCAGGCACACTAACCCCTAAAAAGATATCAGCCCCTACTAAAGCATCAGCAAGAGAACCCATCGTTTCAACCGCAAATTCTTGTTTTTGCGGTGTTAAATCCGTGCGTTTTTTAGAGAGAATTCCTTTAGAATCACACATCCAAATACTATCCGCACCCGCCTTACGTAAAAGTCGTGCGATCGCCACTCCCGCAGCCCCCGCCCCATTAATCACAATTCGTACCTTTGGTAAGGATTTATTCACTAATTTCAGGGCATTAATTAAAGCCGCGAGACTCACAATTGCCGTACCATGTTGATCATCGTGGAAGACAGGAATATCTAACTCTTGCCGGAGTCGGGCTTCAATTTCAAAGCAACGGGGGGCGCTAATATCTTCCAAATTAATCCCACCAAAAACGGGAGCAATATTCTTCACAGTTGCGATAATACTGTCCGTATCTTGATTCGCTAAACAGATAGGAAACGCATCAATTCCGGCAAATTCCTTAAATAACATTGCTTTGCCTTCCATTACCGGAAGCGCTGCCTCTGCCCCTAAATTTCCTAACCCCAATACCGCGCTACCGTCAGTAACAATAGCAACCGTATTGCTTTTTATAGTGAGAGAATACACTTGTTCGGGTTCATTAGCGATCGCGGTGCAAATGCGCCCCACACCAGGAGTGTAAGCCATCGCTAAATCAGCTTGTGTCTTCAACGGTAGTTTGCTGTGCATACAAATTTTGCCACCGCGATGCAGGTTAAAGGTGCAGTCATAGACATCTAGAACTTTGATATCATCGACAGCTTTAACCGCTTGCACAATCCGTTCGGCGTGTTCCGTGCTAGCCGCATCAACGCTAAGATCACGAGTGGAGATGTAGCGCGTTTGCTCAATGAGGCTAATTTGTCCAAGATTACCGCCTACTTCGGCGATCGCGTGAGTCACGCTGGCTAACATCCCGGCGCGATTGGGAAGAGTCAAGCGAATCGTTAAACTAAAGCTAGAGTTGGGTGTCAGGTCTACCATGCTGTATTGATTGCGGATCTTAAGCGTTAGATTTTAGATTAAATCCAAAACCCAATCTAAAATAACCCATAGCCTACAGGAGCTGACCAACTCGCAATTGTACTCAGTTACACCACGAGAGTGATTTCAGATCATATTTTGTCCGGTTGAATAACTATAAAAAGATTGAGGGGGCGAGGGGGTGAGGGGGAGAAAGGGAGAAGGGGAGACATTTTATTAGGGATGATGATCTGAACATCATATCAGTGGCTAGTTATTCCCAATGGACAGCTAATGGCTAACGGCTGACGGAAACTTCCCACTATAGCAATTAGCAATTAGCGATTAGCAATTAGCAATTTTCACGCCGCCCAAGTTTATAACTAGCAATTTGCATTATATACCGCTTTTATGACAAGTCTTTATACTGAAATTGATATCAACGCTCCTAAACAGAGAGTTTGGCAAGTTTTGTTCCAGAAAGATCAGTGGAAGTACTGGAATACGTTTCTCTTTGACTGTGACTCTAGGTTACGCTTTGAGCAGGGACAAGAGGTTTCCCTCTCACTCCGCAGGTTGCCCAATGATGAGGAGACAGAATTTGAACCGTTAGTAACTAGAATTCAGCCAGAAATGTATCTCAAGTGGGTTTCTTCTATTCCCGGTTTTCGGAATGAATATGTTTTTGAGTTACAAGAGATTGGGATTGGTCGGACAAAATACTTACACAAAAGCCATTTTTCAGGCCTATTAACTCGTGTATTTGTGCCCTTTATTCGAGACGATGAACAGAGGGGAATGCAACGGATGGCACGGGAATTGAAGCGTTATGCTGAACGTTGGTAAGGATGGGAAGTTTTGAGTTTAGTTATTGGTTGTTGGTTGTTGGTTGTTGGTTGTGATATGGTGTCCAGCTAACCACCCCTAATAAAATTTCTCCCCCTCTCCCCCTCTCCCTCTCTCCCTCTCTCCCTCTCATTTTTTTAGGGTTATTTAACCGGACACGATATCATACCAAATCCGGGTTGACTACCCCCTTTATCAAGAAGGATAATCTGGTTTGAGGCGATCCCTAGCAAGACTGGAAGCATGGTCAAAAAAGTGCATCTCCAACCGTACATGACAAGCTCACAACTCAAGAGCCATTACCTATGTTCCTGTGACCGAGTAGAATCGCGTCGTTGGCATCTGTTGTGGTTAGTGTCAAAAAACTGGACAATTCAGCAAGCTTCTCAAGCAGTGGGCTTGAACTATGATTACGCCAAGGACATAATCAAGGCTTACAATCAACTTGGGGAAAAAGCGATCGTTAACCGTCGTCGCCAGCGCACAGACCCCCCATCTCATGCTCTGCTCAATCGAGAGCAACTAGAAGAATTACGGTCAAGCTTAAAAGAGTCACCAGAAGATCAAGGCATTTGGACTGGACCGAAAGTAGCGGATTGGATTGCTAAAAAGACAGGACGAGAAAAAGTCTGGCCCCAAAGAGGATGGGACTACTTGAGGAAATGCCGTTATTCTCCTCAAAAGCCTCGACCTCGGCACGTTAAAGGCGATCCAGTAGCGCAGCAAGAGTTTAAAAAAAACTGCGAGAAAGGGTTAGAGAACTGCAACAAAAATTCCCTGATGCGGTCATAGAAGTCTGGTCATTTGACGAGCATCGAGTGGGACTCAAACCGATTCTACGTCGAGTGTGGGCACCGATAGGGGAAAGACCAATAGCTAACGTTTATCACCGCTATGAATGGTTGTATCTCTACGGTTTTGTACATCCAAAAACTGGACAAACTGAGTGGTACATTATCCCCAGAGTTAATGTGGAGTGGTTCAACTTAGCTCTGGAGTCTTTTGCTTTAGCTGTAGGGGCAGGAAATAACAAAATTATCTTATTAGTTATTGACCAAGCCGGGTGGCACATGAGTGAGAAAGTGGTTGTACCAGAAGGGATATATTTAGAACCACTTCCGCCTTATTCTCCTGAGTTACAACCGGCTGAGCGACTCTGGCAGCTTAGTGATGAACCTTTAGTCAATAAGAGCTTTGACACACTTGATCAATTGGAAGAAGTTCTAGCTCAGCGCTGTTGTATTGTGTCACAAATGCAATCTCAGGTACAGGCACTTACCAACTATCATTGGTGGCCTGATTCAGAGGCATTCTTAACTGGATAACTTGAACGCGGTTAATTGACAATCCACCTAATTCTAACTTCTTAACTTGATTGTTTCACTCTTATTAAGATGCCTCTGAAAAGAGGTTTTTTTGCCTATCTTATGCTTCTCATTTAGCTTAATTTATTGATAATTGATAACTTTTACCCTTGTTTGTCAGCCCGGTTTAAGCCCGTCACATTTTGCCGCTCACATATCAGGGGATTATCCTTCTTGATAAAGGGGGTAGTTAACCCGGATTTGGTATCATTCGTTACCCCAACCAGGAATCTCTATTTTTAGATTTCATAAACTCTAGGCTGACCGTCTTTCACTTCACCAACCAATACGACATCTGCCACACCAACAAATAATCCATTTTCCAAAACCCCAGGAATATTATTAATAGTCTTTTCTAAATCAGCAGGATTATCTATCGAATCAAATTTAACATCAACGACCATATTTCCTTGGTCAGTAATAACAGGTCCCGCTTTCTTAACACCCATGCGTAATTCTGGTTTACCGCCTAGCTTTTCAATCGCCCGCATTACAGGAGCGATCGCCATCGGTATCACTTCTACAGGTAACTTAAAGGTTGAGCCTAAACGGTCAACTAATTTTCCACTATCTACCACAACAATAAAGCGATCGGCTAGAGCATCAACTACTTTCTCACGAGTATGAGCGGCACCGCCACCTTTAATCATATTCTTTTGCGGATCGACTTCATCAGCGCCATCAATCGCAATATCAATATGGTCAACCGCATCTAATGTTGTTAACGGAATGCCGTACTCTTTTGCTAAAACTTCTGCCTGAAACGAAGTCGGAATCCCGACAATATCTTTAAGTTCACCCGACTTGAGACGCTCTCCTAGATATTGAATCGCGTAAGCTGTGGTTGAACCTGTCCCTAATCCTACAATTGTACCGGATTTCACCCGTTCAGCCGCTGCTTTTCCTACTTCCTGTTTCATGACCTTTACGGGGTCAGTTTCTGCACTCATTCTTAAAGTCCTTTGTTGTTGGTTGTTGGTTGTTGGTTGTTGGTTGTTGGTTGTTGGTTGTTGGTTGTTGGTTGTTAGTTGTTGGTTGTTGGTTGTTGGTTGTTGGTTGTTGGTTGTTGGTTGTTGGTTGTTGGTTGTTGGTTGTTATACAAATTTTA
>DNGI01000272.1:7206-7360 GCA_003486645.1 Cyanobacteria bacterium UBA11370 | reverse complement strand
CGGGCATCTACAAAATCTTGAGGATTCGGTTTAGCCAAAAGACCTAAAGTGAAAAATAAGGCAGCACCTAGAACAAAAACAACACCTATTTTCCCTTGGCGGGATAAAGTAATTATTTTCACAATTACACCTGAAATTTGTTCAAAATTACCGA
>DNGI01000272.1:6724-6955 GCA_003486645.1 Cyanobacteria bacterium UBA11370 | reverse complement strand
AGGGCAGAATGTATTCTTAATGTTGTAAGCCTTCAGGATTCAGAATGAGTGCCGTCAGAATAGCTTTGGCTTGAAGTAACTGGGTTAGAGATAGTAAAGTGTACTTGATAGCCAAAATTCTTTATTTTTCTGGATTCTGGATTTGGGATTCTGGCTTCTGAATTACCGAATTTATCCCACAATACCTTCTTTCTTTATTCCTCCTTCTGCCCTCTGCTAGAAGCTAGAAGC
>DNGI01000272.1:6057-6440 GCA_003486645.1 Cyanobacteria bacterium UBA11370 | reverse complement strand
GTTTGAACGGTTTGTCCCGACGCATCAGTAGCGTTAGAATCAATCGGCACAGCTACACCACCGAAGTGCATTTGGGCAATTCGTTCAATTAAGCGATCGCCACTAAAAGGTTGTCCAGTCATGGGATCTAGTTGCGCTGAAGCAATATCAATCAGGCGCTGGGAATCATCATTAAATAACTGCCGTTGTTCATCAGGATTAAAGTACTGAAGCACCTGTTCTTTAGAAATAGCTTTACCGCTATCTAAATCCTTCAGAAAATCAACACCACCCGGCTTAGAACTAATAATTGCACGAACATCAGGACGGTAAGACATAAACTGTTTATCACCTAATGCCCGTCCACAATTCCCCTCTTTATCACACGTAAAAACACCAACCGC
>DNGI01000272.1:5500-5631 GCA_003486645.1 Cyanobacteria bacterium UBA11370 | reverse complement strand
CCTGATTGAGAACCAGTATTTAACTCATTTTGAGCCTGCTGCATTTCCTGAAGTGCTATTGATGTGGGAGTAGATGGATTTGAACTTTTCTCATTCGTTACCTTCCCTAGGAAAATCGGATCGCCTTCATG
>DNGI01000272.1:0-5225 GCA_003486645.1 Cyanobacteria bacterium UBA11370 | reverse complement strand
CCCACGGGAACAGATCCTGAAAAACATTGCCATTGATGCTGTCCCCTGAGTTTCAGAAACATCCCAAATCACCACCTTAAACGCTTCACCAAACGGGTGTCTTCCAGTTGGTTCTTTTCCCCCATTTACCGCCCCCAAAACACCTTGACCCCCTTTTACTTCCTGATACTTTCCTGAATCCCACTGACGACCTAAAACAGTCCCCCCGGAAAGTTCAATATGACCACATCCTTTATCACAGGGAACACCAAATCCCACTTTTGTGCTACCTGAAATAGAACGATCTCGCTTTTGTTCCGCCGCCCCAAAAACGACATCAACAGTACCAACAGTTTGCCCAATAGTTTGAGGAGAATCGGGGAAATTATTAAACGGCACTTTAGCCAAACCAGGAATATCTTGAATTTTGACCGCTTGCCAATCTTTAAATGCACCTAATTGGGTAATTTCTAAGTTAGGAATATCCGCAACGTTATACTGACTCAAATCCAGATTAGCCAAAGAAATATCACCCAACTGAGGAGACTGTGCTAATAACTGATTGAGAGTTTTTGTCGCATCAAATGAACCAACAGACTGAGTAATTAGATCCTTAACGGGTAAAACTTGCTCAATTGGAAAGTCCCCCAAGTTAGGAACGGCTTTTGTCAAGCTGTCTAGAGTTTGCCTGGACATCACCCCAAACTGATCCAAACTGGCTGATAAGGTATCAATTCCAGACACTTTAGCAATTTGGTCAAGGTCAAACTTTTGCAGTTTAAAGGTGTCCTGGAAGTCTCCCAAAGCTAAAAAGCTAGAAGGTTTTTACCCCTGAGTCCACTGGCGAGATGGGTCATAACCGAGTTGCTCTCTTATCTGGGAGTTAGCCTGAAAACTACCACTAGAACCGATGCCTGGTAGCGAATCAAACGTGATTTTCCCCCAATCCGGAACAGGTGCGCCGTTCAAATTTGTAGTGGGAATTGAACTTGTCACTTCTGCTGATGACCGCATAACTAACAGTGTTCCAGATAGTAATAGGGATAATCCCAAACCTGTAGTCAAGAAGTACAACCGAACTAGTAATCGCCGTAATTTACTATTCATAATTAACCTCTCTCAAAATTCAACATTATTGCCTTCAAAACGGGCTGGGCTAACGCCCCGCTACGCACTCCAAAACTCAAAACTCAAAACTTTCCTCCCCCAAAGAATGAAGCCGTTGAACCAGTGCTATCGAGACACCCGACTGTTCCGCCGCGACGGACACAGATTCGGTTTTAATTAGGGTAAGAAACTGGTCGATTTTTTGATAAAGATGATCGCTTTCTCTCATCCAACCTTGTGAAATAGCGATCGCTCTCCCCCGTTCAACGAAATCTGCGTTTACAATATCGACAAAGCCACTTTCTGGTGGTACAACTTCAACAATGGAGTATTGATCCGTTTCAGCAGGTACAAGTCTGAACGTGGAAATCTTCAGTTGTCCTGAAACATCACGACTGATAACCGTCAGCCGAGAACTGGAAGAGGGTAGCAGTCCCTCAATATGCAATGGTTCAATGCGGCGTAAATGGATTGATGTAGCGCCCGGTTGCTGACAAGGACTAGTACCCAATCCTTCCAAACAACCATCAGTATCTAACGTTATCCAGGTTGGGTTATCAAGCCAAATTTTCTGTATAATTTGCCTGGATGGAATGAACGTTAGGGTTACTCCCTGAGCAATGGGAATGTCTGAGGTATCGCCTAAACGGACTTGTGTTACATCGTTAGCAATTACAGGACGCGAAAAAACAGTAACGACAGGCAAAGAAAATGCAAGGAACCAACCAATTAGGGAACTCTTAAAGAGAAAAAGAAGCTTCAAACCGTTGGAATAGATATGCTTGAGTCTCTATTTTTAGCTTGCAGAAGGATGCTTTTTAGGGCTTTGAGTAAGTAAATAGGTTTAATCTTAACACAACTTCATGAAGTTAGGATGAAGAAAAGGTCTTTTTTCTATGAAGATTGCATAAAGATCGCCAACAAGACTTTACTTCCTAGAATAGTTTTATATAAACTTTTTGATAACTACGCAAAACTTACTTAGTGAGATAAATAATGTTAAATTTCATACTAGATAAAACTCCAAATAGTACATTAACTAAAATTGCTACGTTTAGTCTGCTATCTCTGTTTGTCTCTACCCATTCTGCTCAGGCAGCTTCATTAGCTAAAGGCAATTGGGATATTGTTAACAATACTGGGCAGAATGCTAACGATTTTCATATCGTTGTTTCATCTGACTCGTGTTTAACGCTTCAAAACCATTTTGATGGAGTCTTTAGAAGATTTACACCTCAAACGACAATTTCATGCCCTCAGCCTGGAATTGAACACATCCGTTCTTATCGTTGGGATCAAGGGGCAGTTCCTAACGGAGGGAAAACTCATGTTGGTCTGACTTTTTCACAAGAAATCAGAAACAAAATTAATATACTAGATGCTTACTGGACTAATGACGGTAATCGTCTTGGTAAACCTCTAACTCTTCCAGGTTTTGAAGTGACCCCTTTTGGCTCTCCAGTAGGAAGTAGTACACCCAGCAGATTACGAATTTTTAATGATCTGTCCGACCCAATTTTTGTAAATAATTTCTCATATTCTATCAATGATTTTGAGACTCCTCTTCCTATACTTATGTTTAACGATTCAGGTCTAACGACATCAGTTTCTGATTTTAGTGTAGGAGCTAACAGCTTTTTTGATGTTTTTGTTGACCTACCAATTGCTTCTGGTGATTTCTTAGTTTTCCAAGGTCAAGCTTGTGAAGATGTCAACTGTACAACAGTCAACGGCAATTTTGTTTACGAACATGAACATACTCCTATTCCAGAACCTTCTACAGTCATATCTTTCTTGGGTTTAGCCGTGTTTGTTTTGAACAAAAAAGGACTCTCAAAAATTAGAGAATTCAATAATTTCAAAAGATGACTATTACTCCATTTATCAATTGGATTGTCAGATATTTGGTTCTAACTTGGGTTATTTTTGGAGTAGTAAGAATGAGTCATATAGCAGAAATATTACCGTCATCTACATCGGCTAATTCTAATATAGTCGAAGTCAACGGCGTAAGTTTTGAAACATTGGTTTCTAATCCTATATGGTCGATTCCAGAAAACGGCTCAGATAGAGAAACCTCTATAAGAGTTGGGCTTCGTATTACCAACAACACTAAAGCTCCCCTGCGCTTTAGCCGATTTGATAATCTGTATCCTAATTTGGTGAAAAAAGACGGTCAAGTTCTCCAACGTGAAGGAGGTAGAGATGGGACATTACCCTTGAATGAATCCGATTTTCCATTAGTGACACCTGGAAAGAGCATAACCTTCTTCCTTGAAGGAATGCTTCATTGGCGAAATAACAATTTGCTACTCGAATTTCCTGATGGATTTGGAGGATTATGGTATTTTGGCAATCTAGTGGCTGGTGCTTATAAATTTGGTTTTCTGTACTACAGCTATGATTCCGCTATAGAAATTGATCAACCAGAGAGGAAAAAATTAGAAGGTATTTGGGTTGGTCAAATATCAATACCTTTGACAGATATTCAGATGCTTGAGCAATAAATCAAGCATTCTCTCAAGATTTAAATATTTTTAACGGAAAATTATGCAATTACCAAGAGAAAGTTCGGTGATTTTTCTAACTACGACTGCACTGCTTACTTTAACAAGTCAGTCCAGTTTTGCTTTTTCAATTACTCCTAATCAACCTGGAGCAGATACCTACATCCCGACAGAAGAGTATATCCTACCGCCAGATAGGCAAGGGATTACATTTTTGAGTCCACCGTCAGTTACAAAAATTGAACGCGATAGTGATTTAACTAAAAAGTTAGATAATCTGCTAAAAGCTGCTTTTGGCGCAACTGGAACAATAGATACAGGATGGAGTTTCACTTTTGCTCCCAATGATTTAGAAGGAAGTTTTCATATTACAGAGTATGTAGCTGTAGGAAAACCAACACAAGTGGGAGCAAATTTCAGGATTGAATATAGACCAATCGGTGGCGATCCAAAACCTGCGAATAAAGAACTTCATTGGATTCAACGGGTAGTTAATAATCATAATATTACAGATAATCCAGGTCATGGAAATCAAGAAGATGTCATTGACAGAAAATCTAATGTTAAGAGTCCTTTTTACGATGTAAGTTGGGCATGGCCAGAGGGAATATTTGGTGACAGACCAAGACGAGAATCTGAAAACAATCATAACTGGCTTGGAGAAGTTTACTTAGCTGAACTAACTGCACCCAAGACAGTTACTATCTACAATGGCGTTCAATGGGGTTGGAAAAACCGAGTAAGTTGCCCTATGCCAAAGAATCCTCCTAAACTACAAGGTCGTGATGGTACTGCTCCTGGAGAAACAGAACCAGTTCCTGGAGATTCGACAGAGCTTCCAGTAGAATGTCAAACTGTCCCTGAGCCTAGCTCCATTCTGGGAATTCTCATTACAGGAGCATTGGCATTACTAGGAATTCGGAAGCAACATGATTATCGTTAACTGAACCTGTAGTAATGCTGATTGACTGACAAATCTTACAAGCGGATTAGGAATAGCCGTACCTTAACCCGATTCATCGCGGTTTTAATATCATCCGATGCCCCATCCATCCGTAGTCGCTCGTAGGAGCAGTAACTGATAAAATCCTGGAGAGTTGGCATGGCATCCCAGGCAGAGGAACCAAACCCATCGGTGAACGCCATCGCATAGCGATCGCGGATCAGGTCATCTTTATAAAAGGCATCAATCGCCAGCGTCAGAATCGACCGCACCATATCCGCCAGCGCTTTTTCCCCACTGACTTTAGACCCAATCACCATCGTCATCAGTGCGGAAACCAGGAAGTCCTTATAATCTTCAAACCTATCCCGTTGCAATTGTGGTGATAATGTGCTGAGGTCGGGAATCTCAAATAGATTTGAACTTTCCGAAGAGACATTGAAATAAGCACCCCGTTCACCCATAAACTGAGTGTAGTCGGTGAACGTCGATGTTCCATCCGGCTTGGGATAGTCCATCGCCACCACAGGCATTCCATGAGCCAGTGCCTGAGTTAGCAAACCGGATGCAATCACCGATTTACCACTGCGGGTTGTACCGAATAAACAGAGATTCCGGTGCTTAGTGCAAAAATCAATAAATATTGGCGTTCCACCTTCAGCCGCAATTAACTCCAGCCCCGTCTTATC
>DNGI01000486.1:15074-17722 GCA_003486645.1 Cyanobacteria bacterium UBA11370 | reverse complement strand
AATCTCTACGACAAGTACTAACTCCTACGCCATTGATTTTGGCACGAGTAACACGGTAATCACTCGCTGGAACTCGGCAACCCAGGAACCAGAAACTATTTCTTTACCCGGTTTATCACTGCAATTAAGTCAGAATCCGCCCTTAATTCCCAGTTTGGTGTATGTTGAAGATGCTTCTAAGGGTAAAGTAATTGTTGGTCAAGCGGTGCGCGATCGCGGCTTCGATCTCACAACTGATCCGCGATTTTTCCGCAGCTTTAAACGAGGAATTGGTGCTGATATTCAGGGTTTTTTGCCGCAATTGGATGGACAAACGGTAAGGTTTGAACAAGTTGGACAATGGTTTCTTAATCAGATTATCGAAAAACTTCAACCCGAATCAGAGCGAATTGAATCCCTAATTTTAACTGTGCCTGTTGATAGTTTTGAAGCGTATCGGCATTGGTTAACAGGTGTTTGCCAATCCTTACCCGTTGAACAGATCCGATTGCTAGATGAACCGACAGCGGCGGCGTTGGGTTATGGCATTGTTGATGGAAATACTCTATTAGTAATTGATTTTGGTGGGGGTACGCTGGATTTATCCTTAGTTCAACTTAATCAAACTGAACAAACAAATACCAAGCCTCTAGGATTTATCTTAAAATGGGGTGAAAAGCTATTAGGAGAAAGTTCGGGGCAAAAGGCACAAATTGCTCGTGTGTTGGCAAAGGCAGGGCAAAATTTGGGCGGTACAGATATTGATAATTGGTTAGTTGATTACTTTGTTGAGACTCAAGGATTAGTGCGATCGCCTCTAACCACCCGACTAGCAGAACGATTGAAAATTCAGCTCTCAGAAAAGGAGTCGGCAACGGAGGTTTATTTTAATGATGAAACCTTGGAGAGTTATGAACTTAAACTTGATCGTAGCGGGTTTGAAACGATCTTGAAAAAACACCAATTTTTTGATAATATGAATGAAAGAATGACACAACTCTTACAACAAGGGCGACGCAATGGCATAGATGTTTCTGATATTGATGCTGTTCTGTTAGTTGGTGGTACGGTAAAAATTCCCGCCGTGCAAGATTGGGTCAGACAATATTTTGAGGCAGAAAAAATCGCTCTGGAAAAACCGTTTGAAGCGATTGCTCAAGGTGCGCTACAACTTGCTCAAGGTATAGAAGTTCAAGATTTCCTCTATCACAGCTACGGTATTCGCTATTGGGATCGGCGTAATAATTGCCACAATTGGCATTCAATTATTAAAGCGGGACAAGCTTATCCGATGAGTAATCCTGTAGAATTGGTATTAGGTGCATCAGTTGAGAATCAACCGAGTATTGAATTAATTGTAGGAGAGTTGGGGGCAAATACAGGTGCAACTGAAGTTTATTTTGAAGGCGATCGCTTAGTTACTCGACAGTTAGGTGGAGGGAAAATCGCCGTACAACCTTTAAATGATCGGGAAGGTGCAAGAACTATTGCCAAACTTATCCCTCCTGGAAATCCGGGACGCGATCGCATTAAACTCCAGTTTTCAGTTGATCGTGAGCGGTCGTTACGAATTACGGTTGAAGATTTATTCACCAATCAAGTCTTATTGCAAAATCAAATAGTAGCTCAGTTAAGTTAATTTTACCGTTATTATTAGTACATTGACCAACAATCAACAACTATTAAACATACTTGCCCCAATTTAAAGACTTTAATTCAAAAGGCTCTAAACAATGAATACCATCTAGCACTCTGAGAACCCAATTATTAAACTGCACGATGTTTTTAGCACCCAACCAGTAAACTACAAACCCTTCCTTAACTAACTCATAACTCAACTTATCGACTTGGTAGTGAGGCGCTTCGCCGTACAGAATAACTCCTGGTTTAACACCGCACATTAACGCTAAAATTTGTGCCTGTTTGAGGTCGAGAGCTTCATAATGACTGGGTAGTAGGGTATATTTTCCATTCAATAGCAGACCAACTCGACCAGCAAATTCCAAGCGCACCCATGACTCTGGCGGAGAAATCCACTTTAAGAATTCCCGAATAGCCCACTCGTCTAGAATGATAGAGTTGGTGTAAGACATTGCCGTAGATAGATAGTTGAGGTCATGATTATGATGACCTAATTTTATTTTACAACTAATCACAAAATAGCGCATCGGGAATAAGGAGTAAAGGATGGGGAATAGAGAAAGAAAACTCAAAACAGCAACGCTACTAATTTCGTGTCCCGATCAACCGGGACTGGTTGCCAAAATCGCTAATTTTATCTACGCGAACGGTGGGAATATCATCCATGCTGACCAACATACTGATTTTGAAAAGGGATTATTTCTGACGCGGATTGAATGGCAGTTAGAGAATTTTAATCTACCACGGGAATTAATTGATCCAGCGTTTGGCGCGATCGCTCAACCTTTACAAGCAGAATGGCAACTACATTTTTCAGATACCCTACCTCGAATTGCGATTTGGGTAAGTAAGCAAGATCACTGCTTGTTTGATTTGCTTTGGCGGCAAAAAGCAAAGGAGTTTTTGGCAGAAATTCCTTTAATTATTAGTAACCATCAGGAACTAAAATCAGTCGGCGAGGAATTTGGAGCTGATTTTTATTATATTCCGATGACTCAAGAAAATAAAGCTGAACAGGAAGCTAAACA
>DNGI01000486.1:14323-14873 GCA_003486645.1 Cyanobacteria bacterium UBA11370 | reverse complement strand
AAAGCTGAACAGGAAGCTAAACAATTAGAGCTTCTAGAGCAATACAAAATTGATTTAGTGATTCTTGCTAAATATATGCAAGTTCTGAGTCCAGAATTTATTACTGAATTTCCGAAAATTATCAATATTCACCATTCCTTTCTTCCCGCTTTTGTAGGGGCTAAACCCTATCATCAAGCTTATGAACGGGGGGTTAAAATTATTGGTGCAACAGCTCATTATGTGACCCCAGAATTGGATGCAGGGCCAATTATTGAGCAAGAGGTAGTGGGAGTTAGTCACCGAGATAGTGTAGCGGATTTGATTCGCAAAGGAAAGGATTTGGAACGGGTGGTTTTAGCTAGGGCAGTGCGTTTACATTTACGGCATCAAGTGTTAGTTTATGGCAATCGAACGGTAGTTTTTGCTTAGGGATTGAGGAAAAGGGTAGATAGCGGTTTGTAACTGAATCAATTACAGTTAGCTGATACTCTTAACTTCTGAATTCTGAATTCGGCTGTAACTATACCTCACTTAAATGAGAATTGCTATATAGCGAGTCTATTTGATT
>DNGI01000486.1:0-14067 GCA_003486645.1 Cyanobacteria bacterium UBA11370 | reverse complement strand
AAATCATTTAGACTGGCTATAAATGCAGCAACAACTTACCTCTATCCTCCCGTTAGTTCCAGAAATCAGCCGAATGGCTTAGAAGATTTGAGACACTTGGCTGATGCTCTAATTTGTCATACTCCCGAAAATTAAGAAAAGTGAAGCTAAACTTCAAAATCCCTGGAAAGACTTAAACACTAGGTCTACAGGTAGTGCATCGAACATTAGACAAGTGACAAGTGGTGCGTCGTTCGTTAAGTGTGAAAGCCTTAAGGGGAGATTTTGATTTCCCATTCCATAAGTTTCAGCTAGAGATAAATATTAGTCAAGCCAGGGGTATCTATATAGATGTGTAGTCTAACTAAACTACACAAAATCTAGCCCTCAATCCTCTGGTTTTCCAGCGGCTATAGAAGTCAATGTGCATTTAACCTCTACTATTAATATCTTGGGTTTTGTTTGTGGTTAGTAGTCAGTTGTTAATAGCAACGACCAAAAGATAGCAGACAATCCTATCCAAGTTTATAGTGTAGAGATTAGATGTACAAGGGCTTAAGAATAGTCTTTGGGTCATTCTCAACCTAATTTAATTCTCAGCCAACGCACCCATAAAAGAGCCAAGAGTCCCTAGAAAACGGTCGGCACAGTCATTAGTTCTGCAACTTATCTGTTGCCTAGATCTGCAATCAATGTAATAACCTACTAGCAAGGATTTGAGTTGCTTCAAAGAAAGTGACTAGCCTGCTGCAATCTTCCAATTCGATGATTAATGCTAACTTTAGAAGCAATCTCCCAACCCCACCCTTAATTCTGATCGTTGATGATGAAGAAACTCAGCAGCTATTTATGCGCCGGGTGATGGAAAAAGAAGGGTATCAAATTGCTGAGGCATCAAATGGTCAAGAATGTTTAGATGTATGTCAAACGAATCCTCCAGATATCGTATTACTCGATGCCATGATGCCCGTTATGGATGGTTTTAGTTGCTGCGAACAACTAAAAAAAAATCCTGAAACTCGCCAAGTTCCCGTATTGATGATTACGGCATTAGAAGATAAAAAATCTGTTAACCAAGCCTTTGCTGTAGGAGCAACTGACTATGTTACCAAACCCATTCACTGGCCTGTTCTTATCCAACGAGTTCGACGTTTGATTTTACAGTCCCAACTCTATAGACAGTTAATTGACAGTCAAGAAAAGACTGAGCGATTACTCCTCAATATTTTACCCGAACCGATTGCCCAACGATTGCAACAAACCGAAGGAGTAATTGCTGATCACTTTGAAAATGTCAGTGTTCTGTTCGCTGATATGGTAGGATTTACCCAACTTGCATCTCAGATTTGCCCAACTGATTTAATTGTAAAGTTGAACTCTATTTTCTCAGAATTTGACCAATTAACTGAGCAGTATGGGTTGGAAAAAATTAAGACGATTGGAGATGGATATATGGTGGCATCAGGGTTGCCGATTCCTCGCCATGACCATGCTGATGCAGTTTTAGAAATAGCGCTAGCTATGCAACAAAGCATTGCACGATTAACCCAGCAGACAATGGAACCGTTAAGCCTCCGAATTGGTATTCACACAGGACCTGTTGTTGCAGGAGTGATTGGAATTAAAAAGTTCAGCTACGATCTTTGGGGGGATACAGTCAATACGGCTAGCCGTATGGAACAGCATGGTTTACCCGGTTGTATTCAAATTACAGAAGCCACTTACAGCCAATTATCGCAGCAGCATTTATTTACTGAACGGGGAGTAATTGATGTGAAAGGGAAAGGAAAGATGAAGACCTATTTATTAGATTGTTCTTCTGATTTTACCTTAAAAGTACCACAAATAGTTCAAAGTACTAAACCCTGAAATCGGAACTGTAAATAATTAGCGTTGATTCAATTCGTCAAACCGGAGGAAAAGACACAAATGGCATTAATTTTAATCACAGATGATGCAGCATTCTCACGACGGATGATCCGTAAAGCAGTGCAAGAAGGTGGGTATGAAGTAATCGAAGCTGCAAATGGGCTTGAATGCTTGGAGATGGTCGCA
Source organism: Cyanobacteria bacterium UBA11370 (assembly GCA_003486645.1). GTDB lineage: Bacteria > Cyanobacteriota > Cyanobacteriia > Cyanobacteriales > Coleofasciculaceae > UBA11370. The sequence continues at coordinate 12,033 of DNGI01000486.1, read as the reverse complement.
ACCAATTCGCCAGATTGTATTATCTCAGATCTATTAATGCCAGAACTAGATGGTTTTGGAGTACTTAAAGCTTTGCGTGATCAAGGCTCAAATATTCCCGTAGTTGTACTATCAGCAGATATTCAGGATAGTGCGCGTCAGCAATGCTTAGAATTGGGAGCATTTATGATGCTGAAAAAGCCTCCAAAAGCTCCAGAAATCCTTGAAGCACTCCAAAAAGCTCTCAGTGGGAGGCAGGAGATGCGGGCGTGAAGTTAACAATTGACCAAATAGATGCCTTGAAAGAACTGATTAATATTGGTGTTGGTCAGGCGGCTGGGATGTTGAATGAAATGATTGAATTTCCCATCCGATTGCAGATTCCTGAGATTAGGCTTTTATCTCCTCTTGAGTTGCAAAACGAATTAAAAGAACGGATGGGAAAAGATCCACTTTCTGCTGTCCAACTAGGTTTTAGTGGCTCATTTACAGGTAGCGCCCAACTGGTCTTTCCTACTGAGAGCGCAGCGACTTTAGTCTCCGTACTTACAGGTGAAACTCTGGAAAGTCCTGACCTTGATTCGATTAAAATTAGCACTATCAGTGAGGTAGGTAATATCGTCGTTAACGGTGTTATGGGTTCAATTGGTAATGTGTTAAATCGACCCTTGGACTATGCTGTTCCTACCTACGCTGAAGAAAAGATTGAGCATTTACTACCCATTTCACAGTCTCATGATGATGCCACTGTCCTTTTAGCTCAGGCGCATTTCAATATTGAGGAATTGCAAGTTCAAGGTGATATTGTCCTCTTTTTTGATGTGGGTTCTTTCGAGGTTCTATTAGAAGCAATTTCCGCAGTTGTGTGATGGGTTGTTTGTTCTTGGTTGTCCGTTGTTGGTTGTTTATTGCTATTGACTAATAACCAATGACCGCTGACAACTGATAACTGAACAATGATAATTGACCACCAACAACTAACAACCAACAACCAACAACTAACAACCAAATAGCCTAGGATATTTTTCATGAATAAAAATCGCAAGCCAAGTCGTTCAGTATTTTTGCAAGAAAAGGAAACGGACGAAACTAAGCCCAATAACCTTGAGCCACTACAAAAATTAATGGAATCTGAAGAAAATCAAGGCGATGTGATAACCGAAGTAGACGTTGTAGAAACGCAACTAAATACCATTAATCCCATCAATGAATTAACAGACTCAGATACCGATGAGAGTAATAATGAAGTAGAAATGATGAATAACTCCTCACTTCAACAACTCGTTCTAGCTCTCGCCGCAGTTAGAGATGGTAATTTTACAGTTCGCTTACCTTCAGATAATGGCTTAGGTGAAATTGCTACTGTATTTAATGAAATGGTGACAGTAAATCAAACTTTTGCTACTGAAATGGCTCGTATTAGTCAAACGGTTGCTGAAGAAGGTAAGGTCACTAAACAAACGACAATCAAAACATTCAAAGGGTCTTGGAGTACTAGTATAGATGCTGTGAATGGAATGATTAGTAGTTTGGTTAACCCAACCATAGAAATTGCACGGGTTCTTCATGCTGTTGCCAAAGGCGATCTATCCCAAAAAATTGACTTAGAAGTTGAAGGCAAACCCTTAAAAGGATTGTTCCGCCGCATCAGCACGACGGTGAACAAAATGGTCGATCAACTTAATGCTTTTGCCTTAGAAGTTACTCGTGTTGCTCGTGAAGTCGGTACAGAAGGAAAACTCGGAGGTCAAGCGCATGTGGTAGGGGTATCTGGGACATGGAAAGATTTAACTGAAAGTGTTAACTTGATGGCGGCTCATTTGACAGATCAGGTTCGCAATATTGCGGAAGTTTCTACAGCAGTTGCGAATGGAAACTTGTCTAAAAAAATGACAGTAGAAGCTAAAGGGGAAATTCTAGAATTGAAAAATACCTTGAACACAATGGTCGATCAGCTTAATACGTTTTCTGATGAAGTTACACGGTTAGCTAAAGAAGTTGTGGATGGCCAATTAGGAGGTCAAGCCGTTGTCCAAGGTATTAGCGGTACATGGAAAGATTTGACCGATAATGTCAATTTAATGGCAGCAAATCTGACAAATCAAGTGAAACATATTGCTCAAGTTGCGATCGCTCTTAGCAATGCGTCAGAATTACTAACCGCTGAAAGTCAAACCATGGGTGCTGCGGCGGAAGAAACCTCGGTTCAAGCTTCTACCGTATCCTCAGCCGCTGAACAAGTCAGTACTAATGTTCAGTCTGTTGCTACTGGAATTGAAGAGATGAATGCTAGTATTAAGGAAATTGCTAAAAATGCAGCACAAGCGGCGACAGTTGCTACTTCAGCGGTGAAAACGGCAGAAACAACGAACGAAACAATTGCCAAGTTAGGAGTTAGTAGTGCGGAAATTGGTAAAGTGATTAAAGTCATTACTTCTATCGCTCAACAGACTAATTTGCTAGCACTCAACGCTACTATTGAAGCCGCACGCGCTGGAGAAGCTGGCAAAGGTTTTGCTGTCGTTGCAAATGAAGTCAAAGAATTAGCTAAACAAACGGCGAATGCGACGGAAGATATTAGTCAAAAAATTGAAGCTATTCAAACTGATACTAAGAGTTCTGTAGAAGCGATCGCCCAAATTACCGCCATTATTAATCAAATTAATGATTTCCAAACCACGATTGCTAGTGCAGTAGAAGAACAGACGGCAACCACGAACGAAATTGCTCGAAATGTTCACCAAGCTGCAACAGGTTCATCTGAAATTGCTCGTAATATTACAGGTGTGGCTGAGGCAGCTCATAGCACGGCTGAGAGTGCAAGTAATACTCAAAAATCAGCAATTGACCTCTCTCAAACTGCCAGTGAATTACAACAACTGGTCAGTCAGTTTAAGTACTGAACGCAGGCTGGACATTCTGTCTGATAACTATAAATTTTCTTAGGGTATGCTTTTAGCTGCCCTATAATTTTTTCTGTTAAATATTGTATAATAGTTGAAGATTATGCTGTTGGCTATTTTTTAATCTCTATACCTAATTTTTATTTTATTCAAATCATTATGAGCCATCAAAAATTAATAATTGTGCTTTTTTTACGTCTAATTGGGAATGTCTAAAATTCGCATCTTAGTTGTTGATGACTCCGTAGTTGTGCGTCGAATAGTCAGTAATCTACTTGACGACGATCCTGCCTTAGAAGTTGTTGGCGTTGCTGCTAATGGCAAAATTGCTCTGGCTAAAATTTCTCAAGTTAATCCCGATTTGATTATCCTGGATATTGAAATGCCAGAAATGAATGGTTTAGAGACACTAGCTGCTATCCGGAAACAGGATAAGAATATACCTGTAATTATGTTTAGTGTACTGACAGAACTCGGTGCGACAGCAACTCTAGACGCTCTGGCTCTTGGTGCTACCGATTATGTTACTAAGCCTCAAAATATGAAGAGTAAGGAAGAGGCGCTAGAGCATATCCGTGAGCAACTTATTCCTAAAATTAAGGTATTTTGTCGAGGTAATAATAATAAGAGAGTCACAATACAACCAACAAACAACAAACAACAAACAACTAATCTCCAATCTAAAATCGAAGTTGTAGCCATTGGAGTTTCGACTGGAGGACCAAACGCGCTGGATGCAATTTTACCCCAGTTACCTGCTAATTTTCCCGTCCCAATCGTTATTGTTCAACATATGCCACCCGTATTCACGCAACGTTTAGCAGAACGACTGTCACAAAAGTGTAAAATTAAGGTGCTTGAAGGTTTTTCACGGGATATTTTGGAACCCGGAATAGCATGGATAGCACCCGGAAATTTCCACATGGTTGTAGAGAAAAATTCAACGAGTGTACAACTTTTCACCCATCAAGAACCACCAGAAAATTCTTGTAGACCATCCGTCGATGTTTTGTTCCGTTCGGTCGCTAAAATTTACGGTAGAGGTACGTTAGGAGTTGTGCTAACGGGTATGGGACAAGATGGATTGCAGGGTTGCAAATGTATCCAAGAAGTTGGGGGTCAAATTATCGTTCAAGACGAAGCAACGAGTGTTGTTTGGGGAATGCCAGGAATTGTAGCGAACTCTGGGTTGGCGGATCGGATTGTGCCGCTGGATCAAATGGCGAGTGAAATTATACGCCGAGTGTGATTCAGAAAAAGGAGTGGGGAGTAGGGATAATCCATCAGAACTATAAATAATTATCACAAAATCTTGACACCTCCTAATCCACTGATCCAATGAGTAAGTATTCACACCTAGTTGGAGCCAGCTAGGGCTTGCTTCTTCAGGTGAAGGTACTGAATCTCTGCGAAGGAGGCAGATGCCGATATGGATAGAAGTACTAACCGTTGGCGGTGGTTCTTAGGTGTAACGAGTTTTGTAGGATTTATTACTATTGCGATCGCGCCTCGCTACAGTGCTTTTGCTCATATCAATTACCTCAATCTTTGCTACAGATGATAATGGGGAGATACTCCAGACGAGTGTGTAGCAAAAATGCGAGGGAAACGATATTATCTATCCGTTTGATCACCAGTTTCGCTGATTTCGTTCGTTTCGCCTTTCTCCATTTCGTTAATTATCAGTTCGGCGATTTCGTTTTTTAGTTGTTGGATTTCTTCAATTGCTTTTCTCTGGTTTTCTAGGTTTTCGTTTAGCCGGGTTCTTAGTCTGTCTTCTTGTGCTTTCAGGTAGCAGATATATTCTGCTTCGATCTTCTCTACCCGGCTTAGGATTTTCCCAAAATCTCCCCCTCCATTGATGATGGGAATATTCCTCCAATTGGTATTTCCCCCCGTGCGATCGCTGTCAAGAATTTGGTTCGGCTCATGTTGAATATTTTTGCTACTTCCTCCAATGCTTCCCAATCTTTTTTCAGCATCTTCGCTGTTGCGTTGATATAGTCTCCCTTCATTTTCCGTTTTCGTCATGGGTTTGCTCCATTATTACATTTAATCACGTGATGGTTGACTTTCTTTTTTATCACGTGATAGATAAAAGAATATCACGTGATTAGGACTAGATAGAAGGCTGCCTGTAAGCCGGAAACCCGCCAGTGGATAGGGACACCACAAAGTAGGCGTAGTTGCAACCAAAAACGGACAAAGGACAACAACAAAATGACAGAGTTTTATCGTTACAGAGGATGTGGACGCAGATTTTTCCTCCCCCATCCCCACACTCCCTCCCGGCAATGGGCTATTGCTTTGCTGGCTGCTGGTGAGAAGGTTAAAGTCCTTGCTCGATTTTTTAATCGGCAGGATGCTGATGATCAGGCTAGGGTTATGAATCGACTGTTTATGCTTTTTACTAAACACAAGAATGTACAACCGTGTCGTGTTGTAGTTTTCTTCGATCCACCTGAATTAGTTGATGAAAGAACAATTGACGACTGACAATTGACAAATGAAAACGGCCAAATGACAACAGAATTTTGGTGTATTAGGTAGTTAGGTGGAATGTTACTGACTTAAGCTTCAAACGATAGCTGAAAGTTTTAAAAACTCGTAGGGTGGGCACTGTCCACCATCCTTAAGTCAGTCCCATTCTAGTTAGGTTAATTATCTAAATTGACATGATTTTACGGTTGAGAATTCTGTCTCACATCTTCCACAGACATACTCAATGCTTCTGCTACCTGTTCCACACTTAAACCCATTCCTAACAAACGAGGTATAGCATCCCTCCGCTTTTGAGCTTCAGTTTCTTGAGCTAACTCAGCTTGCTGAAGCGCCTGTTCTGCACTCTCAGCTCTTTCACGTTCTTGTTCAGCTCTTTCACGTTCTTGTTCAGCTCTTTCACGTTCTTGTTCAGCTCTTTCACGTTCTTGTTCAGCTCGTAAACGCTCTAATTCCGCTCGTTCCGAACCAATCAGCAATAAATTACCTTGCTCATCCCACCACCTTAACCACAATTGATTTTGATTTTGATAACTTCCTTGCCACAGCCCTAATTCTACTCCCAACGGAGCAATTAGATAATGACCCCGCTCATTCGGCGACATCTTCTGATAAAACCCGTTAATTAAGTTATAGACCTCTAATTTCCCGTTTTTAATTTCGTAGATACCATAATAAGGCATCCGCACAATGCGCTCATACACCCAAAACTTTCCAGGTTTTGTTACTTCCCCTTCTGTAGAAACAGATAAAGGTGTTTGATCTCGTTCTTCATCTCCATTGCCACTTGCAAATTCTAGGGCAATTAATGGAGCCATAAATTCTCGCCACAACACGTAGGAACGACGAATTTGACCATCAAGTAGAGGTGGTACATTAGGTACATAAAACCAATCTGGAGCTTCTGCACCTTTTTCCGGAGGATCAGTTTCTCGCCAATAAATGCCGCAATCTTGTCCAATGGCATAATGTCCATCGGGATGTCGCTGCTGCAAAATTGATCCAATAGAATCAGTGAGAATAATACTTTGGGGATGCTCCTGGAAGTTCTTCACAAATGTACCATCCGACTCCGGAAGTTGAGTGTGGTCGGGGAAAGGTGGGGGTAGAATAATAGGGCTAATACTTTGGGTCATAATAAATTCAAAATTCAAAATTATTTATATAACTTGATGATATCACGACTCTAGCAATAAGATCCCCGACTTCTTGAAGAAGTCGGGGATCTGAACAGAGTTTATCATTTATTCAAATAGCGCTGTAAATCGTCCTGCACCTGTTGATAAAAGTCCTGAGATTCTCCCTTCAAACCAATCAAACTATATAATCTAACAGCACCAGAACGTCCTCGTACTTCCTGCTCTCCGACATAAATAACCTCAACTTCTTCCTTCACTATTTCATAGAGAGAGTCAGTAATTAAAATATCAATACCAAAGGTTTTCGTTAAACCTTCCACCCGGCTGGCAACATTAACCGCATCTCCAATTACTGCATATTCTCGACGGCGTAGAGAACCAATATCTCCAGCAATTAATTCCCCATAATTAATCCCAATTCCATTAAATAACGGAACTCGACCTTCTTGATACCATTGCTCTCGCAATTTATGCAAGGCTTTCCGCATTTCCAAAGCCGCACGAATCGAATTCATTGCATCCGTTTTTTCTCCCTCGGAAACCGGAGAACCAAACTCCGCCATTACCGCATCGCCAATAAACTTATCTACCGTACCTCCAGCATCTAAAATTACCTCAACCATCGCATTGAGATAAATATTCAGTTGTTCAACCAAGGGTTCGGGTTCGAGTTGAGATGAAAGGGTAGTAAAACCGCGAATATCAGAAAATAAAATAGCAGCTTTTAATTTGCGTCCTTTGAGCAATTCTTGATAATCATCCGGCTGTTTAAGAATTTCTTGAACAACGGGAGCAGCAACATAACGTTCTAAAGTACTGCGAAATCGTTGTTTCTCAATTTGGTCACTAATAAAGAGTGTTGTGAAATAAGATAAACTATTTAGAGTAATGGCGATCGCAGGCACAGCAACAGGCAAAATGAATCGACCGCTACTAAATCCTAAAAAGCTAATTCCGATCCAAACAACCGCCATTCCCAACCCCCAAAATAGTATTGCTACTGTGATTTTTGGAAGCTTATAAAGACAAGCCGCCGCGCTACCTATTATTACAAATACAAATAAACTCCGCAGGTAAATATTGGGAATTGCTTCACGTATTGATCGTCCTTCCATTAAAGTAGCGATCGCATGAGCATGAAGTTCTACTCCAGCCATCTGTAAATCAATTGGTGTCGCTACAAAATCTCCGATTTCTTGTTGATTTGCGGTGGCTCCAATCAGGACTATTTTATCTTTAAATGTTCTTTCCCGTAAATGAACATCCCACCAATCTGAGGCTAGCACTTGCCAAAATGGAATTTTCTTAAAAATATTTTGATGATGATTAGGGGTTCCATAGAAGAAAATACCGCTACCTTTAGGAGGTGGGTGATTAACTTGTGCTACCTGCAATGTTGCTTGAGCAAATGAGGGGATTTCTTCTAATCCTAACGGACCAAGTACTTGCTCGATATACTCACTTCCCAGACTATAGACTCTACCATCTACTTCCGGAGGCAAAAAATTAACTAAACCTAGAGATATAGAGGTTGGAGTCACATCCTGATGAGGCTTATACAATTCGTGAGTAATAATCCCTTGGGGATCGATGCCATCATAATAGGATGCTGCTAAAAGGATGCGATCGCTATAGTTAGAAAGGGCTTTTTTGAACCTTTGATCGTCCTCTGTACCATAACCACTGGGTAAGTCAAAAAGCAAATCAAACGACACTGACTTAGCACCTGCTGACATTAGCCGTTCAATGACTTCAGCATAAGCGGATCGCTTCCAAGGAAAGGGAGGTTCTAATAATTCAACAACGGCTTGTTTTTTAGGATCGGGAGGATTTCGATAGCGTTCGGATGCGGTTAAGGATTCATCATCAATCGCTAAAATTACAATATCATTGGGTGGCGGAACTTGACCACGTAGTTCAATGAAAAATCGTTGAGTTTGTCGTTCTATCAATTGAACCTGAGATCCATTCCAAAGGGTAGCGATCGCCCCACACAACGTCCAAAATCCCATTAACATTAAGCCAACAAACTCAGGACGCAAAAAACTTTTGGAACGCTTATTTTTCTGACGGGATACAATTTTTTGCGTTTGATCGCGCTTCCACTCAAGTTTCATCCTAATCAACCCTGGTTAATCTGTTATTTGTTGGTTGTTGTTTGTCAATGAAGGCAGGAGGCAGACGGCTGTTATGCGAGTTTTTGGAAGAAGCTTGAACTTCCACTCCTAACTTTTCCCCTTAAAAGGGGAGGCTTCTACCGGGTTAGCTTTGGTCATTAGTCATCAGAAAAAGAGAGGAAAAGAATAACTAACAACCAACAACCAACAACTAACAACCAACAACTAGAATGGAGGACGAATTATTGGAGGTTCTACTAGTGGAATACTGGGTAAGCTAATGTTTGGAAACTTATCCTTCAAGACTTCTCTAAGTTTATCCATACCCGGAAGTTCTTCCTCAAACCCCTCAAACAAATTGCCATTGAGAATATCTTCTACTTCAGCTTGTGAAAGTTCCAGGATAGTTCCTAAAATCCCGTTAGAACTAATATCAATCTTTTCTCCTGGACTCAATAACACTGGTTCAATATCGGGGTTTTGTTGATTGCTTAGTTCAATTTCTCCTTCTAAAAGTTTAATCTGTGCCTGACCATTTTCATCCATTTCCATCACATACACAGTACCGCGTGTGACTGCTGTAACTGAACCAACACAACCCCGCGTACCTGACACAATTGTCCTTCCGCCTCGGAGTTGAACGCACTGACTACCAACGGTGAGAGCCGAATTTTGTCCTAATCGAACACCTGCATTATTGTTAAATAGTAAGTTAGCCCGTGATTGTTTAGTACTCACTGTTTTTCCGACACCAGCTACAGCATTAACTCGTGCAGGTTGGTTTTGAATATAGACTTGATTCCCATCTAATATTTCCGCGATTCTAGCTTGAGTAATTTGAGCCATTGCTGGTGTATGCTGCCACCCAAAAGCCCAAACTAGGCATAAACCGCACACAAAACTTAACAATAGCTGCCACCCATTTTTTCTCCCTTGGAAGAATAATAGGGATTGGTTAAATTGGGTAATTAATGATTGTATAAGGTTCGTTTTCATCAGTAGATATTGGGTTTCAGGTTTCACCTCATTGTAGATTGTACTGTTGTGTAAAAAACCGCTGGTAACAATTTTTGTAACGAGTCTCTGTAATTATATCCCTTGGCTTATACCAAATCCGAGTCATACCAATTTCCTCTTTCTCAGGCTACAGATAGTTGGTAGAGAAAAAGGGGAAGGGGAAAGGGGAAAAGTTTGTGATACCATCCCTTTCCCTTTTCCCTTTAACCTTTCCCCACTCAAAACGCTTAAGGATTGTGAGGGTGATTATCCTTAAATGAAGATAACCACTCCCGCAGTTGAACAGCAGCAATATCCCGTGCGCCTAACCCAAAAGCTAGAGCGATCGCCACGGCAATCGCACCCAACAACAAGCCAAACGCTAAGTTCACAATATTGGGTGCAATCCCCATTTGTTGCAGCGCCATTGCTGAAACTAAAGTAACAATCGCAATTCGCGCCGCTTGTCCCAATATTCTGGATTGCCGAGAACCAGAACTGGTAATTAAATTAAAGGCAAGATTGGCGAGATACAACCCAATTGCAAACACAATTAATCCTGCCAAAATCTGACCCGAAATTACCAAGATCCCCGTTACAATTGCTGTCAACGCCGGAATTTCTAGAAAATCCGTTGCGGCTGTCGTCGCTAACAACATAATCCCAATTAGCACAATCACTCCTACCAGTTCTGAGGGTGTGCGAGTCGGAGAACCAGATTGTACTACCGTTGGTTGTCCACCTCTTGGAGGAATAGCTCCTGGCATAGCCGTTTCTGGGGTTAAATCAACGGCTGTCGTGCGCGTTGGTTTTGAGGGCAAACCCAGCCATTGAAAAATATTATTGAAGCCAATACTCGTCAGAATATTAGTAACGAGATCGCTAATAAACTGCCCTAAAACGTAGGCAAGAATCAGAATTGAGGCGGCAGCAAAAATTTTGGGTAGAGCGCTCAAAATCTGATTTAACATCTGGATCGCAGGTGCGGAAATCGCCTCAATTTGTAACTTTTGAAGCGCCGCGATCGCCGTTGGAATCAAAATCAAAACATAGACAATCGTTCCCAAAATCCAGGATAGGGACTGACTGCCCGTTGTTGCCCGTAGCCCAAACCTTGCCCCTAACTGATCCGCACCTGCTGCTGCTAGTAGATTAGTAACAATTCGGCGTACTACTTGGGCAACCAACCAACCTGCGGCAGCAATGGCGATCGCACCTAAAATATTCGGTAGAATTCCCAGAATATCATTGAGTAACTGCTGTACAGGTAACAGCGTGCCTTCCAAGCCCAAGGTACTCAGGATGGATGGCAAAAACAGTAGAAAGATAAACCAGTAGAGGGTATTCCCAATCGTATCACTCAGAGAAAACTGCCGGGTTGCGCTGGGAGGCACTCCTCCTGGTGTATTTGGCGTACTCTCAACCTGTTGCCCTAAACGTTCATCCAGCCGCAATACTCGCAGTGCCCGCGTTGCTAGTAACTTAACTAGGGTAGCAATTAACCAAGCTACGGCTAACAGAATGACTGCACCGACAATTTTGGGCAAGAAGACAAGGATTTGGTTGAGAAAATTATTGAGAGGTTCAGAAACCGCTTCTAGCCGGAGGCGCTGGAGAACCGCCACAGCCGTAAAAATCATGATCAGCCAGAAAACGGCACTGGCTACCCAGTTTTCAATCTGAATAGATTGCCCTTCTCCCTGATTCCCCGCAATCCAGTTTGCCAGTTTGTTGTCAATATTGGTGCGTTTGAGTACTCCTTTGGTGAATGCTGATGCAATCAAAGCAATTACAAAACCTACCACCAAGATCAGGAGTGCGCCTAGCAAATCGGGCAAAAACGCGCTAATACTTTGCCAAAGATTTTGACCCATTCCCTGAATCGAGTTTACTCCAGCCTCTACCGGAACGGCATTTCCGGCTGGTTCCGAGGTTTGTGCCAAAATTGGATGCACCCACGGGGGTACACCCACTCCCACAAGTTGGATAGTTCCTTCCCACGTTTCATTCATACTTTTCCTTGTTGCATTAGTCTCAAGTTTTACAAGGCTTTGACAGGAAACTTATCACTTTAGTGTTAAGCCTGAGCGATCAACTATATCCTTTGTTACAACACGATAGGCGTAAATCTAAGACTCATAGCCTGAGATAATCAGAGCTACCTTAGCCTTCAGATTGTTGCTTTACCTCTATCTTTATCGGTAATGAAGGGACAAAAATCAAGTATTTGGGGGTTTTTTGCCATCAAAGGATACTTTTTCTTGCGGTGGCGCTGCCCCTTTGCGTTCAAAGATAGCAGATCTGTTGGAGGGGGAGAATAGATCTCTTGCAAAAGTCCCAACAACCTGGCAGTGGTTAAAACCACTGCCTCATAGCTAAAGTCCGTTAAAACTCAGATCT
>DNGI01000327.1:2412-31123 GCA_003486645.1 Cyanobacteria bacterium UBA11370 | reverse complement strand
GCGTTAGCCTAGCGGCACGAAGTTCAGGGCAATTTACACATTTGGGATGCTCCCGTTAGGTATCCCAATCTAGATGCTGAACAGCTTATTGTCTCCGGCTTGCAGGGAAGTTAAGAAGAGTTTGCGGCGGCGGAAAATTAGTTGGCGTAAAGGTTCTGGAGGTTAAGGCTAGATTCTTAATGAGAAAAATTGCCCGTAACTCGAAAAATTCCGAAATTGGGGTTGGGAAACGTCTACCTAAAGGTAGTGGTCACAGAAAACCGCTTAGGCATACTTCGTGGGAGTGTCACTGACTACTCCTATTGTCATCGCTACTATCTTAAACCTTCGCTCAGATACTGGACTTTGTAATGAGTACATACCGCAAAATACAGATCGCACTTGGGACAATTCTCCTGTGGTCATCTACAGCAGTAACCAGCTTTGCTGCTACCAACACGATTACCGCTGGAACGTTTCAGTCAGACACTTTGAAACTTTCTGTTGAAAGTATTCCATCTAAGCCGTTAAATTTAACACAAGATACTTATTTAATTGCTGGTGAGCTGAGGGATATGCTCAGTAGAATACCTGGAGTATATGACATATTTAAAAATTTTGACGAGATCTGGAAGAATCCAGCAGACAGGCAGAAAAGATTATTTGATTACTGCAACACTCAAAAAAATGTAGAAGTTGACCAATGTTTTAATTTTCTAAGGGTTTGGGTAATGGATCAATTCGAGTCTGACAATGATGACTTCGAGGAGTTGATAGCTATAAATGAGGCACTAATTGAAAGGATAAGGCAATAATTGAAATATTGAAATGGAGAGATCGGAAAATCCATAATATGTGAGAGTAAAAGCTCTTTTACTTTGGAGACATTACCAACTTAGTACTGTCCCACTTCGGTGTTCAGATCCCCGACTTTTCCAAAAAGTCGGGGATCTTAGCGTTTACGAATTATTGAGGATTGCTATAAATTTGGAATTATATATTAAGGTTAAGATACTTGTTCATAATACATATTTATTGTCTGGGTTTGTTTAATCTTTTTAATAAAAATTAACCCTTATTGGCTTGTTGAGTTTGAGCTAAGTAAGACATAATCTGAGCAGCGAAAATTGTTCTAGTTTCCATCCTAATAAATGTAAATGGAAAGTACTAGCTATATAGCTCAAAAAATCAGGTCATCTTCTCAATCAGTAGCTCCATCAATCCTGTGGGATGAGACTGAAGATAAAAATACAATTTTTTGGCAAGAATGGCAGGCGCATCAAGCTTATCTTTACCATTGCTGTCTCAAGTGGATGAACTCAAACCCAATCGATGCCGAAGAGGTACTGAGTCAGGCAATGCTTAAAGCCTGGAATGAATGGCAAAACTATGGAACTAAAATTAAATATCCTAAAGCGTGGTTAGCTCGAATTCTCCATAATTTCTGTATGGATGTGCATCGAAAACGGAGACGAGAACGACTAGCAATTGACAATTTAGACGATATTAAAATTGAAGATCATCCAGCATTTTATTCTAAATTAGGATTTACTGAATCTAATATTACCGACCTAGAGTTGCAGGCATATATCCACCATGAAATTGAATCGTTGCCTCCCAGACTCCGCGATACTTTTGTTTTACACTACTGCCATAATAAATCCTACAAATATATTGCTAAATTATTTCCATTCTCTGAAGATAACGTTCGCAAATGCGTTAAAAAAGCACGAAGAATTTTGCAAAAGCATTTAAACAAGTATCTCGCTGGGAAAGATGATACTTCTCTAGATTCCTCCTTGCCTTCCTTAACGTTGGTAATTCCTTTGACAGAGAAGTCCCAACCTGAATCTAATTGGGAATTACTAATTCCCACAAAAAGTCAGGACGGAGAAATTAACTATCAATTCACCATACTATGTCTAGAAACTTTACCCCATCATTGGTACAGTTCTGCCAATCCTCTGGGTTGGAGATGAATGTTCACCTTTTCTTACAGGAAAAGCCAACTAGACAAAAGCAGAAATTAATCACTTTAAGAAAGTATGTCCAGAACTATCCCCAAGGATGGAAAAAAGGATTAGAACTGGCGAATTTGCTTTACGAGATGGGAGACTGGCAACAAGCGGTTGCTGAATATCGTCAAGTGATTGAGCGACAACCTCAATTAATCGGTGTGGGGCTGCAACTGGGGAAACTGTTGCAGATCATGGGACGAGAAAAAGAGGCTGTAGAAGTCTATGAAAAAGCCTTATTTGGTTCCAACAACGAAGCGACTCAGCATCATATCAAGGGATTGATTGCAGTTTGTCGGAATGAGAGTCAAAAGGCAATTATTGCTTTTAATTTAGCAGCTCGTTTAGAACCTAACAAAGTCGTTCACTGGCTGGCTTTGGCACAGGTGCATCAGCAGATAGAAAATCCTCTGGGTGTGCTAAGTGCTGTGGAGCAGGTTTTGTCAATTAACCCAGATGATGTTGTAGCGTTGATTTACAGCCATGATGCGAGTCAGGCGTTGGGGAATATTCCATCTGCTAGAGAGCAATTGAGCAAGGTTATCGCTCTACTTCCCAATGATTTTCGGGTACTGCAACGACAAATCGAGCAACGTCTTCAGATGAGGTTGGTTTCAGGTATTGAGGGGAAACTGACGAAAAAGATGATTGCCTCTTTACTCCTACAAACTCCTCATGGGGCTGAGGCTCACAAATCCCTAGCCTATTATCACATCCTACGGGGGGATTGGCGGCAAGGGGTGGAGGTGTTAGCTGAGTTTACTGCTGAACACCCGCATTATCCTTATGGTTGGTATTACTATGGGCAGTGCTTGTTCGACACGGGAGACTATCAAAGGGCGGCACAGATGATGGGGAAAGCTTATCAACTGTATCCTGATGATTGTGCAATTTATCAGGGGTTGTGTGAAATTTTACCGCTTGAACCTCACCCCCTACCCCTCTCCTACAAGCAGAGGGGAGTAAGAGGGGAGGAGAGTAAAGAACCTCACCCCCTACCCCTCTCCTACAAGCAGAGGGGAGTAAGAGGAGAGGGGAGTAAGACGACTCTTGCTTCCATAGTGGAGGAGATGTTGAGGCAGTTTCCTGAATGTTGGAGTGTTTGGGCAACGGCGGGGCGGGTGTTGGTGGAATACTTCAAAGAAATTGAACGAGGGTGTAGTGTTTCGGAGCAGAGTATAAAACTACAGCCCCAATTAGCTGATGCTTGGTTTCGTCATGGGCGGGTGTTGGCGTTGGCTGTTAAACATCAGGAAGCGGTGGAGGCGTTAGAGGAAGGATGGGAGTTGTTACCCGCAGGGGGTTATTTGCAATCCGTACCTGCGGCGGTGTGGTTGGGGGAGAGTTATCGGGTAATGGGGGATGTTGGGGCGAGTCAGCGATGGTTGAAAGTGGCTGGTGAGGGATGTCAGGAATTGAGAGCGTTTAACCCAGCTATGGCTGATTACTGGTTAGGGAGAGCTTTGGTGGGGTTGAGGGATAGGTTGGGGGCGATACAAGCTTATGAAAGTGCATTGAGTCAGCAGTTGTTGTATCCAGCGCGTGGGGAAGTTGAGAAGAGTTTGCGGCGGTTGAAAGGTAAGAGGGGGAAAAGTTCTAAGGGTTGAGGGTGGATTTTTTGGGGGAGAAAAATTGAGTGTAACTCGAAAAATTCCGGAATTGGTGTTGGGAAACGTCTAAAAGATGTGGGAAGGAAAAACAACTTAATCAAAATTCAACTCAATGAAACCTTCCCTATTACAATTGCACAAACTCACAATTTTAAGGGAAAACAATATGTCAGACAACAAACTGTTAGAAGTCCAAGCTGCCGAGAAAGTTGAGAGGGAATACGCTGAAGAAAGTTTCCAAAAAGCCAAAGATTTTTTTTTGCCCTCTATAGAATATTTGACTGAGGCACCTGATGTACCAAGCCAAGACTCAATAGCTAGTAAAGAAGGTAGTATCCAATTCCATTTGATTGGACACAAGCCAAGTGACCCGGCATACGACGATCTAATGAATCAGAACGCAGATATTCTTTTGGCGATGGGTGGTTTGGTGTATAACCATATGCAGTCAAACTATCGTGAAGTAAACAAATCAAAGCTAAGTATTAATACATGGAATGAGGTGATCTCAAACCTCCCAGCTCTGGCACTAGGAACCAGCGTAAATAAGAGCTATAACAACAATATCGCCGGCGTACAAGTGTCAGCAGAGTTTCTTAGTCTGGTGGCAAGGGCTATTATTACTGAAGGTGTTTCACTTCTAGTGGATTTTCAGTCGTTTCTACGTTCGATGGGGGATATTGTATTCTCGGGCGAGACGAAGGATCAGGAATACAAGATCCTTACTTGTACTTATCAAAACTACCTAGTTGCTAATGGAGTTGGGGGATATTATGACTATGGGGCAATTGTTTTAAAAGAGATCAATTACCTTCAAAAGTTCCTGGAACTAAAAGGGGCTTGTACGAGTGCTAAATTCGTTAGTGTCAGCATGAAATATGCTGAAATTGTAACTCCGGTTCACACTCGAGTACTCCGTAAAGGCGGCGCTTTATACCAAGATTTCCAAGATCTGGTAGGTCGTGATTCTGCCGCGCAGCTTAACAAGGCTAAAAATTTCTTTAATGCGCCCAAAGTACCTCAAAAAGACTTAACACCAAAGGTTTAACCATTTGGTAGTTAATATTGGTCGGAATTGAAGTATTAGACATCTCCAACAATCCAAATTTTATCCTGATGACACAAGGGTTTGAGATTAATTTTTGGAGATGTCTAGTGATTGATGTTGAGGATAGGATATAGGGTATAGAGCATAGCAATATACCCCATGCTTAGTCCAAACAGTTGATTTCTCGTTGTTCATTAACAAAATGAAAGAATATCCCATGAATCCTTTTGTAGTACCTGTTGTAGTAAAAGCTGGTGTTTTTGCAGCTATTGGCTCTAAAGAAGGGTTAACTATAGCCGAGCGCATAGTTTCAGCTATATCCGATAAGCTTGTTGACGATTATACTGAAGGGATACTTCAGCCTGATAATTGGATAGAGGTTGCGAGCAACATTCCTCATCAAAATCTGATTAAAAACGTTAGTAATACGCGGAAGTTCCATCCATATGTCACTTCAAAGCAGTTGGCAAATGAATGTATTTCGATGGAATTCCCTCAACAGTCAAGAGCAGATTTAACAGATGGGATAGAATCGCTGATTGAAACTTTGCCAAAGTTAGAATTGCTAAATTGCTTGAGTATCTCATTTTCAGATAGAGGCGATCTAATGATATCATTGGCAATGATATCATTGCCAAACTTTTCTTCCTTGAAGGTGAATCTCAAGGAAACAATTGTCAACTATAGTAACAAGGAGGTAGCGGCGGATATTGATAAAGTGTTCGGTTCTTTCGAGCCGCTGGATGACAAACCATACTTTGTTTCTGTTAAATCACTAGGAGATATAAAGTAAATCTAGAGAGCGAGTATCTCCATAGCGGTCTTTTGTCACTCTCGCCAGAGCAAAATATGAAACCCTTACAGCGAAAGATTTTTAGCATTTGAGCCTATGACATGAGTTTCTATCAGGAAGCGATAGTCCCTCACTGAAGCGCTTGTTTTATTTGAGAATCTTTACGAGAAACTAATGAATTCATTTCTAGAAATAGTGTTGAAATCCATACTTGATGGAACAAGTGAGATTAAGCTCTCCGATAACGTCAAACAAATTCTTGCTGAAGACGAAACAGTTAAAAAGAATCTGCGAGCTTTAATTGAAAATCCAAATATTAATCTTAATGACTTACTTCCTTCGGTAAAAACACCAACAGAGAAAGAATTTCAGACAGATTTAGAGGCTATAATTCTTACAGTTGGGAGACCTGTTTTTTTAATCAAAAATGACTCTTTTGGAAAGATAGTAGATCTCCAATGGACAGAGCATTTGGAGAAGGCAAGAACGCATATCGAGTCTGCAATTAAGGCAGTTGGGAGAGTTGACCTTAGTTATCATCCGGAGTTTTCGAGCGTCGGAACAGCTTGGCTTGTCACTCCTGATATTGTGATAACAAACCGCCATGTAGTGGAAAAATTTGCTGAGAAGAATAATGATAAATTTGTTTTTGGTATCAATGATAATGAAGAGATTATAACAGCTAGGATTAATTTCAAAGCAGAACACAATTCTATCCAACAATCGGTGTTTAAAGTAGAAGAGATCCTTCACATTGAGAACAGACCAGGGCCAGATATTGCTTTTTTAAGGATATCTAAAACAAATAAGACGGGCAGTCCACTTAGCCAACCAATTCTTTTACCAGAAGAATTAATCCAACCGAACCGAAATGTAGCGGTCATAGGTTATCCAATGCTTGACTCTCGCGAAGCAGATTATGAGCTTCAGATTCGGCTGTTTAATAATGTATTTAACGTAAAGAGACTACAACCTGGTCTGATTACTGGGGTAGCTGATGTGATTGAACATGATTGTTCTACACTTGGAGGAAATTCCGGTTCTGTTGTACTGGATCTAGACACAGGAAAAGCTTTGGGGATTCACTTCGGGGCTAGAAAGTCTAGGAAATCAAACGTCGCAGTCCCGGCATCAATTATAAAAAAACGCCTTGAAGATTTAAAGCTTTCCTGACTTCTAAAACAGTCACACAAGGCTTATGCAAGTTAATTATTAATGCTCTACCTGTAGAAAGAGAGAAACTGAATCTTCCTATAGGTAACATTTATGTATAAGCCCTATTTCATTTACTGATCGAGTTTGGAAAGCGGTTACTATGCTAAATATTACAGTCGAAGACGATAGAATATATATCGGAGAAAGATTTTCCATTGAGTTTCAACGGACACTCAGAATTCCTGATGACGATAAAATCTACCCACTCCCGCCAGGATTAGGTAGATTTCCGGTTTATCGCGTTGCTGACTATCTAGGTAAAGTCCCAGATAATTGGCAACAGCTAAATAGCTTCTTTATTCCCATGTATCAGCGAGAAGCACTATGGCTTTGCTTTAATGGGGCAGACTGGAAGCCAAACGCAGTTAAAATTGGAGTTGGCAAAATTAATGCAATCTCTGGCGAAGGATGGGATGAATATCTGCATGATAATCCACAAGACTATGTTGTTTGTCCAAATCAACCTTGGCTAGATGGGATAAATGTGGGCGAAGGTTTCATCCGTCAATTTGTTGCTGTATCTCTCGGTTTAGGTGATACGATTGAAGCTCAAGTAACTGGGGTAGAGGAATTTGGCGGAATCCAAATTTTAGTCTATGAACCAAAACTTGGTATATTTCCCGAACAGCCACCGCCTATGTCAGATAATTATGATGACATAATATTGGAGAGTGTACCTATGACACAAGCCGTTGATAGTGAAATGGGGCTTGGGGCAGGAGGGAAGATGAAACAGAAAATCTATCCTGACGAATATGGTATAGAGACTTGGGATCTAGAGAACTACGGCTCTATTTTCGTATATATTGTCAATAGCGAAAAGTACCAAGAAATAACTGGTCTTGAACCGCCTCCTACACTAATTAGCGCCCAAACTTACACCCAATATGGATTCCCCTGGTTTAGTCTGTACGATGAAGAAAAAGGCGATCTTCCAGCATCCGCGAGATTGGCAGAAGTTAAAACAATCCAAGAAAGAGAGGCTGAAAGAGGAGTTAAAGCTGACACAGATGATTTATCAGTTGATGTGCCTGAATCTGATATCAAAAAGTTATATATGTGAGAAAAACGAATAATTTTAGCGATCGCATTTCTCTCCTAGACTGCGATCGCTCTCTTGGTAACGCACCTTCTCAATTGTCAGTGCAATGTCTACGATGCCGTAAGCTGGAGAGCGATGTCTACGACGGGCTACGCCTACGCACTTCTTTGTGATTCCACACAGGCGATCGCTGTTTTGTGGAGAGATGAGCGATGGTGAAGCGCCTATTGTATGCGATCCCTTTTCTATGACGATTTTTGTGGCGAGATGAGCGATGGTGAAACGCCTGCTGTATGCGATAGCGGGAGATGATGGGAGATTGAGTGCGATCGCAGTTTAAGTTTCTGGTTCATCACCTAAGAGTTGATCTATACTTTGAAGTGCTTGTTGAGAACAACGACGCACACGATGAATACGCACGATTCCTTGCTCTTCCTCAACTGCTTCACTAACAGTAAATAAAATATTGAATTGCTTTTTATAGAGAAGTTGGCGCACCTCTATTCCCATATACTCACTTTCGATAGCCAAAGCACAACGCCGGGGAAAGTTTTCCAGCGTCAACATAATTTCATAACATCCTCTTACCCAGCGATAAGCGCTTTCTGGTGAATCCTCCTTGATCCAAAGAAAAATACGTTCTATATCAGCTACCGCAGTAGGAGATATTTCAATCTGGTAAACCATATTTTTCCCGAAGTTCTGCAAATGCTTGCTTCAGAGGTATCCCTTTCCCTTGCTCAAATTCTTCAATACTTTTGCGGATACCCACAATAGATTCCAGTAACTCAAGCCTATCGAGCAGTTGCTGGTAGCCTTCAGCATCTTGAACAACGGCAGTAGCTTTACCATTAACAGTCAGAACTATGGGGGCTTTAGTTTCTTTGAGCCTTGCCAGGAAAGCTTTCGCACCTCGCTGGAACTCCGAGAGAGGATAAATGTCACTCAAACTGAGCATAATATTTTCAAAAAATTATTTGATAATTTCATGCTAACAGTTGGCACTTGTTTTGCCTATGGTGCGATTGTCGGTGCAATGTCTACGATACCCTCTCGCTCATCCAAGCGATCGCACTTCTTAGTAATTGCAAAAAGGCGATCGCTTTTGATTTACGGGAGGGCGATCGCTGCTTTGTGAGGAGATGAGCGATGGTGAAGCGCCCACTGTATGCGATCGCTTTTTCTTTACAGAAGTGCGATCGCTGTTTTGTGAAGAGAAGGGCGATGGTGAAACGCCCACTGTATGCGATCGCTTTTTGTTTGATTTACAGGAGTGCGTAGGCGTAGCCAATTGTAGACATCACCCAATCCTATATTACTGACTCCAATCTTGAATTTCTAAGCTTTCTATTTTCTCAAAATCTCTGAGATTATTGGTGACAATAATTAAATCGTTGGCTATGGCAATTCCTGCTAGAAGAATATCAATATCGTCAATTGGTGTTCCTTTATTTCGTAAATTCGCATAAATATCAGCCGAAATTGTTGTAGAGCTTGTAGTTAGAGGTAAAACTGTATTATATGAAATAAATTCCCCAAAAGATATAAGTTGTTTTTGTGCGTCACGATGTTTTAAACCACTGACAATTTCATAATAGGTGATGAGGCTGATGTTAATTTTTTCATGCTCTCTCAGATAGGCTTGAAAACGCTCAACAACCCGACTATGATTGCGGAAGAAAAACGACAAAATATTTGTATCAATCAAGGCTGGCTTCATCACTTCTTCTCCCCAAAAATGCTTGCTGGCGACGAGTGCTGATTTCTTCATTGAAATTATCAAATATTTCATCCGACATATCATTCCAACAGCCAGCAAACTGCATAGTTTTGTTGAGCGAAGCTTGAGATATTTCTACACCTAATCTAAAATAATGAATAAACTTATATAATTCTTCTAATTTATCTTGTGGGACAAGATTTATTTCTGCAATAACTTTTGTGCGTAGGTTTAAAGAATCCATAGGAAATTAATGTAGATTGATTGATGATCAAATCAATTATATCTCACATACGCTTTTGATTTACGGAAGAGCGTAGGCGTAGCCCGTCGTAGACATCGCTGTTTTGTGGAGAGAAGGGCGATGGTGAAGCGCCTACTGTATGCGATTCGCTTTTGTGTAGGGAGGAACCCACGCAGTTCTATCCGATACCTGAAATTAACATCTTACTCCCCCCTTAATAAGGGGGGCTGGGGGGGTAAAATCAGCAACTCATCACTCACCATAACTCCCAAATCTCTTGACTAATCCTCTCCAAAACCCCCTCTAAATTCCCATACACCTCATCATTCGTAAACCTTAAAAATCTAATCCCAACAGACTCAATAAAAGCCTGCCTCTCTCTGTCATAGTCTTGGGCACCCTCTTCAAAATGACTGTCCCCATCAATTTCTATAGCTAGTTTCAGTTCGGTGCAATAAAAATCAATAACAAACGAACCGACACCGTATTGACGGCGAAACTTATATCCTTCAAGCTGCTTGCCTTTAAGTTTTTGCCATATCATAAATTCAGCTTTTGTCATATTCCGTCGAAGCTGTTGCCGTTTCGCTTTCTCGGATGTTCTGTTATAAAGTTGGGTCATTGGTGTAGTTGGATTTTATAGAGAGTTAATCGTTATCAGTGTTTTCCCAGGTTAACCCCCCCAGCCCCCCTTAGTAAGGGGGGAGCAAGAGACCAGCCCCCCTTGGGTTCGGGGGGAGCAAGAGAGGGAAGGCGATCGCTTTTTTGTGAGGAGATGAGTGATGGTGAAACGTCTACTGTATGCGAGAGCGTTGCGCTGCTGCTCTTCAGATCGCTCTTTTGTGGGGAGATGAGCGATCGCTGATCACAATCTATATTAGCTAGACTAAAGGCTAAAAATAACAGCCTACACCTATGCGAGTTACCTTTGAGCTATCTGATGATGTTGTCGCCCAACTTCACCCCCTTGAAGACAAACTCCCTCAAATCTTAGAATTAGGATTGCGAGAACTTAACGCGATCACCCAAGTTGGATTTTCAGGGATGGCTGAAGTTCTTGAATTTCTGGCTAGTCTCCCCACTCCCGAAGATATTATTGCTCTGCGACCCTCTGAAACTCTACAAGCTCAAATCACCACCCTACTAGAGAAAAATCGCACGGTGGGCTTGACTTCAAAAGAAGAACAGCTATGGCAAGGATATCAATATCTAGAGCATATTGTCAGAATGGCAAAGGCTAGAGCATTCTTAAAACTTAAGGAAGCTCGTAGGGAAGTATGACATATATCCCCGCCGCCCTGCGAAGACAAGTTTACCATCCTCGCCAAGACCTCTGGCATGAGCATTTTCAACTCAAAGACGCTGAAATTGTCCCCCTATCAGCGAAAGGTCGGGTAACAATTCGACTATTGCAGTTGAATCGTCGTGACAGAGTGGAGGAACGTCAACTTTTGCTACAAGCTGGAATGCTCAACCCATCACTGCCATAATCAATACGACTTCTTGGCGATCGCTAATCCGCAGATCTTTAATATTTCTGAAATAAGACGCTTCTAGATTATCAACTCAAAGAAGAGATTTTTTTACGCACTCACATTCCCTACTTTGTCGAAGAGCGATCGCTTTGAGGAAATTGGAAATGCGTAGGCGTAGCCCGTCGTAGACATCGCTTTTTTGGGGATAATTTTGATAGACTCATTGAAAGCGATCGTCTTCAAGACATTCAAGCCATGCAGGTTATTTCCTTGTTAGCGCATTTTGATGGGCAGTCTATTCAGCTAGATCAACCCTACAAACTGGAACCAAACACAAAACTGATTGTCACGATCCTACCAGAACAGCCATCAGAACGGGAAGCATGGTTGTGCCTGTCAAGGCATCAACTAAACAATGCCTACAGTCAAGACGACGAATACTCCCTCGATGCAATTAAAACAACAAATCCTGATTATCTAGTAAATTAGTTGGTAAATTTGGGCGTTCTAACTCCTTCCTCAACCCTAATAGGCGATAGTTTTTTGTCTGTTGCAAGCGATCGCTGTTTTGTGGAGAGATGAGCGATGGTGAAACGCCTACTGTATGCGATCATTTGGGATTGGTGGGAAGCTTAAAATGATAATGGATGTAATAGAGATAAGAATTTGCTAAACTCGAAAAACAGATATACTTATGAGCATGTATTCATCTAGTCAACACCAACAAATTCTAGAAGCGATCGCTAAACTTAGCGAACAACAAATCCAAATAGTCTTACAATTTATTCGGACTCTCCAACCCAAGCAAATCTCTAATTCACTCTCGACTCCATTCGATCCACTAGCTAACTTTGTTGGAGCCACCAATCAGGGTAATCTTGCCCAACAAATTGATGCAACGCTCTATGAATAATGCAATATTCATTGATACATGGGGCTGGCTCACCCTAAATGATGCAGGTGAACGTAGACATAAAGATGTTGCCAGCTTGTATCAAACCTTAATAGCAGAGAAAACACTCATCTATACCACCACATTTGTTTTAGATGAAACATTCACATTATTTTTCAAACGACTCAACTCTTTCCAAGCCCAGCAAGCAATGCTTCAACTATCTGCTGCATTTTTTACGGAACAATTTCAACTAATCCAAATTGATGAATCTCGCTTTACTCAAACCCAATGTTGGTATAAGTATTCTAGATATTTTTTATACCTTGATCTATCAATACAGAACAAAAATATTAAATAAATTCAGTATTCATTCTTCTAATTGCTGAAGGAGAAGGGTATTTTTTATTATCAATAAGTAATTGGCGTTCTAATAAACGAGGTTGATCATTAAATCCTAAAATTCTAGCAGTTACTTGTCCTATATTTGTCAGAGGTTCAATGGTAGAATCATTCAGTTTAAAATGTTCTCCCCATTTATCCCAACGAGGATGATAAAAGCGAAAAAATTCCTTTTTATCTAAAATAATTGAACCGATATCACTTCCCTTAAAACGGTTACAATAAACACAACAATAAGCTAGATTATCTATATGTGATGAGCCACCATGTTTGATGCTAATAATATGATCAATAGCGCATCCGAGAATGGTATCATGTTCAGAAATAAGACAATATTCACATAAATAATCCGCTCTTTTGGCAACTAAACGGCGAAGTTCTTGATTCAAATAAGGACGCTCCATAATTGAATTTTAAGCCTTCTATTTAACAAAATCATAAGCACGAGCTTTTGCTAATCTTAATAAATGTTCTAAGATAAGATAATGATCTAATTCTGATTTTTCGTCTAAAGAAATTCCCTCATTTTTTTCACGAAAAATTAAATCAGCTACTTTTTCTTTTACTGTTTCTGATACTTGAAATTCAATTAAACTTTGAGAGGTTATACCAGCAGCAAGAAAGTTGATTATTTCCTCATAAGCTGGATTAATGCTAATTGATGTTTTCATACTGATTAGTCATAACAATTTTCAGTGCGATAGCGTGAAGCTCTCGCTATATCGCTTTCTTCGTAATGCACCTTCTCAACTGTCGGTGCGATGTCTACGATGCCCTCTCGCTCTCTGAGTGATCGCGGGAGATGACGGGAGATTGAGGGGCGATTGCGCGAAGCGCACCAGCAAAGCTGATCGCACTTCTGATTGATTGCAAAAAGGCGATCGCGCTTGCATCGTGACCAGTTCCTATTCTTGATAATCACTATTGTGCCACTGCTCCCTTACCCATTGTCGCACATGACGAATTAAACTCGTTTCCCCCATCGTTAGACTTAACTCCAAAAACTGGATCAGCACAGTAGCATCAAACATCGGCAACACAAACGACACCTCACGGGGTTGATAGTCACCATCCACCCAATTCAAAATCGTCAAAATCTCGCGCTCAAAACGCCACACCTCCGGCACTCCCAGCGCCGCATAAATCCCCATCCGATTCATCGAACTACTGGTACTATCAACCTCAATCGCTAAATCTGGTGGCGGATCGATCATCAAATTGATCGCATTCTTACCGCGTACAGCTAATTCATTCTGAATGTAATAACACTCATCTGCCTCTAAGCCCTTTCGTAAATCTTCTCTTGTCCAAGTTGTAGAACCTAAACTACGAATTTCAATGCCTATCTCTTCTGTCGTAACTTTAACAAAGCGACCCAGTAGTTTCTTAAAAGTTTCGTGTGGTGGTAGGGGCATCAAAATCTCGAAAATTCCATCATCATAAGTTAGTCGCATTCCTGGTTGCGACTCCAAATCTCGCACCAAATTCTGATAGGTATCCCAGTGAATGCCTGGAAGTATGGTTATATTTGTAGATAATGCTTTTGCCAACGTTGTGTCCGAAGCGAGCTCAGTAGTCATATTTTTCTCCTTTTTTACCCTCAAACCCCTGTCTAAAGTTAAACCTGGGTTAGCGTCACTCATAACCCACCATTGCGCGAGTTATTCATAGTGCGATCGCCTGATCTAGTAGAGAGCGATCGCTCCACCGTAATCTTGTTTACTATACTATAAGTAGCGGCAAACTAAAGTTGATTTATGCCTGCTAAAGATTTATTTCATAATACAGTTAAAACAGCCCTCGAAAAAGATGGATGGACAATTACTGACGAGCATCTATTTATTCAAGGAGATTGTTATATGGAGAGATTGAATTACAAAGAAATAGTCCAAAGAATTCTTGAAAATCACGCAAAAAATCGCTCAAATAGTCAGACAGAAGTAAAACTGATATTTGATACGGAGCGCGATCACTATCAAGTTCTGAATATTGGTTGGCAAGAACTAACGCGAATATTTGGTTGTATCATTTACGTAGAAATTAAAGATGGCAAAATTTGGATTGAGCGCGATGGAACGGAAATTGGAGTGGCGAATGAATTAGTAGAAGCCGGAGTTCCTAAACAAGATATAGTTTTGGGTTTTAAAGCCCCATATAAACGGAAATTTACTGAGTTTGCTGCTAGTTGAAGCAATAATTGTATTAACATGACCGGGCACATAGAGATGAAAAATAGGTGTTGAAGAAGAATTCAGCTATTCTGAATGGCTGGAGTCAGCAATCTTTTATATCATGTCCGGCTAATTACCCTGACTAAAATTTCTTCCCCTTCTCCCCCTCTCCCCCTCTCCCTCTCTCCCTCTCTCCCTTTCTCCCCCTCACTCTTTTTTAGGGTTATTCAACCGGACATGATATTAGTGTGGGATTACTGACTTGTGAATTCTTCTTCAAGTTTTATTTTTGTTCAAGTCCCACTAGGGAAAATCAAAAAGATTACTATCCGGGAGATTACTAATAGCTCGTTGTAAAGTTGCCAGCGCTCGATTATAGTCCAGGATTGCTGTGAGTAGGTTACTGCGGGCACGAGTCAGGGCAGTTTGTTGATTAATTACATCCGTTTGAGTGCCAACTCCAGCTTGAAAGCGCAATCGTGCTAATCGCAAACTCTCTTGTGCTTGTTGTAGTGCTAACGTCGCGGTTTGAATATTTTCTTCATTCGCTCTCAAATCAAAAAAGGCTTGTTCAACTTGGAAGCGGACTTGGTTACGCTGATCAGCAAAATTGGTTTCGGCGATCGCAATGTTGGTTTCTTCCTGTCTAGCTCTAGCTTGAGCAGCTCCTCCATCAAAGAAATCCCACTGAACTCTTGCTCCTAATGTTAAGCCATCTCCAGGACCATCGTCGTTATCTAACTGAGCGAGAATATTATATCGCGCAAATAGACTCAATTGGGGTCGAATGCCAGCGAGGGCAATCCGGCGCTGCTGTTCGCTAATATTGCGTTGGGCGAGTTGCTGTTCTAACTCGGAGCGGTTTTTTAAGGCAAGAATGATACTTTCTTCTAACGATAAATCCCAATCTCCCCGAACTTGAATCGGGTCAGCAGCGGCAATTTCCACCCTCTGAGGTAAACTGAGCAATTGGGCGATTTGGCGACGGGCAATGCGTTGTTGACTAATGGCATTCGTTAAGTCTTGATTATTATTTGCCAATTCGACTTGTGCCTGTAAGACCTCAAATCGGGTTCCTAAGCCAGCTTGTTCTAACAACTGGGCATCTCGCAAACTCCGCGCCGCATCAGTTACAGCCGCTTGGCTAATTTGAACTTGAGCATCGGCTTGTTGCAAATCATAGTAAGCACGCGTCACGTTCAATCGTAGCTCTTCAGCAAGGCGTTCTACATCAAGTTGCTGGAGGCGTACTTGTTCTCGTGCAGCTAGAATAGTTGCTGATCGACGACCAGCGGTATAAGCATTGTAATTTAATTCCAGTCTACCCTCAAAGGTGGTGGAAACAGTATCATCACTCGACATAACTCCCAAGAGATCTTCCAACGGATTAGGTTGCCGATTGGAGAGTTCAGATGAAGCAGAATCTGAACGGATAAACTCTCCCACCGCACTAATAGTTGGAAACTCAGCGGCTAAGGCTTCTTGCAAAGCATATTCAGTTCGTTCTAAGGTTAGTCGTGCCGTTTGTAACTCCCGATTGTTACGCCGTGCTAGTTCTATAGCTTGTTCCAGGGTGATGGGTTGGGTTGTTTCAATCTGCACCTCCTCGGTTTCGGTGGGAAACAATAACGGATTAGCGCTGGGATTGAGAGATTCTGGTGCTGGGGTTCCTAGTGTTTGATTTGGCAATGAAACTGGCTCAGTGCTGGGGATAATAAATTCTGGTGTTAGATTTTCTAGGTCATCCAAGGTTGGTAAAGACGGTTCCACTAGGGGAGATTGAACAATTGAGGGAGTGGGGACTGGGGAGTGGGGACTGGAGGAAGAGGGTACAGAGGGGTTGATGGGGGAACTCTCTGTGTCTCTATGTCCTTGTGTCCCCGTGTCTTGTTCACCACTCCCAATCACCACAGTTGTGAGGGAGGGTAAGTCTTGGGAAACACTCGGTTTCATATAAAACAATGCGATCGCTGTCCCCACACCTACAGCCACAAAATAACGGAACGTTGGCATAAGTTTTGAAATTTGGTCTTTAATCTTAAAAAACTACTTTTCTGGCGCTACTTATTACTTTTATCCCATGCCCTATGCCCCATACCCCATACTTTATATAGCTAGTCTATTTGATTCGTGAACAAGGAAAAGACAAGGAAAGACAAGGAGGACAAGGAAGAGGTATTTTACAAATCATTTAGACTGGCTATAGCAATCAGCAGTTAGGACTTCAGCAATCAGCAATAGTATAGGCTTGGGGAAACCCTTATACAACAAGACTTCAGCAAATAATTACCACGTCACGTAAACCGCCTGAGTTTGGAAGCCCTGTCGCTTCAGCGCAGGGAGGAAAAACGAATCGCGGATTTATCCGCCTAACTCTTCCAGGATCTCCGCGATTTCTGGTGTAGACTAGAATATAGTCACAGGTGAGGTTTTTCGATTCGTGGAACAAGTCTTGACGATAGTTTGCAAGCTTCAACCGAGCGCCAAACAAACTGAGCAAATCGAAGCTCTGTTGAAAGCGTTTTCCGATGGCTGTAACTATGCCAATCAGGCGGCAAAAGCTGGAGTAACCAGTAAGACCACGATTCAAAGCTTGGTTTATCAGGAGTTGCGAAAAAAGTTCCAACTGAGCGCAAATCAAGCTGTTCGGGTTTGTGCGCGTGTGGGAGCAAATCGCAAGACGGCCAAACAGAAAAACAAGCCAGTCAAGGCATTTAAGCCAACATCGGCGGATTACGATGCCCGAATCTTCTCGTTTCGTGAGAAAGATTGGACGGTGAGCCTGACTCTGATTAATTGCCGGGAACACATCAAGATTGATGCTGGCAACTATCACAGAGGTAAGCTTAAAGGACGTAAACCGAGTTCTGCTCAACTGTGCAAGCATCGTGACGGGCAATACTACATTCATATTCAACTGAGAGACGAAACGCCTGAACCACTGAAGGCAAAGAACGTTATCGGGGTGGATTTCGGGCGTAGAGATATTGCTGTGACTTCTGATGGTGAACGATGGGACGGAAAACCCATTCAAAACGTCACAGACAAATTTTCCAAGGTGAGAGCATCGCTCCAAGCCAAAGTCTCGAAAGGCACAAGAACGACTCGCAGACGAGTACGGAATATCTTGAAACGGCTGTCGGGACGTGAGCAACGCTACCAAACTTGGTTGAACCACAACATCAGCAAGCGAATCATCGAAGCCGCCAAGTCTCAGAGTGCAGTTGTCGCTATTGAGAATTTGACGGGCATCCGCGATAGAACCAATCAGCAACCGTGCGCTAATCGCGCCCCGCTTCGCTATCGAAACAAAACCGAGCGCAGACGTTCTAATTCGTGGGCGTTCTACCAGCTTCGTTCCTTCCTCGAATACAAAGGACTCAAGGAAGGCGTTGAAGTGGTCGCGGTGAACCCAGCCTACACCAGCCAAACTTGCCACCAGTGCAACCATATCGGGTTGAGAAGTGACAAACGGTTTAAGTGTGGTCATTGTGGCTGGCATGGTGACGCTGATGTGAATGGTGCAATCAATATTTCTAAACTTGGGGCAGTCTTTGTAAGCCTGTCTAGAGGCTCGAATCTAAGTTGTTCTTTAAACCGCGATGATTCAGGGCTACTGAAAAACCAGCCGATTGAGCGTCGAGGCGAAAGCCCCCGCGCTTCAGCCGGGGGTTAGCTTACTCCATGTCCTAACTACCGAATGCGACTGCTATAACTATGCCAGAACCATACCACCAGACTTAATATCCATCGCGTTTTGCTCTTGGGCAAGTTGCTCAGTGAGCCATGCAATTTCTGAATTAATCACACTCACGCATCGCTGGGCAGCACTTTCCTGGTAAGGATCGCCTAGGGGTTGATATTCGGCATTAATGGTTTCAATCCGAAGCTGACAGGCACTTAAACGATGTTTGAGTAACGCGACTCGTTCTGAGGGTTCTAGGTAGCTGAAGAAGAAAAACTTGATCGCAAAGCGAGAACGACTATTAACCCAGCTTTCGTGAGGATGCTCTAGCATCTTTTGATGCCACCGCATCCGCCCCTGATCAGTGACGCAGTAAATTTTACGGTTTGGTCCAGCTTCTCCCTCCTCCGTTACCAGGGTAGCAATGTAGCCTCGCTCCTCCAGACGCTTTAATAAGGGATAAATGGCACCATAGTTCACGCTAATGCAGCTACTCATAAATAGTTCTAGCTGCTGCTTTAAACGGTAGCCGTGCAGGGGTTCGCGCTGAAGTAGACCTAAAGTGGAAAGTTCAAGCATATTTTATATACCAGACTGATATACTAACCTTCAGGGAGATGATCATCCACACAGATGCGGCTATAGTTTACATCGGTTTGCTGATTGTGAACCTTAATCCGATCTAAACATTTTGCTCCCAATCCCACTAGCCAAGGCAATTGACATGGCTAAAATCGGTGTCCTACCCTCTGGTAACTTGCTCAATTCGGTCGTTTTAGTTCTCGTTCTCACCAGTGCCTGTAGTCGTGGCGCACCTCCTCCAAGTGCTGAAGCGCCTCAAGGTGTACCCGTTAAGTTAGAAAGTGTGGAAACGAGTACAGTTGAAGAAAGCCAGAGCTTCTCTAGCACCTTGGAAGCTGAGAAATCGGTGGCTTTAAAGCCAGAAATGGAGGGTCGAGTGACTCGTCTTTTCGTCTCATCAGGAGATAGAGTGGGGATCGGGACTCCGATTGTGCAGCTTAGTCCTGAGAAACGTCAGGCTCAAGTACAGGGAGCGATCGCTAATGTCAATGCGGCTAGAGCAACGCGAGATAATGAAGCATCACAAATCCAAGCCTTAGAAGCAGAACGAGTTAGTGCAGTTGCTGAGTTAGAACTGCAAAACCAACAATATAAACGGATCTCAACCCTTGTCTCTCAAGGTGCTTTCGCCAGACAACAATTAGATATAGTCGAACGCGATCGCAAGGCGGCACAAGCTGCCCTTAATGCGGTAAATGAGCGGATTCTTGCCGCTCGATCCAGTCTAGATCGTGCCAATGCTGACCTACAGCAAGCTCAAGCTGCCTTAAATGAAGCCAATGAAGAACTTAAGGATGCAAAAATCGTCGCTCCAATTGTGGGTATCGTCGGCGACATCCCCGTAAAAATAGGGGACTACGTAGATTCTGCGGATACACTAACAACTATTATCCAGAACCAAACCTTAGAGCTACGTCTCCCTATCGATGTGGGACGATCGTCCCAACTCCGGGTTGGACTACCCGTAAAACTTTATGCGTCCCAAGGGGGCAGTTTTCTGGGTACGGGTCAAATTAGCTTTGTTTCACCCCAAGTTTCCCAATCCCAAACAATCTTGGCAAAAGCTAGTGTTGCTAATCCCAATGGTAAGTTACGAGATGGACAAAAGGTTTGGGCAGAAGTCATTTGGAACCAGCGCCCGAATAGCGTAGTCGTTCCGACAACAGCAATCACCTACCAGGGTGAAGATCAATTTGTTTATGTAGTTGATACTGGTGACAAACCCGTTGCTCGTCGCCAATCTATCCAGGTAGGTTTGCAACAAGGCGATCGCATTGAAGTCCGCCAAGGACTCCAACCCGGACAAAAAATCGTTGTTTCCGGTACGCAAAAACTCGCCGATGGTGTCCCCATTGTTCCCCTACCCGATGAAGCGCAAGGAAACCAACAATCCAACACCAAAATTATTAATTAAGAATTGGGTAATCAGTAATTAAAAATTAAAAATGCCAAATGACAACGCAAAGATACCAGGCAATTGGAAATCAAGGGCTAAAAAACTAAATTTCACCTGCCTAGACTAGGAATAATTTGAGTCTATTGATCAGGGTTTGCCAGAGATCAAGTTGCTGAACTCCTAGCCATTCCCATACCCTACACCCCGCTCCCAATGTTTACCCACTTCTTCATCAGACGACCTGTCTTTGCTTCAGTTTGCTCCCTGCTTATTATTCTGGTAGGAATTGTGGGTTATACCCGCTTACCCGTGCAGGAATATCCTACTATTGATCCACCTGTAGTCAGTGTCACAACGACCTATCCCGGTGCAAATCCCCAAGTCGTTGAAACCGAAGTTACAGAAATTTTAGAAGAACAAATTAATGGGGTTGAAGGGATTAAAACCTTAACATCTGAAAGTCAGCAATCTGTCAGTGCGATTACCGTTCAATTTAACCTTGATGTTGACCTTGATATTGCCGCTCAAGATGTGCGCGATCGCGTTTCTCGTGCAGTCGATAATCTTCCCGATGATGTAGATGTTCCGATTGTTAGTAAAGAATCCGCCGACGCTTCTCCGATTATTTGGTTTGCCCTTTATAGTGAAAAATTATCCCCATTAGAAATTAGTGATTATGCCGACCGATTTGTCAAGAATGCCCTAGAAACTGTACCGGGTGTTAGTAGTATTTTTATCGGTGGTGAACGTCGCTACGCTATGCGTCTGTGGATTGATCCACAAAAATTAGCTGCCCGGAATCTTACCGTTTTGGACGTAGAACAGGCACTACAACGGGAAAACGTAGAAATTCCCAGCGGGATTGTAGAAGGACAAAGTTCAGAATATTCGGTTCGCACATTGGGGCGCTTACAAACTCCAGAAGAATACGAACGTTTAATTCTTGCTAGCCGTGACGATGGTTCTCAAATCACATTCCAAGACGTGGGACGTGCTGAAGTTGGGGCAGAAGATGAGCGATCGTTTGTGCGATTTAATGGTCAACCCGCCGTCGGTTTAGGGGTTGTTAAAGTCTCCAAAGCCAATACCTTGGAGGTGGCGGAAGGGGTGAAAGCGAAAATGGAACAACTTTCGGCTAGTTTTCCACAGGGATTAAAGTACCAAAATGCCTTTGATAGTTCAGAGTTTGTTGAGTTAGCCATTGAGGAAGTTTGGGGCAGTCTTTATTTATCAATTGGTCTAGTTATTCTGGTTATTTTTATCTTCTTACGAGACTGGCGTGCGACTCTCATTCCGGCGGTTACAATTCCCGTTTCCTTAATTGGGGCATTTGGGGCAATGTTTTTTCTGGGATACTCCATTAACACCCTCACTTTATTTGCCCTAACGTTATCAACAGGGTTGGTTGTTGATGACACAATTGTAGTTTTGGAAAATATTGTCCGCTACATTGAAGAAAAGCGAATGGCTCCGTTTCCAGCTACATTTTCAGCAGTAAAAGAAGTCGTTTTTGCGGTTATTGCGACGACAGTAGTATTAATTGCGGTATTCGTTCCTGTTGCTTTTGCCGCAGGTACAACAGGTCGTCTTTTTAATGAATTTGCCCTGACTATTGCGAGTGCTGTTGTCTTTTCTTCGGTAGTTGCTCTAACCCTTGCCCCGGCGATGTCAGCGCGACTTTTGAAAGAACCAAAAGGCAGAGAAAATAAAAATTTCAACTCTCATTCCCCCCAATCCAAAATCCAAAATCTAAAATCCAAAATCCAAAACCCCTTTGTATGGTTGCTAGATACTTTTGAATGGGGAGTAGCACGCAGTCGGAGTATTTATGAGTGGACACTGAGGCGTTTGATGTCTCTGAAACTTCTGGTTATTGTGGGATTTTTTGTTTCGTTAGGGTTAACAGCTTGGATATTTCAATTCCTCCCACAAGAATTTTTACCAACAGAAGATCGGGGGGCAATTTTTACGATTGTGAGGGCACCGGAGGGCGTTAGTCTTAATTACACTGACAACGTAATGCGGCAAGTTGAACAAACCTACAGCCAAGTGCCTGTCACTCAAAGTTATTTTACAGTCGCTGCTTTCGGTGCTTCTGGACCGGGGCAAGTGAATCAGGGCATTGCTTTTGTTAAACTTAAACCTTGGTCTGAGCGTAAAGAACCCAGTCAGTCTCAAGAAGCTACGGTAGGGCAATTGTTTGGTCAGTTTGCAACCTTAACGGATGCGTTTGTGTTGCCGATTAACCCGCCTTCATTGCCAGGAGCAGGGTTTAGTCAACCTGTAGAATTTGTGCTGCAAGGGGATAATTTAGAAACTTTAGCACAGGTTTCAGATGATTTAGCAAATCGGGCACGTCAGTTACCTCAGTTAGTGAATGTTGATACTGATTTGAGGTTAAATAAACCCGAGTTAGCCGTAACAATTGACCGTGCGGCTGCGGCTAATTTAGGGATTTCGGTTAGAGATGTTTCCCGTACTCTACAAATTTTATTGGGTGGGGAAAATATTACTAGTTTTAACCGAGGCAATCGTCGTTCTGAAGTGGTTGTTCAGGCAGAAAAAGAGTTTCGCGCTAGTCCTGAAGACCTCAAGAGTTTTTATGTCCGCACGAATAGCGGAGAGATGGTTTCATTAAGTAATGTAGTAACGGTTAAAACATCGACTACACCTCCTCAAATTAGCCATTACAATCGAGCGCGGGCGGCTAAAATTACAGGAAGTCCAGCACCAGGTTTTACCTTGGGAGATGCTTTAGTGGCGCTAGAGAATTTAGCTCAAGAAGTTGTTCCACCAGAGATTCGCACCGCGTTGGCGGGTCAGTCTTTAGAGTTCCGAGAAGCGGGTCAATCAACGATCTATATTTTTGGTTTGGCGATCGCATTTATTTTCTTAGTTCTAGCGGCACAGTTTGAGAGTTATATTGATCCGTTCATTATTTTATTAGCTGTTCCACTATCACTTTTAGGGGCATTTGGAGCGCTATTTGTATTTGGGTTGCAGCTCAATGTTTTTGGTCAAATTGGGCTGATTATGTTGATTGGTTTGGTGACGAAGAATTCGATTTTAATTGTCGAGTTTGCTAATCAATTACGCGAACGGGGATTATCAGTAGCAAAAGCGGCAATTGAGGCGGGGTTAGTACGATTTCGGCCGATTTTAATGACAGCATTTTCGACTATTTTTGGTTTGGTTCCTTTAGCCTTTGCAACAGGTGCAGGGGCTGTAAGTCGGGTATCTTTAGGGATGACTGTTTTAGGGGGAATGTTAGTTTCAACGTTTTTGAGTCTTTATGTAGTGCCAGTTTTTTATGTTATGGCTACTAATGCTCAGTCTCGACTGATAAGACAGCGTAGCAATGGAAAATCTATAGAGGCAGAATCTCTTGAACCTGTCGCCGCTTCCGGAAAACGAGATCATTAATAATTGGTTGTTGGTTGTTTGTTGTTAGTTACTGATTGTTTATATACTCACATCTTGCACCGTTATCTATAGCCGCCAGGGAATAAATTCCCTGCCTCATAGCTTAAGTCCGTTAAAACGGACTGAAATCAATGCCCAGAGTCGGTTTTAACCGACTTGAGCTATAAGACAGTGGTTTTAACCACTAGCGGGTAACTGGCGGGTAACTAGCGGGTAACTGGCGGGTAACTTTTACAAATAACCAACAACAAACAACACTTTAACCAACGGATGAGTTCATCCATTCAGGGTTAAGGAACTGCTTAACAATTTGAATCAGTTGCTGAGGATGAATTGGCTTGACTAAATAGCCATCTGCACCTTGATGTTCAGCCCAATAGCGATCGCATTTTTCACCTTTAATTGTACACATTACTACGGCTGGTTTATCTCTTGATAATCGCTTGAGCCGCCGTAGCACTTCATAACCATTCATCCTAGGCAAAACTACATCAAGTAGAACCAAACGCGGACGGTAACGTTTGAATTGTTGCAAAGCTTGCTCTCCATCTGAGGCTGTAACAGTTTCCACTCCTGCTGAGGTGAGGTACTCACTCAACATGGTTCGCTGAACTTTGGAATCCTCTACTACCAGTACCGCTTTATGAGAAGTCATCAGGACACCTCGTCACGTTTTTCAATCTCTACGTTAGTCGTGAAGAAAGCTAAACGAACTCCTCTGGAAGTTAGACTTTCATATTGATAATGTACCAAAAGTAAGAGGTATTATCCCACAAAATATTTCAGTCTAATCTATATAGCAGTTTTGATTTCTAGTGGATAATTTATTAAATTTTTATTGTCGTGTTAGAGATTGAAAAGTGCTAGTAATAGCACTTGAAATTGTAACTGTTTACGCTAGGAGGAACCGATCATGTTCAAACTCATCTTTACTGTTAGTGCAAGTCTAATTGGGGTTTTAACCATTACTTCACTACCTATTTATGCTCAAACCAATTCTAGCCAGCCCCAATTTGGCCTTATGCGTAATATTGAACTGAATGGCGCTAAAAATTTAGCCCGTCAAACAGCGGAAAGACTCAATGGGGGCTTAGGTTCATATCGCGCTGAAAGTGCTATGCACGGGCCACCATCACAAGCGCCCTATGTCGATAATGGAAATGGTACTTGGGCATTTACCTTTCTGGGAAGTCAACCGGGTTCTGCTACTCCCACCATTGAGACCGTAGTCACAGTTGCTAGAGATAGCAGACAAGTAACCGTAGATTACAATGGCCCGATCCGCTCAACGGCTCAACAATAAGTAAGAATTCAGGAGTCAGGAGTCAGAATTCACCCTAAAAGGGAGTTTACAAGCAAAAGACCAATTCCCTTTTCACCTTTTCCCAACTCGCTTCTAAGTACTATTGCTTAACAATCTGAAACACAACATCATCATCTCTCTTAAAAATCCGAAGTTGGCGAAAAATTTTTGCTACAACTGGATAAACGATAAGGGATGAGACGATGGTTCAACGTAACTTGCAGGCAACACGATATTTTACCACCTTAATTGAACTGCTGCGCGATCGCTCGGCGTTTCTGGAAGAAATTCGTCAAGGTGTCAAACTTAGAAGTAAGATTACCTCACTGCTGATCTGTAGTTCGCTCTTTTTTGCTATTTATGGAGTAATTATTGGCTGGTTTCATAGTTGGGAACAAGCCTTGTCCTCTGCCATTAAACTACCCGCACTTTACCTAATTACTCTGCTCATTTGTTTTCCAACCTTATACTTTTTCAACATTACGTTTGGTTCTCGAAAAACTGGCGGACAGCATTTTGCCATGCTGCTGACATCGGTTTCAGTAATTAGTGTTTTGCTTTTTAGCTTTGCACCAATTACATTGTTTTTTCTAATTTCCACCTATAATTATCAGTTTTATAAGTTATTGAATGTCGGTATTTTTGCGATTACGGGCTTTATTGGGGTAAAGTTCCTTTATGAAGGAATGAAGCTTTTGTCGAAAGAGGATAGTGAAGGATTGGAAACCCGCATGGGTGTTTTACGGTTTTGGCTTTTCCTTTATGCGTTTGTTGGTACTCAACTCGCCTGGACTTTACGACCGTTTTTTGGTTCGCCGGGACAACCCTTTGAGTTATTTCGTGAGATGCAAGGTAACTTTTATCTTAATATTGTAGAAGCTATTGGGGAAATTTTGGGTTTTCGTTAATGGCAAAATAGAAGAGAGAAGTGATCTTAACTAAACTGGATTTAGTATAAAATCCTTGCATCCAAAATCCTTGCATCCAAAATCGATTACGTGTCTTCAACTCAAAACTCTAACTCCAATTCTCAAACTTTCCCACTAATTTTAGGTATTACGGGGGCTTCTGGTTTAATTTATGCAGTACGTACCTTGAAGTTTCTGTTAGAAGCTGACTATACCATTGAACTAGTTGCTTCAAAATCAACCTACATGGTTTGGCAAGCTGAACAGGCGATTAAAATGCCGACAGAACCAGAACAACAAGAACAATTTTGGCGTGAGCAAGCCGGAGTTTCTACAAATGGTAAACTAATTTGTCATCGTTGGGGAGATGTCGGAGCAACTATTGCTAGTGGTTCGTTCCGTACTGTAGGAATGGTTATTATTCCTTGTAGTATGAGTACTGTAGCAAAAATTGCTAATGGGTTAAGTTCTGATTTATTAGAACGAGCAGCCGATGTTCAACTAAAAGAAGGGCGTAAACTGGTAATTGTTCCTCGTGAAACACCGTTTAGTTTGATTCACTTGCGTAACCTTACTACTTTAGCAGAAGCAGGCGCTAAAATTGTGCCAGCGATTCCAGCTTGGTATCATAATCCTCAAACCATTGAAGATTTAGTAGACTTTGTAGTAGCACGGACTTTAGACCAACTCAACATTGACTGCATTCCCATTACTCGATGGCAAGGACATTGAATTTGTTGTTGGTTGTTGGTTGTTAGTTGTTAGTTGTTTGTTGTTGGTTGTTTGTTGGTACTAACCAATAGACCTCTCCGGAAATTAGGTTTTCGCTTAGACAGGGTAAGAGTTTCAGATTATTTATCGGAGATGTCTAATGACTAATGACTAATGACTAATGACAACTGACCCATGACAAACAACCAACAACCAATAACCAACAACCAACAACCAACAACCAAACCTATTTATGTCTATGAATCGAATTATAGTAGTAGTAGTGATAGGTGGCGGAATAGCGTTATTTATTTTATCTAATTTGTCGCCGCCAGTATTATCCTTAACGTTTTTAGGAATGCAAACCCCGGCACTCCCTCTCACAATTTGGGTTGGAATTGCGATCGCAGCGGGTGCAATTACAAGTTTTATCTTGCAATTCTTGAGTTCTCTACAAAGGGGATATCAGAGTTTTGAAAATGTTACTCAAACACCACGTCGAAATCGTTGGGAACCTAGGGAACGTTATGAACCAGAAGAACCCGAACCACCTTATACTCCACCACCTCCTCAACCTAAAACTCAAACGCCTGCTTCGGATTGGGAGGAGACGATAGGAGAAGATTGGGACTTTGAGGAAGAACCAGCAGTACCAAAATCTTATCAGGAAGATAGCCAACGCGATCGCTCCAGGGAAACGATTGAAAGCGATCAAAAAAGTTACGAAGTTAAACAAGAACCATCTACTACCTCGACAACAGGTTCTGTCTATTCTTACAGCTACCGGGAATCAAATAAACCAGGTGTTGCTAAACCTGATCTGGTTAAACCTAATGAAATTTATGATGCCAATTATCGGGTAATTACACCACCGTATCAGAAACCTGTCGAGCCAGTCGAGGAAAATGATGAGGATGAGGAAGATTGGGGATTGGACGATGATGAGGATTTTGATTTTGAGGATGATAGGAAGCGCGATCTCTCTTGATAATTATTGGATGTAAAAATCTAAATATAGCTGTTCTACTCCGGATAAACTATAGTCATTCATCTTTCATCTGTATGCCATCAATAACTAGCGAGGTGCTTCTTCAATGAATAATGAGTTAAAGGGAATTAATGTTTTTCTAATTGGTATGATGGGTACGGGTAAAACCACAGTTGGTCGTTTACTGGCGGATGAATTAGGCTATCGTTTTTTTGATACCGATGTCTTAATTGAACAAATTGCGGGTAAAACGATTAACCAAATTTTTGCTGATGAGGGTGAAGAAGCGTTTCGGGAGTTGGAAAGTCAAGTTTTGTCAGAATTAGCCGCTTATACGAAATTAACGATTGCTACAGGTGGAGGGATTGTTTTACGACGCATGAATTGGAGTTATCTGCACAACGGTTTAGTCGTTTGGTTGGATGCGCCAGTGGAAGTATTAATTAAACGTTTGGGAAGTGATAGTACTCGTCCTCTGTTACAAACTCCTAATCCAACGTTAACATTACAAACTCTACTCAATCAGCGACGTAATCTCTATGCCGAAGCGGACTTACATATTTCTATCAGTGGTAGCGATACACCAGAACAGATTACCTCACAGGTAATTTCGGCAATTCCCTCTGTGCTTAAATCGCCCTTGTCACCATAGTTTTTTGATTAAAATTAAGGTAAGTTGGATATTGTTCTTAAACCCATTGAAGAAGGAAAAAACTATGAAACTGAAATTATCGTTAGTCGCTATTGTATCCACTAGTGCGATCGCAGGAGGCGTTTTACTTACTTCAGTTAGTTCCGCTCAACCTTGCG
The DNA here is from genome assembly GCA_003486645.1 of Cyanobacteria bacterium UBA11370. Taxonomy (GTDB): domain Bacteria; phylum Cyanobacteriota; class Cyanobacteriia; order Cyanobacteriales; family Coleofasciculaceae; genus UBA11370. The sequence continues at coordinate 2,711 of DNGI01000327.1, read as the reverse complement.
AGATGAGTAAGTTAGATTATTATCAGGAAACCTATGACCAACCCGATTGGTTACGTTCTCCTTGGGCTATACTGATTACATTACCCGGAATTGCTCTAGCAACAGCACTATCTGTAGGGGGACGTTCTTATCAAAATTAGGCGAATAGCGCAGCGCACGGATGGGTAAACACGGATGTAGGGATTATTGATTAATCTCTGTAGGTTTTTCTCTAATCCTTACTATATCAAGGCGGAAATAAGTAATATCATGTCCGGCTAATTACCCTGACTAAAATTTCTCCCCCTCTCCCTCTCTCC
>DNGI01000327.1:0-2133 GCA_003486645.1 Cyanobacteria bacterium UBA11370 | reverse complement strand
ATTCAACCGGACATGATATAACCCCTAAAATCACCCCCTCTCTTCCAGAAAGTGGTTACTTAATTTATACCACTGTGATCTATTCCCTATTCCCACTACGGCGTACCGAACACTTAGGAGCAATATACCACGCACCCCCACTGTTGCCTGTTAAATCGCAATTTTCAATCGGTCCTGCACCGTTAGATTCTACATAAATACCCTGTTCCTGATTGCGATTAATATTACACTGTTGCATCGTAATATTGCCGCATTTTTTGATCATTACGCCAGTTCTAATATTGCTAAAAATATCACAATTTTCTAGTCTTCCTTCACTATTATTCGCTATAAAAATACCATCTTTTTGCATAGAATGAATTTGACATCGCCGTAGAGTGGGATTACCGCCTTGGATAATTTGTATTCCTATTTCATGACCAAAGATATCGCAATCTTCTACTAATCCTTGACCCTTTTGACTCACCAAAATACCATATTCTGCTCCCTCATGAATATGACAGTAACGAATTTGGGGTTCAGTATTATTACCATAAATGTAAATGCAAGCAATTCCGGTAGAAGTCATATCGCAATTCTCTAAAATTAATTGACCTTGAGGAATAGCGATCGCATAAGGTTTAACTATCATTTCACCCACTAAACGACCGATAAAATTAGCCTTTTTTAAATTCATCCAATCCTGATGGCGTAGCGTTAAACCCCTGACGATGGCGTTATCTGTCTGCATGAGAATACAGGGTTTACATTGACTTTCGATAATAATATCTTCCCGTTCTCCATCCCCTACAATTTCTACGGATTTATCTATGACTAAACTTTCACGGTAGAATCCCGGACGAATTAAAATACGAGTATCAGGTTCAGCGTTTTTGATAGCTTCTCGAATAGTTTTATAGTTAGATGAACCCAGTTTAGCAACAATTATTTCCGCTTTTGATGTTGATGAGAGTACGGGATTAGCAGTAGCAGTTTTGGGAATATGGGAGGGAGGATGAATAACAGATTTTTGTAAATCATAGAGTACTTCTGCAACAGATTGATAGCGGTGATTCGTCGCACCTTCCAGCATCTTATCTAGAATATAAGCTAACCTATCATCCACTGGATTTTTCAGATAATTTCGCCACATCCACACTCCCTCATCAAATGAATAAAGATCGAAGGCATCTTTTGCCGTTAGCAAGTGAATACAAGTAACACCTAAACTGTAGATATCACTGGCAAAAACAGCTTTTCCAGCCGCTTGTTCTGGGGCAGTATATCCGGCGCTACCAATTATTGTTCCTGTTACCGATAACGCCGTCCTCGGAGCAAATTTAGAGGCTCCAAAATCGACTAATACGAGTTCACCCTCTTGAGATTTTAGAGGAAATTTAGATAAAGAATTATTCTGGGCGATCGCTTCCATCGATAACTTACTTTCTCCCTCTTGTCTATTAGTGGGAGGAACTAAGGTAGGTTGAGGTGATTTTGAAGCAAAACGTTGAATAATATTTTCGGGTTTAATATCTCGATGAATAACTTGTTCGTTGTGGACAAATTGTAAAACGGGAAGCAAGTCTTTCAACAAAGCCAGAATTTGGTCTTCAGTGAAAGAGCCATTTTGCTCTAATTTTTCCGCTAAATTTTGCCCTTCAATAAACTCTTGTACTAAATATTGACAGTTATCTTCTTCAAAATGCGCTAGCAGTTCTGGAATTTGAGAATGTTTGCCTAATTCATCGAGGCGTACCGCTTCTTGTTCAAATAATTCTGCTACTTTTTTAGCGTTTTTATTGCCTTGAATTTGCGGAAAAAATTGCTTGATTACACAACGAGGTTTAGAGGGTTTGTATTCATCCACCGCTAAAAAAGTTCTGCCGAAACCCCCTTGACCAATTTGCTGAATGGGTTGGTAGCGATCGCCTAGCAATATTTTTGCCCCACAACTTTGACAAAACTTTGTCCCGTTTTGGTTCTGGGGATTATGGCAAGTCAGGTTGAGGCAATAACTCATACTGGGGCATCAATCAATCACTCGATCCCGATCATAACTGGGTTTGGAGTCATACCAAGTTGCGTTCATCGGTAGTACTTTCTTTCCCCCTTGTCCCCCTTGTCCCCCTTGTCCCCCAAGTCTTTCCTATCTAC
>DNGI01000331.1:1168-16040 GCA_003486645.1 Cyanobacteria bacterium UBA11370 | reverse complement strand
TGCTAATTGCTAATTGCTCATGGGAATATTTCCCAGATCGACCATTAGCGATTGACCATTAGCCATTAGAGATTGACCATTAGCCATTAGCGATTAGCTATTAGCTATTAGCTATTAGCAAGAAATTCCCCACCAATCCTACATTATCGTCCCAAACTGTGCATATCATTAATAATACTTGCACACTCATCCGTTATCATTTGCAATTGTTCTTTAGTCGTAGCCGTAGGAGCAGGAATCAATTTACCAATCCGAACCGTTAAACGGGCTGCTTTGGGAATATTTGAGCCTTGTAAAATTTTTTCAGTCCCCCACAAAGAAACGGGTAAGATAGGGACATTGGCTTTGGCAGCAATCATCGCTGCCCCTAGCTTTGGTTCTGTGATTTTACCATCAGGAGTCCGGGTTCCTTGCAAAAAGATTCCCATTGCCCAACCATCATTTAAAGCGTTGAGAGAAGTACGAATCGCACTGCGATCGGCGGCAGTACGCTTCACCGGAAAAGCACCATAAAGGCGAATCAATTGTTTGAGTATAGGAACGTTAAATAATTCTTCTTTTGCCATATAAGCCACCGGACGATTAACACAAGATGATAAAATGGGTGGATCAAAATAACTGGCATGGTTACAAACCACTAATAAGGGTCCAGTTTTGGGTACGTTTTCTCTCCCATGAATACGACCTCTAAAATAAAGGTGAAACACGGGTATAATCAGTAATCGGGTCGTTAAGTAGTAGGGAACTCGGTTGATAAAAGGTTCGCGTTGTCTGCCCATATCAAAAATTTTAATTTGTCGTTATCTTAGATTATCTTAAAAAGGATTATCCTCAATAAAATAAGTTTACCACTGTAGAAAGATTACCCTTTACCAGTAGCAAACTTATACTGTATATTACAAGAACGTGGATGATGATGATAGAATTCCAAACAATTGATTACCAAGGATCAGTTTTTTGACTCAGTTTTTTAACAATGCCCTACGCAGCGGTGGAATATAGCCTGTTGACATACTATGATCGGTAACACTATCTAAACCCTTCTCAAAAATATCCTCCGCTATCCCTTTGAAGGTATCGGTTAACTTTTGCCACAAATTCAACTTCTCCAACTCAACGATATCCCCATCTTGAGTTAAATACTTAAGTTGTCCGACATGGGAAAAGAAGAAATAAGGAGCCCAAGTTGGAACACGGGTCACGATATCATTGTTATTAACAAAGCGAAATGTCTTTGATTTAAGCCGAGAATTATATAAATCTGCAAACCTTGAATCTCCAACTCGCGGTTGTCCAAAGGTGTAAACCCCACTCACTTCCAAGGGTGGATCTTCTGCCAAAATACAGGCAGCGGCAGCTAAGGTGGCGACAGCACCGCCTAAACTATGCCCAGTAAACCATAGTGATTTTGGAGATTCCTTCATTTCCTGCTTGATAATGGCTTTAATGCCTTTGGATTCTATCGTTCCCTTGGGATCGTTATACGGCTGCCAAATATTAAGCAAATAGGTAATAAAACCACTGTGAAGAGAGACTTTAAAACGTCCTTTAAAAACTTTATCTTCTAGGCGATTTAGGTTAATATCCCAGTCGGATCGTTCTTCACTGCCGCGAAAAGCCACAATGATTTTTTCGGCATCCGCTAGTAGAATTGCCTGGGAACCTTTGTTATTGAAGCAATAAACGTGTTCGCTGTCAAATCCCCAAGCCGCCGCTTCTTCCTTGACTCTCTCCCACCATTCATCATTGGTTTCACACCGTCCTCCCAGTTTTTCCACTTTTTCTCGTTTGTAACTTTCTAGGCATAGTTGGGCGAGTAGCAAAGCATTGTTAGGATCGTATCCTGTTGCTTGGGTACTAAACGGCGCAAACGAAATCCCATCACTCATGGCAAAAACACCTCATATTAATCGTTTGATCTAGTGTTTACTACAAATTGTTTTAAGCGTTCTCTAAAATAACATCTTTATTTATGATTTTTATAAAAAATTAACAATCCTCGAAGCCTGAAAATAATCCCCAATTTCTACTTTTCTTCTGCCTAGAGTCTCACAAAACGGTTAAAAGGAGGGAGGATGTTAGGATAATATTTGCTTCAATTATCACTCAATAACGAAGAACTGATAGACTTTAACAACAAAAAAGTTGCAAAAAGGTTGTAAAATTTTGATTAACTTAATTTAGCGATACAATCCATTAAGGTACTCAGTGATGACTGCAACAACCCCAAAAGCTACGTCTGCCTCAACCCATCCGGCATTTTGTGAAGGAATTCAATATTTTGGGCAACCCCTTCCAGGTTTTGAGACGTATGGTGGAATGCCTGCCATTGCTGAGGACAAGGTTGCGATCGCCTCTCCCGCTGATCCCGCCGCCGTCTTCCAAACCCTCCTCGCTGCGGACGCTTTACGTTACCTGATTTTGCAAGTGACTGCCTCTAAAGCTTCGGGACACCCTGGCGGATTTGCCAGCGTTGCGGAAGGTATCGCCTCACTCGTGATGCTGGGGTACAAAAATATCATTACCGAAGTCGGACACCACGCTCCCGGATTCTACAGTACCATGTTCCTGGATCGCTCTCTAGAAGATATGGGCATCCATACCGTACAACAAATGCGGGAACGCTTCCGGGAAATGCACGGACTTCTAGGTCATCTTTCCGGTCAAATTCCTGGACTCCTCAACCCTGCTGGACCGTTGGGACAAGGACAACATTTCGCCATGGCAGGGGCATTACTCCACCGTGATGTGCTATTTCCAGTAACGATAGGCGATGGTGGATTAGGTGAACCTTATATTATGAGTAGTATGGCACACTTCCATACTGCCTATCCCGACGTTACCAACTTTTTGCCGATTTTAGTTTGGAATGGGTATTCCCAGGAACACCATAGCATGGTGTCTACCAAGCCGAATGAAGAGATGATTGAATACTGGGAAGGGAATGGCTTTCAAGAAGTTATTTTAGTTAACGCCAAAGACTTTGATGATGCTAACCAACCTGGTGATTATGTCGATAGTACGGCGTTTTCATTGGAGAAGCGGTTGGAATTTACCAAAGCGGTATTAGAAGCAACCGATAAAGCCGCTAAATCTGCCCTTGGTGGTAAGTTAACTGTACTCATTATTAAACAGCTTAAAGGAGCTGGAGTACACGACCGAGGCGCAAAATCTCACAATCTTTATCCTCAACATACCTTAGAAAATCAAGAAATAGTGAGCGCCTTAAAAACTCGTGCTTTATCCCCAGAAGCATGGCAATTAGTACGCACTAACTTTGAACGTTCAGCGGGGGGTTCTGCCTCCCATCATGTCGTAACTGAAAAAGAATTGCCTCTAACCGATTTAGGTCAATTACCCTTAACAGAATTTGCAGTTAAAGGAGACAAACAAGTCGCCACAACTGCAATGGGAACTTTAGTCGGTTATGTGGGTAAGAACGACCCGAACTTTATTGTTTCTAATGCGGATGGGAATGCCGCATCGGGAATTAATAACATTAACGTCGCCCTAAAAATTATCCATCCCACTCCTGATGATACCTATTTCCAAGGGCCAAAGGGTCAGGTTTACGAACCCTTAAGTGAAGATGCTTGTGCCGGGTTAGCGGCAAGTTTAGCCTTATTTGGCGCACGGACTTTATGGTGTTCTTACGAATCCTTTGCAGTGAATGGTTTACCCATCTGGCAAACCGTAACCCAAGCCATGGCAGAATTACGCCGTCCCACTCCTTCTACAATTACATTATTTACAGCCGGGGCATTAGAACAAGGGCGAAATGGTTGGACTCATCAGCGTCCAGAGATTGAAAATTATTTCGCGGCGATGATGCGAAATGGAAATGTTTTTCCTTTATTTCCTTGTGATGCGAATAGTATTCAAGTCTGTTATGATTGGGCGCTGACAACAAAAAATAAGGGAATTACGATTACGGCAAGTAAATCACCCTTGCCCGTTTTAACAACCTTTGAACAAACTCGTCAAGCACTGCAAGATGGTGGAGTGGTGTTACATGAAAGTGAAGGAAGTAAGAAAGTTGTGTTTGCGGTTATTGGAGATATGACTTTGATTCCCGTATTTGATGCAGCGGTTCATTTAGAAAATGAAGGGATTGGGGTGCGAATTGTTTCGGTAATTAGTCCCCGTCGTTTATATCGCCCTGATGATGTAGCGTGGGCAACTTGTTCAGAAAAGGATAGTCATTTTTTAGATGATGAAGGGTTTGAAAAATTGTTTGGAGGTGATGCGTTAATTGGGGTGACTGGGGGTACGAGTGGAATGTTAGAACCGATTATGTTGCGGAGTAATTGTAAGCGAGATACCTTTGCTTGGAAGCGAGGGGAAACAACGGCAACTCCAGGTCAATTAATGGGATTTAATGGGTTGACAGCGGAGAATTTGGCGAAACGGGCGACTGAATTGGTTGGGTAGAATTAAGTTGAATTGATTAGTTTTTCCCTACCTGAGTTTGTCCTGGGTAGGGCTTTATCTATCAATTGATCGCTCGATTTTGTATTGATGTTGGAGGGAAGTCGATGTTGGGTTTGTTGATATAGCAACCGCCACAGCAGTTAGGACACATAATTTAGTAGAGACGTTCCGGCGGAACGTCTCTACAACAATACAGATAATGGTTTGCATTTTGTATCTGAGTAATTGTCGGTTGGTATCCTTAGTTTTTAGCTGCACTTAAATATGTCTGAGTACAGGCTCACTCAGGAAATTATTGCTCTCAGTATCGCAAAGACCTGGGATAAAGCAAGATTTGAATGGAAATTAGATCATGTTTATTACGAAGATGAACCCGATACTTGTCTTTGTGGGCACTTTCCAATCATTGAAATTTGTGTTCTCCTCAATGAACAAAACGGAAAGACAGCTACAGTTGGAAACTGCTGCGTTAAGAAATTTATTGGGCTTCCGTCTGACAAAATATTCCAAGCAATCAGGCGGGTTCGCTATGACTATACAAAGGCGCTAAACAAAGAAACAATTGCTCACGCATACCAGCATAATTGGATAAACAATTGGGAACGAGACTTCTACTTCGATACAATGCGGAAGAAGACCATCCTATGAGCAGGTGCATTGATATTATACTGCGGTGCAATCGTCATTGAAGCCGCAAAGCGAGGCGTGACGCTAGCACAGATCGCATCCGCAAAAATAAGGCAAGTCGCTCGAAAGCTGGTGCAGAGAAACTTATCGTTTCGCCCTTCGGTATTCAAGTAGAAATTATTAAATTCGTTTCTTTCGGATTAAACAGTTGGCGTTTAGAGGCATTGAGAAACTCGATACTCACGGGTTCGCCAGTTTCGTCATAACTGACAATCATGCCTCCCGGTTCAGAGATGGCATTGGCAGGAATTGCATCGCGCAAGACAAAGATGAGAATGTCTGCCTCTGAATCATATTTAACGTTCATTGGTTTCCTCCTGCCAGTATCGATTAACTTGATTTGTCCAGTACAAAGTCAAAATTCGTTTAGTGTTGCCAATTTCAACAAATATGACTCTCAGTAAACCCTCTCCACGCTTGGATTGTGCAACTAAGACATCATCTTCAACCATAACTTGTTGAGGATTCATCAAAACCATTTCGACTTCTTCGCGGGTGATCTCTAATCTTTGTTGCCATTGTTGCTGACGTTCCTCTGCGTGCCTTGTTCAATAAATCTGCATTTCCCTGTATTATCCTCGTTGCTTCAGAGTAACTTGCAAGCCTAAAATATACTATTTTTATATAAATGGATCGTGGATAAGTGTAATGAGTTTAAACGTTACTAAGTTGATGGCTATGATTCCTATTAATGAAGCCAAACCGCGATTGCAAGATTTGATCGATGCAGTGAGTCAATCCCATCAGCCGATTGTAATTACTTCCTAAAACAGCAATGCGATTCTATTGTCTGAAGCAGATTGGTTGGCGATTCAGGAGACGCTATATCTACTTTCGATACCAGGAATGCGGGAATCAATTCGTGCTGGTTTGGCGACTCCGATTGAAGAATGCAGTCAGGAGTTGGAGTGGTGAATGGGCGTAGCGTGTAGATATTTGTCATCATTGAATATCAAGCCGGACAATTGGCAGATGCATCAGATAAACAACGTCGGCGACACTTTGAAGTAATCGCCAAGCGCTTTGGCTTGTGCCTTACTAATTGATCGCTTGCCATTCACCACTTCGGACACCACACCACTCGATCCAATAACACCCACTAAGTCAGCTTGACGAGTGCCACTGGATTCCAGGATATGTTGGAGAATCTCGTGAGGTGCACATTGATCCATCGGATAATTCTGTGTCTCATACGCTTCAATTAGCGTCACTAGCAACTTGTGTAGAGCTTGCTCCTCTGGAGTTCTGTTTTTTTTAAATGTTAGCTGCTCTACCACGGCTAAGGCGCGATCGTACTCCTGTTCTGTCTCAATCACTTTGGGAGCGACTTCAGCTAATAGCTTGCGATAAATATCTTGGTCAAAAGTAAGGGTCATTTTTCCACTTGCCCTTGTCGTATTCGGCATGAGTTAAAAAGTATTTGTAGTAAACCGTTTGGTCTTCGTAGTCGATACCAACAATCAGGCGATAGTCATTGCCTTTGATATTGAAAACGGTGAAGTTCCTAACTGCTTCAGCATCTCGGTAAATCTTACGAACATCCTCCAAATTCTGCCATTGTGCCTTTTTGACAGTTGCGTACCATGCGTCGATTTGCTTGTTGACATCGGGGTACTGGGCAGCATCAGCGCGGAGGTTGCGAATTGCAATTAAGTGCATATAATTTATTTTTCAATTTAGTTTTTATTTGTCTGTGCATAGTAAATTCATGTTTGCTTTAAGTTCTTCAATGCTCTCAAAATGAGAGTAGACTGTCAAGATGTGATGGCTCCATCTACGAGTTTCTGAGATCGGGTGCAAGATGGATAGTGGGTGAGTGGTGCAGTGCGATCGCTACCCTCATCAAGGCTGAAGGGTCATTGCTACATTTTGCGTGAATGTTGGACGGGAGTAGATGTTGGGTAACAAAAGCATCAACTCAACCTATGGAGACAGATGATCGCACTCTTCAGAGAAAATAAATAAGGAGTTGCCGATAAGGGATAATGCCTAAGAAAATAAGGGAATTGAAAGCAATGGTGGCAAAAGTTGGGTACGTCCTTCAACCAGGTCGGGGTAAAGGAAGTCATACTTTTTGGAAACATCCGTTGCTACCTGAAGAACCCCTAACCATCCCAGGCAAGGATGGAGATGATGCTCCGCTATATTTAGAAAGAAACATTCAACGAGTGCTGAAAAAACTAGAAGAGATTGAAAACAAGGAAGGTGAAGAATGAGCTATCACTACAGCATGGTGATTCAATGGTCAGAGGAGGATCAGCTCTTCTTAGTTCACTTGCCTGAGTTTCCCTGGCAGCAGTTTCATACGCATGGTAGAACTTATGAAGAAGCTGCCAAAAATGGTCAAGAAGTGATTGAGGCTTTTGTGGCGATGCTGACTGAGGAGGATAAACCCCTACCAGAACCCAGAATTCTGCCTACAAAGCCGTTAAAGGTTGCTTAGTTGCGTGTATCGAATTCCACCAGAATACTGCACAGAAGCAAATCGTGAACCTGTTTGCTCTTCCTCGCTGGAACAACCGAGTTGAAAGTGCCCTCTTCCTAGCAGCTGGAGTAGGAGCGATCGCTTTCCTTGTCAACGCTGATATGAAGAGGGTTAAGTCAGAAATGGAAGATGATCTGCGGTCAGAATATGACTTAAAGAGTCTACGAGTCAGAAAGTTAGGCTCCCGACGGAAGAGTTTTGGTGGAGCAACTGTGCGCTTAGAGCCTGATGTTGCAGAGATGTTTCCTAATGCTGATAGCGAAGCGGGCGCTCCTACCGGAGCGACGGCAGTCAATGAGGCTCTACGGTTTCTGATTAGGGTGATGCAGGAAAATCAAGCTTTTGCTCCCAAAATACAGCCTAGCACTTCGTTGGAGCGAACGGACGAAAGCCCTTAATGCGCTATCCTCGTCAACGTTGAAGTGCGATCGCTGCATTTAGTATTAATGTTGGACGAGAGTCGATGTTAGGTAACAAGAGAGATAACTCAAGCTACAGTGATGGGCGATCGCTCTTTTCTAGAGGCTCTTGTTCCAATATTCCAAGCCAGTTACGATTACATCTTCTAGCCACTGTTTGAAACGCTCGGTTAAATTGCTTTCTTCATCAGCATAAGAGAACTGAAATGGAGAATCTGTGAGAGCTTGAATGTCGCTAATATTGCGCTCACCTTCTTCTGTCTCATCCCTGTGGTATGCACAAGCACTACATAGAAGTAAACCACGATACTCATGTCCAAGAACATGAAATGAAATCAAGAGTATTGTTGATGTTTCTAGGTTAATAACCAGTTGTATCCAACTATGATAACTACGAAGATTAGCAAAGTATCCCAACTGTTTAGCTGTTTCTACAACTTGATATCGATGGTAGTATGAGCGAGGATCGCTAGAAGAAGCTGCAATTCTAAAAACTTGAGCATCATTTACTAGGTTTTGAACAGACTGCTTAATTTCATCAGCAATATCCTGCAAGCGATCTGATGCTATCTCAAATAAACGTGTAGCAAAGTTTTCAACTTTTTGACATCGCTCCTGTATAGAGGCTGTCTGGTTTTGTTTGAGCCTATCAGCAATAAAAGCTATGATAACCTGGCTGCGTCGTGCCTCAGCTAAAATTTGTTCCGATAGACCAAGACTACGAATGAAGGCTTGCTTTTGGCTCTTTGAAAATAAGTTGATTAGGTTTGATAAATTACCCTGATCTGCTTGTTCCGAAGCTGTGATGTAAACTGCTCGATCATCACGGGTAAGAACCAGCGGAAACCATCCAGCTTGAATAAAAACTAAGCTGGCAAGGCATCGAGCAACTCTACCATTGCCATCTTGAAATGGATGAATTTGTGTAAAGCGATGATGTAGCCATGCTGCCTCGACTTCAGGGGGAACATTTTGTTCTCGATGTTGATGATGTATTTCAACCAATCGATCCATTTCAGATGCTACTTGCTCTGGTGGACAGTATTCATGAATAGTTCCATCTAGTCTCATAGGATTATTAGGTTGTCGCTTCCAATCACCCTGTATAAGAGGAATGCGGATTATTTGCCCTGTGGCTGGAACCAAAGCCTCTGTACTATCCTGACTCTGAGTGAGAAGCTGATGTAGCTGCTTGACATAGAAGGTTGATAAAGTCCTCTGTCTACCCACGAAATCAAACAGTCCCTCGATCGCTGCTTCTTGATCCTGGATTAGAGAAACTACTTGTTTAACTGGACGATCTGTAGCTCCATGAGGAATTAGAGCCTCATTAATGCCTTGTTCAATCAACAATCGAGTAATGCCTCGATCTAGGGTGTACAACCGTTCGATAATTCCAGTTTCAATGGCTATTTCCCGGCGTAATCTTTCCATGAAAGTCTTGAATTCGCCGGAGTTACGAAGACGATCTGCTTGTTCATCCCAAACAGTAACTAAAGGCGGTAACTCTGAATTAGCTAAACTTTGCCAATTTGGGGGTAAGTCTTCTATCGGTTGCCACAACATAGCTCAGATAATTAGGCTCAAATTTTCTTGTACAGTCTAACAGTAATGACTTATGGAACAGATTAAACCGATCATTATTGATAGAGAAGTTAAGGTGATTGTCGCTGCACCGGAGGTAGCCACTTGTTAAAATCCAGCCCTTCTAAACCCACTAAATCCACCAGCTCTATTCATCCTCGTCGCTCACATCATTGATGCGATCGCTTTCTCTTCGCCAAAAACCATCCTAATAACCTTCATTCTGCGATCGCCGGATATTCCCACAACTCGATAGGATTGAAATAGATACAACTCACGCTTATTTATGGCATACAGTGACTTCACCCTGAGAAAAGCGAAAGAAGAGCTAAATCTAACCTTCTTGGAGGGAGGACGCTTTTTGCCCAAAACCGAACCCATTGCCCCCAATCCTTACCTAGCAGAGTTTCTAGCAGAAAGTATTCCGCTGGCGATCGCTACAGGTTCAGAAAAAGCCCGTTCTGAGCTAATTATCAGTCCAATTCTATTTGAAGTCCGCAAACTATTAAATCGCCACATTAGCTTATTCTCTGGTGAAGACTTCACTGTAGATGTACAAGCTGGATTAAGTGGTGTCTGTGACTTTTTAATCAGCCGTTCTCCCGAACAATTGTTAATTGAAGCACCTGTAATTATGATCGTTGAAGCCAAGGAACAAAATTTTAAGGGAGGTTGGGGACAGTGCATTGCTGAAATGGTTGCTGCCCAACGGTTCAAGGCTGCTAAAGAACAACCTATCTCCACTATTTACGGAAGTGTAACGAGTGGGAATTTGTGGACATTCCTCAAGCTAGAAGCACACACTGTAACTATTGATTTAACCGAGTATCTGATTCCTCCTGTGGAAGAATTGTTGGGTATGCTGGTGTGGTTAGCCAAAGAAGTATAAACTCTAATCTTTCATCCATCCAATCGCTGAGTATCTAAGGGTAAAAATTCCTGCAAGGTTTCACTGACAGTAGCCTTAATTATCGGAACTGAACCGATCGTTGGCTGAGGCTTTGGTTCCAACCACTGCTGCAATTGATGTAGAGGATAACTGCCACCACATAATAATAAGTGATCGCCGATTCGTATTTCAGTTTTGCCATCAGGAAAAGAGATAAACTTACCTTCTCGACGAATGGATTGCACCTGCACCCCATACTGACGTTGCCAATGTAATTCCGAAAGAATTTTACCGTGAGCAGGGCTATTTTCTGGCACGAGTACCCACTGACAAGGACAACTCGCTTCCGGAATCACCACTTCTCCCTTCGCTAACTCATTAAACGCCGCTAATTCATCCGGTTCTCCAACCGCTAAAACGCGATCGCCTTCTCGCAGCATCGTACCCGGATCAGGATAATTAATTTCCTCTCCTTCAGCACGACGAATAGCGACCAAACTAACACCCGTTAAGCGACGAATATTGGCTTGTTCTAATGTCATCCCTGTCAATGGTGACTTTTCCGGTAAGGGATACCATTTACTATTCATCAATTCCGTAGCCGTTCGCAAATCCCGTGCAATTTGAGACGGTAATTGTTCAGGACGCAAATCGAGATAATGAGAACTACGAATTTGTTCCATTTCCCGTTGAATCACCCAATTCGATAAACCAATACCAGACATTAAATGAGTCGCTAATTCCAAACTTGCCTCAAACTCAGGTTGTACCACTTCTCTTGCTCCCAATTGATAGAGAAGTTCGATATCCCGATCTTTATTAGCGCGAACCACAATATCTAAATCTGGATTTAATTCGAGCGATCGCTTCAAACATAGCCGAGTACTCATCGCATCGGATAGAGTAATAACCATGGATTTTGCCCGTTCTGCTCCCGCTTTTTCTAATACGTGTAAACTCGCTGCATTGCCGTAAACATAAGGAATTTTTGCCTCTCGTAATTGAGCTATCGCCTGCTCAGATTGGTCGATTACTACCACCGGATACTTATGTTCTAACATTAGCTTGACTAAACTCTTTCCCCCACGTCCATAACCACAAATGACGATATGGTCTTGTAGCTGTTGGCTGTTTGCCGATATTTCTAAAGGAGCCTCCATCGGTTCCAAATACTTTTTTAATAGCGGAAATCCTTCTGCCCAATTTAACGCTAGAGGCACCAAACGCAGGAGAAAAGGAGTAATGACTAACGTTACGGCTGTTGTCCCTAAAATTAACAAATATACACGTCGAGAAACCAATCCCAAGGACTGGCCCTCACTCGCTAGCACAAAGGAAAATTCTCCAATTTGAGCCAGACCCAAACCCGCAATAATTGCCGTTCTTAGCGGATAGCCAAATAACCGAACAATTGGCGTAACAATCAAAAACTTACCCACAGAAACCAGTAAAACCAATCCCAAGATTAATTCCAGATTGTTCCACAGAAAAACCGGGTCAATCAACATTCCAATCGCGGCAAAAAATAGAGCCGCAAAAATATCCCGTAGCGGTTCAACATAGGTTAAGGTTTGATCTGCATACTCCACCTCTGAAATCATCAACCCAGCAACAAACGCCCCCATTTCAATTGAAAGCCCTAAATGTTCAGTGAGTAGAGCAATTCCCAAACATAAACCCACAACACCTAACAAAAATAGCTCTCGGCTTTCAGTTCGTGCTAAGAAACGTAACAGGCGAGGAATCAACCAAATCCCAGCGAGTATAGCACCCCCCGCAAATAAACCAATTTTCAATAGCGCTGATCCCACCGCTAACCCAATCGCTTCAGCGGGTTGATCAAGGGCAGGTAATACCGCTAACATTAAGCCCAAGGCTAAGTCTTGAACCACCAAAATCCCCAGCATCACTTGCCCTTGGGGAGTTTCGGTTTCATTACGCTCCATTAAACATTTGAGGACAACAGCCGTGGACGATAGCGATAAAATTGCTCCTAAGAATACCCCTTGAGCAGGTGATGTTACCCAGCCTACTCCCAATGAGACTAACGTTGTCACTAAAATCGTCAAGGCAACCTGTAACCCGCCTCCTCCGAGAGCGATCGCCTGCACTTTTTTAAGTTCTGCCAGGGAAAACTCAACCCCTAGAGCAAATAATAAAAACGCTACGCCAAATTGAGCTAGAGTTTCAATTTGAACTAACTCTTTAATTAAACCCAGACCCGCAGGACCGACTATCATCCCTCCCAGGATATAGCCCAACAGAGCAGGTTGACGGCACAAGGAGGCAAATAACCCACCCACAGCAGCGGCGGCGAGAACGGATACGAAGTCAACAATCAGTCGGAAGTCTTCTTGCACCAGTTTCTGATTTCTTTAAAAATTATTAACCTATATCCCTTAGAATACTAAGTTTTTTTAATTTTTTGCTGACTCTAGGTAGGCGAATTAAGCACAATTGAGTGGAGATCATTGGAAACAGTCGAGGTGGGGTGTTAGTCTATCCCCTAGGCTATCTAGCTGAAGTCAGGAGGACGTATTGCTAATGGTTCATTGTTCAAAAGCCAGTCTTCCTTAGCCATTAGCCATTAGCCATTAGCTGTTGTCCTTCATTACCTCAACCTTCTCCTACTCAAAAACCGATCACGAATCATTCCTTGTGCCGTCCATGAGTACTTCCTCTCAACCCCATCACCATCGAAGCTGGTATCATGCGTTTGTTTCCTGGCTGCGAGTCCAACGCTGTAATCGGAGGCAAGCGAGTATTGCCTTTGGTATAATAATTGCCCTCATTATCACTGCTGTACCTGCACGAGCCTTGCAAGTGCGTTTGTCCCCAAACCCAGCGGAGTTAGGTGATACAATTTCAGTCATTGTCCAACCTACTGCCCCATCCAGTAGCCCTCCCACGGTTAAAATGGGTCAGAAGACTTACCCCACATTTTTAGTAGAATCAGGTAATTTTAGAGCGTTATTACCAACAACACCCCTCGATCCACCAGGAACCCTGCAAATTCAGGTATCCGCAGACAGCGAGGTACAAAACCTAACCTTACCATTGCGGAATCGCTCCTTTCCTACCCAACGCATTCGTCTTTCCGGTGCAGCAGGTGCAGGGGCGACCCAACATGAACTGGATCGAGTTGCCGCATTCAAAAAATTAGAGACACCCGAAAAATTTTGGAACGGACCATTCCTCAAGCCCAATGAAGGTCGAATTTCAACCGGGTATGGCATCCGTCGGTATTACAATGGGGTGTTTGCTAAAGATTACTATCATCGGGGTGTGGATTATGCAGGCGGTACGGGATCACCTGTAGTCGCACCTGCCGCTGGTCGTATTGCTTTAGTAGGAACGGTTGCTGAAGGATTTCGAGTTCATGGCAACACCGTGGGAATTGACCACGGTCAAGGCGTTACCAGTATTATGTTGCATCTGAGTCGGATTGATGTCAAAGAAGGAGATTTTGTGCAAGCAGGTCAAAAAATTGGTGCGGTGGGTTCGACTGGCGCATCTACGGGTCCTCATTTACACTGGGGTCTGTATGTTCATGGACTTTCCGTTGATCCCGTTCCCTGGAGATATGAAGGATTTGAATAAAGCTTTTTTTTAAGTTTTGCTGAAATTTTCTAGGTTTCAATAGATGGTATGGTCTTTAAAAAAGAGAAACCGTGGCAGGGTTTCCCCATCCGCCCTACTACTGGGAAGCACAATCCAACACCATGAGTATTGAAAAAATCGTAGAACAAGCTCTGCAAGATGGCTACTTGACCCCAGCGATGGAAACTGAGGTGGGACGCATTTGCGATACTGCCTCGGAGCTTTCTATTGAAGAATATATGGCATTAGATCGGCTGATGGGGGCGCTTTTGACTGGGGAGGTTGTGGCAGTACCCCGCAAACAGTTTATCAATGTTATGGAAGAGTTGGTTCTAACCGAAGCTATTACCCAAGTCGCAGAAATTGAAGCCACCACTGATCGCGTTCTTGATGTTGGCGATATTACGGCTTATGCTTTAAATCGGCTTCCGCCTCTCTATGCGACGACTGAAGAAGGGGCGAAATACCAGCGTCAACGAGCGAAAGAGGAATTACAAGAGTTAATTACCCAACAAGTCCATACTGCGATCGCCCAAAACCTGAATCGACCTGATTTTGGATCTGAACGCCAAGCCATTCGCAAAGGAGATGATAAAGACTTACTCAAGCAGATGAGTAATTTGTTACAGGATTACGCACCGAATTTTGAGCCAAAGGCTGATTAGTTGTTGGTTTTTTGTTGTTGGTTTTTTGTTGTTGGTTGTTGGTTGTTCGTCATTTAAACCTGATTGTCAATCATTGTAAAATCATTGTCGTGCGACCATCTTGGTCGCTACT
>DNGI01000331.1:0-829 GCA_003486645.1 Cyanobacteria bacterium UBA11370 | reverse complement strand
ACAAACAACAAACAACAAACACACTATTTCCTAACAACTACTGGTGTTCCTATACTCACTTGCTCATATAATGCCCGAATATCAGCATTTCGCATTCGCAAACAACCATGAGAAATAGCTTGCCCAATAAGATCTTCTTTATTAGTGCCATGAAACCCAATTTGATGATGTTCATCAGCCCAAAACCCAATCCA
This sequence comes from Cyanobacteria bacterium UBA11370, assembly GCA_003486645.1. Taxonomy (GTDB): domain Bacteria; phylum Cyanobacteriota; class Cyanobacteriia; order Cyanobacteriales; family Coleofasciculaceae; genus UBA11370. Next base: position 635 of record DNGI01000331.1, on the reverse strand, counting down.
GCGATCGCCTAAAGGACTATCAGGACCAGCAGGAATCAGATCCCCGGTAATCGGTTGCCGCCAAACTGGGTTACGCTGCTTTTTGAGAACTTTGAAACTGCCTGTTGGTGTTTCCCAACCGGGTTGACCAACAGCAATGGGGTAGGTAGTGATCAGTTTATCTCCCCAGTAACTGTAAACTTTAGCATCACTCAAATCCACAACTAACCGAGAACTAATGGCAGCGATCGCTTTCGTTAGCTGAGGAGTGATGGGTAAGGCTCGTTTAAGCCTCTGTGGACGGAAATCAGAAGAATCTAGGATTAGTAAGGGCGCTAGCGGAAAGGGTGAATCTACACCTAATCTCGACTGTCGCGGGGATTGAGTTATTGAGATGTTGTCTTGAGTCCTAGCCTGCTGTGAAGGCGTAGAGTTGGTAGTGCCATAAGGTAACAGAAGGATGTTCTCGGTGGATTTGGCGATCAGAGGAGTTGATGACACCGATTCAGATTCTTGCCGAGCTGCTGAAAATAAGACCGTCGCTGCTCCAAAGCACAGGATCATCCAGCTTGTTTTAAATGAGTTGTTTAAGCCCATAATTAATCATCAAATTTCCTCCGTTGCGGGAAACTTTGTGTCTTTAGACCAGAGAGGAA
>DNGI01000186.1:25527-29987 GCA_003486645.1 Cyanobacteria bacterium UBA11370 | reverse complement strand
AATCATTTAGACTGGCTATAGCAGTCCTCAGACTCATGAGGTACAAATTTCTAGGTTTTAGGGAGTAGGGAGACCGGGAGACCGGGAGACCGGGAGTGGGGAAGAAAATGTAAGTGTACCTCACCCATCTGAGAATTGCTATAGCAACGGGATGATATGAAGTTTTGAATTTTGAGTTTTGTGAGCGTAGTGGGACGATAGTCCGTTTTGAGTCAATGAAAAGTTCTGATTGGATGCACGAGAGTAATCATAGGAGAAATAACTTGAAATAAAAAAAAGTGACAGGAGAAGAATACCATGCCATCGACCCGATACGAAACAGACTATCATCAATGGATTAAAGAAACAGTCAACCAACTCCGAGAACGGAATTTTGATCAAATTGATTGGGAAAATTTGATTGAAGAGCTAGAGAGTATGGGAAAAAGTGATAAACGGGCTATCTTAAGTCTTTTAACCCGTTTATTAGAACATCTGCTTAAATTATCCTATTGGGATGCCGAAAAAGACCATTCAGGAAATCATTGGGCGGCTGAAATTGTAAATTTTCGCGCTCAGATCCAACATCGTTTAGAAGATAGTCCCAGTTTAAGATCAGAACTTGAAGCGATGTATGCAAAAGCCTATCCTGTAGCCGTTAAGTCTGTTTCTAAGTTGTTTTCACTGCCCCATGAGGCTCATATTTCCCTAAAACAAGCGCTCGATGAGGATTGGTTTGTGGTAGATGAATCAAGGGAATCTGGAGAATCTTGAGCCAGGAGAGGGAACAGGGAACATAAGATTTCACAATTGATGTAAACTGGCTCTATCGTATTGGGTTCTGAGTTTTTATGTAGTAATTCCGTATTTTCGCTTATACTGGTGGGATGGATTATGCCATTGGGGGTATTCTCAACTTAATCAGTATGAATGAATACGACCTTTAGCAACCCTCACTGAAGAACGCCTAGCTTGCGGACTATAGCAACAACCTTCACATAAAATGTTTGTGTGTTTTAAGGGTTTCTCGTAAAGTAGTTCTGATCGGGATGAAGTAGAGCGAGCCAAGGGCGTTAGTCAAAGGAAAAGACCAACCATCAAAGAACGTTCTGTGCCTCTTCCTTTAGGCATTTCTCCTATCCCCATCTCTACTGCTAAAGTCTGAGAACCTCTAGAAAACAATGCTCTACCCTTTGAATGTGACTTATGCTTACCCCCGTAACTCACGACTATGAACTCAAGCATGAAACCCTGCGATTGTTGCGAGAGTACCAGCAATTAGAGTCTGCCGAAATTCGGAATCAGCTCGTTTCTCTAAATTTAGGTCTGGTGAGGAAAGAAGCTCATCACTGGGTCAATCAGTGTGCCGAAAGCTACGAAGACTTGTTACAAGTTGGCTGTATTGGATTAATTCGCGCCATTGAACGGTTTGATACCACGAAAGGAACCGCATTTAGTACCTTTGCCACTCCCTATATTCGGGGTGAAATTCAGCACTATTTACGCGATCGCGGTTCTTCAGTACGCATTCCTAGACGCTGGTTAGCCTTGCAACAGCAGTCTGTGGGACTGATTCAAGAGTTACGGGGTAGGTTAAATCGCCAACCTACAGAGTTAGAAATAGCACAGGCTTTAAACATTTCCCTCAGCGAATGGCACGAAATTAAGCTGGCTAATCAAAATCGAGAACCCCTGAGTTTAGATACACCTGTATCGGATACGGAGGAAGGCACTACTAGCTTAGGTGAACTCGTACCCGATCCCCGATATCGGAGTTTTCAATTAGCCCAAGAAGACCAGATTCGCTTGCAACAAGCTTTGGCTCATCTAGAACAGCGGACTCGTGATGTTTTAGAATTTGTATTTTTGCACGACTTGACCCAAAAAGAAGTGGCAGAACTCTTAAATATTAGTGTCGTAACTGTGTCCCGGCAGGTCAAAAAAGGATTGGAATCGCTCAAAAAACTCATGATTGGGGATCATTAAGCGGAAGAACTGGCAACGGTTTAGGAAGGCGATCGCTAGTGCAACGTGGCACAAATAAGTGACCAGCTAAAACTCTCCCTTGTCCCCCTTGTCCCCTTTGTCGCTGACAGGTGGTCACTTTCCTTCTGCCGTCCTGCACTAGGGAGTGGGGAGTGGGGGAGAAATTTGATTAGGGCTGATTAGATTAGCCGGATATCATCTAAGTCACTTAGGTCAGGCTGCACTAGAGTGAAATTACCCAAGTATATTTGGGTATAATGAGAAGATAGAGATTGACTCCATTGCTAATTTAGAGGTAATCTCAGCCTTGTCTGGTGGTCAAACGTTGGGAGACGGGTTATGCGTCAAGCTTCATTCGTTGGGTTAGTGACTGTGCTAGCACTGTTCATCGGTGGTTGCACCGGAAATAGCGAGGATGAACAGGCTGCTACCACTACACCGCCGCCAAGTCCTGCTGCTGCCCCAGCTTCCCCATCCCCCTCAACCCCTAACAAGACTTTACCCAGTCCGAGTGTGGTGATCCCGCAACGTACCACGGCTGTGCCACCCGTACCAGGCTTGGTGAAAACCCTACCTCCTGATGCACGAGCGAAACAGGCTAACCTAGGACCCAACAGTCGAGACCCATTTTCCTTTTTGCCTGTCAAACCCCTACAAAGTGTAACGGATAATGCTCAAGGCGAACAACAGAACAAACCCGTACCTGTAGTGCCTAATGTTCCGTCCCCCCCCATCAATCCGAATCCTAGCAGACAGGGAAATACACCTCTAGTGCCCCGTCCGCCACAGCCTCCTAGTACAATAAACCCCAAACCTCCTACGAGTCCAGGAACTCAGGTTCCAACCCCTCCAAGTTTTGCCCCCAAACTCCCCGAACTGCCAGAACCAACCCTAGCTAGGGGGATCGAAGTGACGGGTGTGATTGAGGTTGATGGAGTACCTCAAGCGATTGTAAAAGTGCCGAATGAACCGCCTCGCTACGTTAAGGCAGGACAGCGCTTATCAAATGGACAGGTGCTAGTTAAGCGGATTGAAGTGAATCGAGGACCTACTCCTGTTGTGATTCTGGAACAATACGGCATTGAAGTTGCTAAACGAGTCGGTGAAAAACCCACCGTTTCGCCAGAACAAGGAGACGCACCAACGGCATCTCGGCTAGTACCACCCCCTCTTAATGGGAATACTTCGCCTCAAGCCTAAGTGTTAACTGACAAGTGAGTCCTGAAGGTGGCAAGCGAACAGCTACGATATAAAATTTCTGGCTCTAAGTTACCCTTAGCCGTGTATCGTGAGGTTGCGGCTCATTTACGGCAAGTAGATGGGGTAAAGGTTGAGCTGATTCCTCAGACTTCCCAAAAGTTTGATTATAACCAAAGTCAGATTGAGGGTTTGTGGATTGAATTAGCAAACCCTTCTGATGTAAAAAGTCAAGAGCGGGTTAGGGAAATTTTAGTGTATTATCAGCTTCGGCAAGACGATTAAGGTGTTAGTTGTTTGTGAGGTGTTGTTTGTTATTTGGTATTTGTTATTCAGGTTTAGTTATTAACCAAAAACTAACAACAAACAACAAACAACAAACAACTCTCTTAAACCTGATTCCTGTTGCCCATGAATGCTCAAATTAAATCACTCTTTTTGATTTCTCTAATCTGTAATCTACTATTTATGGGATTGTTTAGTTGGTTGATTATTCGTAAAGGAGGATTTTCTTATCTCGCTAATCAAATTTCTCTGATGATGCAAGATTATAAAAAATCGGGGAGTTCTAGTTCTAGAAATAGCAATTTTTCCGTTTACTATGAAATGAAGAAGCGGCAATTTGAGGTCCTCCCCAATTCGGATAGGGAAATTATTTTTTTAGGCGATAGCCTTACTGATCAAGCAGAATGGGCGGAATTGCTGAACAATCCCCACATCAAAAATCGAGGAATCTCTGGGGATACAACTGAGGGAGTTCTTGCTCGTCTGGATGAGATTGTTGAATCAAAACCCAAGCAAATCTTTCTTATGATTGGCACTAATGATATTTGGAATACCGGAAAGACTGTAGGGCAAGTCACCCAAAATTATAAGTTAATTATTGAGACTATCAAACAACGTTCGCCCTCAACTCAGGTCTTTGTGCAAAGTTTATTACCTGTTAATAACCAAGACTATAGAATTAAGGTGAATAATAACGATCTGGTTAGGATTAATCGCCAAATTGAAGAATTTGCTAAACAGTTTTCCTATCAATATATCGATCTTTATAAGAGTTTTATCAACAAACAGCATCAATTAGACCCTAAATATACTTTTGATGGCGTTCATTTAAATGAGCAAGGTTATTTAACTTGGAAGAGAATCATTGAAAGCTACGTAGCAGATAGTATTTGAATTTAAGTCTGAGATCTATTTTTGGAGCAACTTCATCCAGGAGATAGATGTTGATTGGGTCTGAGTAGGGTTATTCATGAATGTCATAGTTGCTGAGTAATACCATTTTCCGAAATCCC
>DNGI01000186.1:5690-25246 GCA_003486645.1 Cyanobacteria bacterium UBA11370 | reverse complement strand
GCACAAATAAATGAAATTGGTATAAGTTGATCGGTGGTTTGTCAACAGTCAATCGACATAGTTTTTCCCTGCAATTAAACCTGATCTTCAGCAATTCCAGACGAAGTTATAACTCTGGAGGTCAATTAGGGGGTTACTTCCAACCTTTTTTATACCAAGTTATTAGAAATCTATCTATTGATTAATTTCTTAACCCTAACCTGATTTCTAATATTAATAACACGAGCTTTAAAAGCAAGGTGATTATGGGAGTTAAGATGATGAAACTATTTACAGGTATGATGCTGTCGTTGGCATTCTGTGGTGTTGCTGGGTATGCGGCGATCGCAGAACCCATGAATCAACAAACTCAGCGTCAGGACATGAACCCGATGAATGGCGCACAAGTCATGCGAGGACGAATTACCAGTATTACGGGTTCTGTCGCTACCGTGAGGATGGAAAATGGTGAACGAGATACTATTGGGATCTCCAGATTACAGAACTTGCAGTTAGTTCCTGGCACACCCGTTCTCATCCAGGATGGACGCATTATGGAATATGGTCGAATGGCGTTGGGACCTAATCAGTCTGCCTATTCTCAATTTAACTATTCAATGAATCAAACCCAACCGATGCGGGGTCAAATTACAAGCATTACGGGTTCTGTCGCCACAGTTCAGATGGAAAATGGCCAAACCGAAACGGTAGGTATTTCTAGATTACAGCATTCAGCATTAGTTCCGGGTACAGAAGTTCTCATCCAGAATGGACGTATTATTGAGATGTCTTCCGAAATGGATGGCACAAATAATGAAGCGTTCAATGAAACTAATCGTAGAACGTTTAATCAGAGAAGTACCACTGACGAAATGATGAACACGCCTAACAATCAAGGGCAACCCATGACTTCTCCAAACCAGATGCAGCAACCTAATATGCAACAGTAAAACAATAATCTTTCCTAGGCGATGGGAGATTAATTCTAAAAATTGCAGGAGTTTAGAATTAGTTGTCAGATCCCCGATTTCTTAGTGAAGTCGGGGATTTGAACTGTTACTACGCCACAATTCAAATAGAATTGCTATATTCCACCAGACTGATATTTAACTGATCCAGAGAGTCCCAAATTTTTTGTAAGAGTTCATCCAAACCCATTCGGGCAACCGCTGAAATTTGGAAAACTGGCACTTGAGTGAGATGATTGAGTGCAGTTGCCAGACGATCTATAGTTTCTGAATCAACCGCATCGATCTTATTGAGTGCAATAATTTGAGGACGTTCTACTAACCCGCGCCCATAAGCGTGTAACTCCTCTTGAATGGTTTGATAATTAGCAATTGGGTCATCTGCGGTCGCATCAATTAAGTGTAGTAATAAACGAGTACGTTCGATATGACGTAAAAAATCGTGACCTAAACCCGTCCCCAAATGGGCACCCTCAATTAAGCCAGGAATATCAGCAAAAACTGTACCATCTCCGGTTGGTTTACGCACTACACCCAAATTCGGAATTAAAGTTGTAAATGGGTAATCAGCAATCTTGGGTCGGGCGGAGGAGATAGCAGAAATTAGCGTAGACTTTCCCGCATTGGGCAGACCAATAATGCCAACCTCAGCTAATAGTTTTAACTCCAAACGTAAGTGCTTAACTTCTCCTGGTAGTCCAGGTAAGGCATAATCCGGGGCACGATTGCGATTGCTTAAGAAATGCTTGTTTCCCAACCCTCCTTTGCCACCTTTCGCTACACACAAGTGTTGCCCGGATTGGACTAAATCGCCGAGTATTTCTTCCGTATCCGCATCATACACAACCGTACCGCAGGGCACTTGAATTAGGCGATCGCTACCATTTGCCCCAGTCCGATTATTGGGTCCTCCCCGTCCTCCATTTTCGGCTTGGAAGCGGTGCGCGTATTTGAAATCTAGCAAGGTTTGTAGGTCTGTGGCGGCAACTAAAATAACATCCCCACCACGCCCGCCATTACCACCAGCAGGACCTCCAGCAGGTACATACTTCTCCCGCCGAAAAGCGACGATTCCATCGCCTCCCTTACCCGCTTCCACTTCAATTTCTGCTTGGTCAATAAATTGCATGGTTTGTTGGTTGTTGGTTGTTGGTTGTTGGTTGTTGGTTATTGGTTGTTGGTTATTGGTTAGTTGTTGTGTATTACTTGCTTTTAGGCTAACAACGAACAACGAACAACGAACAACAAATGATTACAAATACGGTGAGATATCTTCACCGCGATCATCCGCCAAATAGGATAATGCTCGGAAGCGCAAACCGACTAACTGTTCATACAAGGGATTAATCTTACACATAGCGGGAATGTGGACAATTTTCTGACCAAATAGGGTGACATCCCGCTCAAAAGGACATTGAGATGGAATCATTTTACAGATGAATCGCGCTACTCGTGGATCTTGAACATCCATCCCGTCCAACCACTCTCGTACTGGTTGCAAAACATCGGAATGAGGATGAGGAGAAATTCCCGGTTCTTGGGCTAATTCATGAGCAACATCAGTTTGTTCGATAACTTGACCATCATACAGTGTCAGCCGCAGTGCCTCTAACGCATCGACCTTTAGCCCTAACGCCTCAGTAAACTGGTGTAAAATGTCGGCTTCCGTAACAGAATATACCCCATCTGCTAACGCTACCATGACGGCAGTTCTGACAAAATTTTCTGCGGTTGCTGGATCTTTCCCTAAAGCTGCCGCCAGTTCTTCTGGAGAAATTTGTTGTTCGAGAGAGGGTAAACCCTCAGTAGCAGCGAGTTCGTCTTGAGTGACTTGAGCTAGTACTTCTTGCTCTTCTGGGTCAAAGTGACCATCTGCCCAAGCTACTGTAAATAAACCTCGCAGCCAAGCGGCAATTTGTTCTGTTGTGTAGGGGGATTGAGTGACAGTCATAACTACTTAAATTAAGCCTACAAACGCTATTCTAGAAACTAATTCTGGTTGCGTCTCGACTAGGGGTAAACTAGAACACTGCACAACTCCTATTTCGTAAGAGTTTCGTAACCCTACTAGAGTATGCACTGTTCCTGTTTTCAATCTTAACCACTGCTAGCCAAAAATTAACTCAAATCTAGGGCGCGGCGGCTGGGAAAATTAAAACTAATGATTTGAATTGATTCGCAACAAGGTATGAGTCCCATCAAGTTAAGTGGAATTTATATTTACCCGATTAAGTCGGCGGCGGGGATTTCCTTAGAAACGGCTGAAGTGGAAAGCCGGGGTTTTCAGTATGACCGACGGTGGATGTTAGTGGATGAAAAAGGTAAGTTCCTGACTCAGCGTCAATTACCGCGCATGGCTTTAATCAAGGTCAAATTAACAGATGGGGAGTTAGTCGTTGAGGTTCCTGATAAAGAATTCTTATCCATTCCTTTAGAACCCAAAACTGACCCTTGCATCCGGGTTCAGGTATGGAATGATATCTGTGATGCTATTCCTCTATCTAAAGAAATAAATCAATGGTTCAGTGAGTTTCTGGATATTAAGTGTCAGTTGGTCTATATGCCTGAAAACTCCTGCCGACCGATCAATCCCCAGTATGCTAAACCGAATGAGCAAGTTAGTTTTGCCGATGGGTTTCCCTTTTTATTAATTTCTGAAGCATCGGTGCAAGACTTAAACAAACGGTTAGAACAAGCTGTCCCCATGAATCGATTTCGTCCTAATTTAGTGGTGTCTGGTTGTGAAGCATTTGCTGAAGATTATTGGCGTAAAATTTGTATTGGTTCACTTGATTTCAGAGTGGTTAAACCTTGTTCCCGATGCTCGATAACAACCGTTGATCAATCTCAAGGAATTAAAGGAAAAGAACCGTTATTAACCCTAGCTCAATATCGGCTTCGTGATGGACAAATCTTTTTTGGTCAAAATTTAATTCAAGACCAGTTGGGGACACTTCAAGTCGGGGATACAGTGGAGATTAAGAATTTTTCTGAATAAAATTATTGCAAAAATAAATGGATACATTAAATCAGTCTTCCTCAGCGTTAGCCGAACAGTTTCGGTATCTGCAACGTCAATTGCGCGATCGCTGATATAGCATTAATCTCTCAACTTTCGCGGCTAATTCCTGTCTGTAAACCAACCCGTCTACCCACCTTTTAGGAATAGCACTGTAGCCAAACTTTGCACCTAAAAGTGCGCCTGCAACCGCTGCATTTGTATCTGCATCCCCTCCTTCATGAATAATCCGCAAAATGCCGTCTTCATAAGATTGTGCCTGTTGTAGTGCCCAAAAACCAGCGCTCAGAGTTTTCAAAGTATAGCCGACACGATCTGTTTCACCCGGATTTAAACCTTCATCTAAATCTAAGGCATCTAGAGAAAGAGCAGCTTTGTCAAAATACTCCTGAAATTCAGGATGGTAAGATTGTACAATTTTGGCAATCTTGGAAACAAGCTGCTCAATATCAGTCTCTCCTTGGAGAAGATTGCTAAGAGTCAAACAAACTGCCACACAAGAACCCAAACAACGGGGATCGGGATGGGTAATGCGACTCACTTTTTCAGCATTATGTTTTACTTGGTCTAAATTCTGATACTGCCAAATTCCTAGCACCGAAGTACGCATAACTGCACCATTAGCTGCCCACTTTTGCCCTGAATCTGACCACACTTTATTGGCAATTTCGTAGGGATTTTCTAGGAAACCAGGGGTGTGGACGACAGTATAAACAGTTCGCCCCATCCCCATCCCATCAGTAATCGCCCAGTGATGAATTTTAGCGGCAATGTCGTGAATGTCAATCTCTTGTTTTTCTAATAAACTATCAAGAATGCACAACATTTGGTCAGTATCATCAGTCCAGTCACCGGGGAACCAACCCTCCATACCCTTCAAGTCGTTATAGCGGGTAATTTGGTTGTAGTCGTGGAGTCCGTTAGGATATTTTTCGGTAACTTGTTGTTTGGATATCCATTCAGTGCCAAAGCCGATAGCATCACCGATGGCTTGACCGAAAATAATGCCGCAAATTTTATCGTTTAGGTGGTTATTCATAATACATATGGTAAAAATAAGTCTGAAACTATTGTGTGTCACCTGAATAACTATTTTCCATTCGTTTAATTATTTCCTATTTCTGATAACGACTCACTTGAGAGATTACTTTTCTGTTAATTCTTGGCTACTTCAGTAAGTACTTGATTAACTGATGAGATAAAGCTTTGGATATTTTCGAGAGTAACCATCGATTCCCCACCTACATAAGTTCGGGTGGATTCTGTTTCTGGCTGACCAATGTTAACCATAACTAGCAAACTAAATGTCCCTTCAGTTTCTGAACCAGTTTCTGAAACAACAGATCCTCCAGAAGCTTGAAGTTCAAAACCCAGTCCATAATCAACGAAGACAATTGATTCACTACTGGAGTTTTGTTTCAAAGATTCAATGTGATTCTCAAAATAAGAAACTAACCGTTTTAAGTCCTTAACAAAAATAAAAGCTGGCACAGATTTGAACGAAAGCTCTCTGAGTTTTGGATTAAGTACGAACTCAACCACTAAATCGAGAATTTCCTGAGAATCGTGCAGGCTTTTTAAGTGAAATACAGCACTATACCCGTCCGTTTCGATAACACAATCGCGATTTACCATATTTGTCTCCCTAGTGGGATAAGTTCAAGAGACTCCTTTGGTGAAAGAGGGGAATAGGGTTTGGCTAATTATTTTTATTGCCTTGATTCGGGGAGATTATACTTTTCTACGTACTCTAAGGTTAGTAGCCTTATATAATCAAGAAGCTCGAAAAACTCCTTAATTTTAGGATATTCTTCTGCTGCTAAAGGATACCAATTCATGATACATTCAATATTAAAAATTTTTAATCTACGTAAATTTTTAACAACTTTCCTAGCTTCCTGGCAAGTGTAACCATCTAAAATTATCTGAGTTACATATCCTGCAATATCCATTGAAAGCATCTCTAGCCTATCCCAAACTGCATAGTCGTCTTCTGATTCTTTCTCTTGATTCCAAAGCTTACGACGTTCTCCTTTCATTGACTGTTCAATCATTAATAAACGGTTATAAATCTCTTCAATGCGTTTTCTTTCAAAGATTTCTGTCCCAGATTGCTCCATAATTATTCCCCTGTCAATTAGTTTTATCTACTCATTAAAACCATAAGTACGAATCTTCCCCTCTGTGTCTTCAATCAAGTATTCTCCCGTATCCTTAATTTCCCATTTTACTGTATCATCGTCACGAAAGCCTTGACGTGGAAATCTAGTAGCTCTAGATTTATCAAAATTAGCTGCATCTCTTAAATATTCCAGAGCATCGGTGTAACCCTTCTTACGAAAATGGTGAAGAATGCTTGCAGCAACATCTGGGAAATTGGCTGAACTCCAAAGCTCCATAAGCTCTCGCATCTCATCAATTTCTGCTTGAGAACGTCCCTCAAAAAGTTGCCTTTCATATCTAGATAAACTACCTAACCAAGATAGCTCTTCTTCAAGCCCTTTAAGCTCCTCATCTGCTTCCAACTTCAAATTATCTTGCTCCAAACCTACAAAAGGATCGGCTTCGGCGGCTTCATCCATCGCTGCAATTCGCTGATACTTGCTCTCAAGCTCCCGCAAGCGCTGTGCCAATTCCGGGTTTTCTTCCAATACTTTGGCAAACTGTACCCCTAATTCCTCGCAACTCGAACAACGGAAAATATTGCCACCCCTGGTAACAATCAACTCATGTCCATCTCTAGTACGCAGGTGAGTTAATTCTTCCTCAACAAAAACTCCCCTCCGGCGCGGCACTCCCGCCTCATCTAGCTCAGGTTTCTTACCTTTCATTCCCGCTAGACGACTGGTGAGTAATTGCAGTACCACTTCCACCCCAACCGTAGCAATAGCCTCGGCTAAATGCTTGGCGGCTTGATCAATATCTTCCTGGTTTTGAGCATTCAATACTCCAGCAAAACCGATCAAATCCTCAATCACACTAATGACATCCAAGCCCAGAGTCACGATGCCCACACCGATGAGAATCACATCAACAACCTGTCCCACACCCACCGCATGAGAAGCTGCCCAGGCTGCCAGTACACCTGCAATCACAGCTAAAGAAGTTGGGTTCAGCAGCGCCTTCAATCGTGCCGCTGCTTCGGCTGCTAGATAATTTTTGATCGGCTCTCTATAGTGTTTTTGAAACTTTAGAGAGTGGGGATTCTAATGCGTCATCGATTACTTTTATGCTAATTCTGGAGTAACTCAGTAAGTAATTGATTCACTGATGATATAAAATTGCGGATATTTTCGAGAGTAACAATCGATTCCCCACCTAGATAAGTTTGGGGAGATTCTGTTTCTGGCTGACCCAGGTTAACCATAACTAGCAAACTAAATGTCCCTTCAGTTTCTGAACCCGTTTCTGAAACAACAGATCCTCCAGAAGCTTGAAGCTCAAAACCCAGTCCATAGTCTATGAAGACAGTTGATTCACTACTAGAGTTTTGTTTCAGAGATTCAATGTGATTCTCAAAATAAGAAACTAAGCGTTTTAAGTCCTTAACAAAAATAAAAGCTGGTACAGACTTGAACGAAAGCTCTCTGAGTTTTGGATTAACTACTAACTCAACCACTAAATCAATAATTTCCTGAGAATCGTGCAGGCTTTTTAAGTGAAATACAGCACGATAGCCTTCGGTTTCAATAACACAATCACGACTTACCATATTTGTCTCCCTAGTGGGATAAGTTCAAGAGACTCCTCTGAAGCAGATCGTTAAATGATAGCTGTAAAGTTGCGGACTCTCTGGTCAGAGTAATTTTTTCCATGGTTAATTCTCTAATACTGATAACGGGAAAATTGCCTACCCGTTCGGAGTTTCAGTTAATAGCTGCACCTCACTTAATCTGGGTAGGGTAATTGGGCTAATGCTACTCGCATCTTCCTTATAAAATCCCGCACCTTCGGGAAAGTAATTCTCGCCTCTAGTCCTACATATGTACCGATATTGTCCCTGGCTTTAGGATTCAAAGCATTGAGCATAAATTGAAGGGTAAATGTTTCTTCATTCTTAGAAGTCCAATCTAGGCCAAAGGCTTGTATTTTGAAAAGACTGGCGTTTCTTACAAGAGGAGATGAAATGTGAACCGGATTGTGTTGTAGAACATCTATGTGTTGTTCCAGATATTGAGTCAGGTTTAATATATCACTATAAAAAATTTTTGAAGGTGGAGTTTTAAGATAGAGTTTTCCTAGCTCCAGAGGGGAGTCTAGTATGATAATGATATCTAACATCTCTGTGAAAACATTTGATGTCCTCAAAAAGAAATCAACTCTATACCCCTCAGTTTCTAGAGAGACATTCTCCTTGTTAAGTTGTGTGTTTTTGAGAGGGATTGCTCTTTTAATTGACTCTTGATTGTCAGGCTTTTTAGTCAAGCTTTGGATTTCTTTAATTGAACTATTAATTAGATTTAGAAGAGTCTTAGCCTCTTCAAGGGAAGTACCAATATTATGTTGAAAATTGTCTACTCTCAGAGTAGGATATGCTTGATGTAAAGCACTATTCAAAACCATTAATTCATAGAGTGAAGTCTCAATGTTAACATTTTGCTCTTGTTCTAATTTATTGATCTGTTGAAAAAGATAATTAACGAATAACTTTACTTCGTCAGGATATGAACCTATCCTGGCATGAAATCCAAAATCACCTAAATACTTGCACATCTCCTTAATGGCATTCGTGAAGATTTTTAACTCATTAAATGAGACTTGAAGTACAGCTAATTTAGCTGTTTTTTTTACAATTTTCATAGCGTATTTCCTATTCTAGCTCATTATCAAAATGATATTTTCCTTCATCAGGTATGTATGCCGTGCCATTTTCTGCTTGATCTCTGCCATCGTAAATAACCACTGTACCTGTTTGATCATCCCAGTAAGCAGTTCTATCTCTTTCAAAAGTTATAACATCTGATTGATTATTGATAATATTACTAATATGTTCAGCTAATTATTCTCCATAAAAACCAACAAGATATTTACAAATTGATGTAGTAAATTCTTCTATTTCTGCAAAACTTGTTAATCCGACAGCTTCTCTATAGCTACTGAAATTATCTTTGATATCTTGTGCATTTAAACTAAAGCGAAGCTCTAGAAAACCTTGTTCTTTTGAGTCAATTTTACCTGACACCACTTGAAAACGGCAAATATTGTGATTTTTGTCACTGAGGGGAGAAAGTATAAAAATTTCTGGCTGAATAGTCTGGTTTATTAAATCTTGACATACCTCCAAATAGGCAATAATTCGAGATAAATGCCAAGGATCAATTTTATGCAGAACAGATTTAGCGAGAACTTGCTTATTTTCCTGGGAATCAATTTCTAAAATCTGGATATTACTCCATGTTTCAGCATTTTCCAGGCTAGACAAAAGAAACATGAACAGGCGAGATCCAACTTTAAGGTAGCATTCTTGTGTCAGATGCGGTTGAGTTCGAGGGGACTTGACTTGAGAAAAATTTAAGTTAAGTTTTTGAACAATTTGTTCGATTTTTTTACTAATTAAACCTAACATTGTTCCTTCTTCCATCTTGTCAACAACTTCAACAGAAATAAATTCAACTAAAGGGAGTAGCTGTTCTTTTGTTAGACCAATCTTTACTAGCAAATTATGCGGGCTATTACAAACTTCATCAAGAGAGCCTTGTAAAGCCAATATTTCTCTATAAGTCAACTGAATTTCCGTCTCCTCTGATGGCATCATGTCTATTATTTTTTTGAGCTTGTTGGCTAGAGACAAAACTTCTGTTAATGAGATAAATACTTTGGTTTTAAAACCATACCATCTAAAGTAATGATAAACTTCTATCAGTACTTTTTTTATGGCAACCAGCTCATTAATTGATAGCTGTAAAGTTGTTGTTTTTCTAGTTAAATTAATTTTATTCATGGCTGATTAGTTGTGAATTAAAGTTGTTTTTTTGTTGACTATACATTTACAAATAAATTGCTATAGCTGTGTAATTATTAAGTATTTTGTTGAAATTAATTAGGCTTCATAAAATTCAACAAGATATTGACAAATTCCCCCAGTAAATTTATCAATGTCTTCAAAGCTAACTAAATATTCAAGTTCTATGTAATTATCTGGACTTTCTAAATATTCTTTATCCTGATTAGCATTCAAACGAAAGTTTAGCTTAAGAAACCCTTGATTTTCTGAGGTGATTATTCCTGACAATACCTGAAGGTGAAAGATATTTTTATGATCGTAATTGTAAGGAGAAAGGATAAAATTTTTAATCTGTTCATTATTTCTGACTAAATCTTTACAAACTTCCAAATAAGCCACGAGTTCAGATAAGAAATGAACCTCAATTTTTTGCAAAATAGATTGGGCTAGTACTTCTTGATTTTCCACAGAAACAATCTCCACAATCCGGATACCGCTGAATGTCACGGTATGTTTGAGAGAGTAGAGCCTAAAAAGTAACAGATAACAATCAATTGACAAGTAGGCTTCCCGTATGACTTGTGCTGAGGTGCGAGGAACTTTAAGATTAGCAGAATTTAAGCCAAGTTCTGTGACAATTTCTTTTCTTTTTTGCCAGATCAAGTCTGATAGTGTTCCTTTTTCAACCTTGTGAATAACCTCAAGACGAAGAAACTCTAGCAACGCTAATACCTTAGCCCTCTCTAAACCAATTTTCTCGACAAAATTAGGCATAGAAATACCGCCATAAACTTCTACAAGAGAGCCTTGTAGACCCCAAATTTCTTGATAAGTCAACTGAATTTCCGTCTCCTCAGATTGCGGCTTCTCTATTATTTGTCTAAGCTTGTTGGCGAGAGCAATAGCTTCTATTTCTGAGATGTTTACTCTGGTTTCAAATTCATAGCTTCCGAGGCGATGACAAACTTCTATGAGGGCATTTTTCATAGCAATTAGCTCATTAACTGATAGCTGTAAAGTTGCGAATTTTCGGGTTAAAGTAATTTTTTTCATGGTTAATTAGTCTCGTATAAATTCATTTATTGTTAGATATTCGTCGTAAGGTATATCTGGACTGAAAGCAGTGGGTTGGGATGGATTATCAATTACCAGTATTCCAGTATTTTCATCCCAGTATGCAGTTGAAATTACACCGTTACGATTTCTCGTCCAAGTTTCCCTGCGACTAGTCACAATATCATCAATCAGCCGCGCTGCCTCTTCTTTATTATTAATACCAATACGCACAAAATCTCCTTGGTGTCCAGACCAAGCATGTTCAGCAGTATCTTTTGCCCAGTCAGAAGGTTCATAGGCTTCACCCCAAATACTGTCAGCTTCCTGTAAGTCATTTTCCAGTTGTGTCAGTTCTCGATCTGCTTGCTGCTGTAGATTGTTGCGCCTCGCACCCGGCTCCATTTCAGCTATTTGTCGATACCTCGTCTGGAGTTCCTCCAAACGTTGAGCAAGAGCCGGATTTTGAGCTAGCACTTCTGCATACCATTGGGAGATGTCCTGGCAACTCGAACAACGGAAAATATTGCCACCCCTGGTAACAATTAATTCGTGTCCATCTCTAGTACTAAGGTGAGTTAATTCTTCCTCAACAAAAACTCCCCGCCGACGCGGTACTCCCGCCTCATCTAGCTCAGGTTTCTTACCTTTCATTCCCGCTAGACGACTGGTAAGTAATTGCAGCACCACTTCCACCCCAACCGTAGCAATAGCCTCGGCTAAATGCTTGGCGGCTTGATCAATATCTTCCTGTGTTTGAGCATTCAATACTCCAGCAAAACCGATCAAATCCTCAATCACACTAATGACATCCAAGCCCAGAGTCACGATGCCCACACCGATGAGAATCACATCAACAACCTGTCCCACACCCACCGCATGAGAAGCTGCCCAGGCTGCCAGTACACCTGCAATCACAGCTAAAGAAGTTGGATTCAGCAGCGCCTTCAATCGTGCCGCTGCTTCGGCTGCTAGATAATTTTTGATTGCCACAGAGATGGCTGCACCAATTTTCTCCCAAACCTCCATCTGTGCCACAGGTTTGGATTCCGATTGAGAGGCTGACTCCGCTTGAGTAACGGGTACTTTCTGATCAACATTCCTTTGACTAATAGGATTAATATATAAAGTTGCAAAATACTCCTGAAACAACCTTATAGATAAACCCTGAATATGTTCTTTTCCCCAAGGGTTTAATAGATTAAGAAAGACGTTATCTGGAGTCAGTTCTCCTTCTTCAGTTCTATAAATGGCATCAATTACATAGGCATGGTCGAAATATATGCCTTGCTCTCCTATCTTTTTCTTCCCTTCTTTAGGTATTTTTCCTTCACCATCCGGGGGGTCGATAGTCACCGCTGTCACTGCCCAATTTTCCTTCAGACTCAAGTTAATACCCCTCACTAACTCTCGCCAATCCACCTCCTTCACCCAATAGACATCTTCTACCTGATATTTTTCTTTATATTCCTGTGGTATGGGACCGGTTAGTACTTTTACAGCATCGCCAGGTCTACCCCCTTCACCAATCAGGTCATACCCTCCCGCACCTTTACCCGTTTCGCCATATCCCTCGGTGTACTGGGCATAAGCTTTCTCCAATAGCATCGGCCAAAGTTCACTTTCGTCTCCAAAACCTGCATAGGCTGGCCCTTGTCCTGTGGCAGGAAAGTAAGGAGTTACTTTGATGATTTGGCTGCCTTTTTCGGTGTACAAAGTGACGTTATAACTGCCGTCTCCATTATCTTTAATTAGCTCTCTAATTAGACTCGGATTCGCTCTAGCGACAGCCACCATTGCGGCTGAGAAGTAGCAATTTCCCAGATCTCCTTGAGCAACATCATTGGGGTCGATTTGATCTTGATCGCCGACTTCTCCTACAAAAGGTTGTCCGGGAAAATAATCGACCCCATAACCTTTTTTATCGTCAAACAATCTTTGGGTAATGCCGAGACTTTCCCTCGTGCCGTAACCGATTTTGCCGTCAATTTCAGCCAGCTTTTTTTCTTGTTGCCATTTGGCGATCGCTAGGACGGTTTCTTCGTTGAATTCCCCAGTTATTGCCACGCCTAGCCTATGCTGGATTACGGTGATTGTCTCTTGGCTATATCGGGTTTGGTTATACTTAATTGCTGCTGAGATATCGATAGTTTGCCATTGGTTAGATTCAGCCTGAGCTAATTGATTCTGAGTTCCTGCCGTTTCCTCACCAATACCACTTGAGCTGTGGCGCATTGATACGTCTTGTTGCTCTTCAGTTTCTGGTTGACTAGATTGCTCCTCCCTCAACAAATTCAACTGATTCAACACAGGATTAGCTCTCTGAATTGGTGGTTGATACCAACCCCCCATCTTGCTCTGAATGGGTGGTGGCGGTGGTGGTGCTTCCGGTGCCTGAACTGGGATATCCGACGTATTGTAACCAAACTGGGCTGCCCCTTCCATTTGTTCTTCAACAGAACGGGTATCTGGCGGTTGGGATAATTCCTGATAAGGGGGAGCAATCGGACGTGTTTGTAACAGATTGGTTTCAGGTAGCTTGGCAACTCTGGCTTGCATCCCGTTACCAAACCCACGGGTTTTAAAGGGATTGGTAACTGGAGTAGATGCTGATTGTGAGGATAATTTTTTGTAGATGTGCCGCCTGCTACTCATGACTATCTTTGCTGTTGCGATTATGTCTGCTAGAAACAGCATATAGTAAGCTGATGTGCAAACAAAATTTCCATCTGGAAATGCTATAGAAAGCTAGCCAACTCTCACTCCTGACTAAACGCTTCAACAAATTCCTCAAGAGTACAGTTAAGCACTTGCAATAATTTCTGAGTTTGTTCTGGAAACAAACGTGGTCTTCGCGCCCCTGTCTCCCACTGTGAAACGGTAGTGACAGTCACATCCATCGCAATTGATATCTGGCGCTGCGTTAAGCCAGCACGTTCCCTCAAGTACGCAAAAGTAATTCGTTTTCCGTCCTTTGCCATGTCATATTCTCATATTTTATAAATTCAAGTAAATTAATTTACAAATTTAAGTTGACTTAATTAACATATACATAGAAACAACCAGGCAAATCGAGGAGTCGCCTTAGACCTTCGATTAACTTGTCTGTTACTGAGCTAAGATTGCGCTTAAAGTTTTCTGATCTGACTAGCCGCGACAACTTGCTCAACCGTTAATTCTAACTCTGGGAAAATAGTTGAGATAATTCGCTCTGATGCCTTAAACTGCTTAAAGTGATACTTTCCTTCAACTAACTGATAAACAAAAACCGTAGAAATTTTGGGATTACCCAGATAAGTCCTAGAAGCTATTGCCAAATAATCGACGATCCAATATTCAGAAATACCAAGCCGTTGATATTCATCAAGCTTATCAACATAATCATCTTCCCAATTGGTGGAAATAACTTCCACCGCCAGTTGAATCGGTTCAGTGATAGCACCATAAGCAAAGACATTACTATTCCACAGGGATTTACTAACCACACTTAGATCTGGGTTTCTACCTCGTTCTTCCCCGTCTGCGGTTAGGGTTTTGATGATAATATCCTTGTCAACAATATAGTCAAGTTCCAAACGCCTAATTTCATCGTTGAAAGTAAACATCAAAAACCTGGCTACATTCTTATGCGCTCTAGTTGGTTCCACTCTCACAATTTCTCCATTTACTAATTCGTAGATACCTGAACCATCGGGGTATTCGTCTAGAAATTCCTCAAACGTGAGTTTTTTAACTGTAGTGGTTGTCATCATTTCTTACTTAAGTTAATTGGGCATATTTTTTAAAGTAGTATGATTAGATATTAACATAAGATGAAGAGAAAGCCGTGCAAAAAAAATTCAACATAAATTGCAGTTTTCATCAACCCTTAACGCTACTCCTCATCCTCAACCTTCTTACCCAGGTATAGCCGAATAAACTCCTTCACTGCTCCTGGCTTGATTTTCCTTAAACCTGCAACAATATCAGCAAGGGTGTCGCCTGTTGGGTCTATCGGTTCGTGAAACCAACGACCAACAAAAGTGCGATCGCCATGCCACTTACCTAAATTTCCAACCAATTCCTCTTACAATCGTTAAAATCACTGATATCAAGATTAAGGTGGGTTTGGGGCGATGGATACATTAAATCAATCTTCCTCGGCGTTAGCCGAACAGTTTCGGTATCTTCAGCGTCAGTTGCGCGATCGCTGGTATAGCATTGACTTGTTTGACCAAGATGACCACGATATCTTAGTTGTACCGTCCGTCAGTCTCGATCAGCGAGAACTTGCCAAGATTGATGGCTTTTTACATTACGAAGAACGGCTATTATTTTCTTTAATTCGGTTGCGTAACCCGCGCACTCGTGTGATTTATGTTACGGCACAACCCCTATCACCCACTGTCATTGATTACTATTTGCAGCTATTACCAGGAATTCCCTTTTCCCATGCACGCGATCGCCTCTTGCTGATGACAACCTATGATTCCTCTCTTAAACCTCTGAGTCAAAAAATCTTAGAGCGTCCCCGATTAATGGAGCGAATTCGTAAGGCACTCCGTCCCCAAAAATCTTACTTGGTTTGTTATAATTCAACGGATTTAGAGCGACAATTATCCGTACAACTCGATATTCCCTTATTAGCTCCCGATCCAGATTTACTCTATTGGGGTACAAAAAGTGGCAGCCGGGAAATTTTTAAAATTAGTGGTGTCCCTTGTCCCGATGGTAGCGAGACAGTCTGGAATGCCAATGATTTAGCCATAGCAGCGGCTGAGTTATGGGAACGACAACCCTCCTTAAAACGGATTGTGATTAAGCTGAATGAAGGTTTTTCTGGAGAAGGGAATGCTATCTTAGATTTAAAACCCATTCTATCAGTCGCTCCCGGAGAAGTTTCTCATCCTGAACGAGTAAAAGTATTGAGCGATCGCCTGGAATATTTACGTTTTCAAGGTAAAAATGAAACCTGGGCAAATTTTTCCAGTCGTATTCCAGAATTAGGGGCAATTGTTGAAGCCTTTATCGAAGGAGAAGAGAAGCGATCGCCCTCGGTTCAGGGCTATATTACTCCCACAGGCGAAGTTAAAATTCTTTCAACTCATGATCAAATATTAGGAGGACCAGACGGTCAAATTTATCTCGGTTGCCGATTTCCAGCGGATGCAAATTATCGGTTGCGTTTGCAAAATTTGGGGCTACGAATTGGTCAAGCTTTAGCTGAAAAAGGAGCAATAGAACGTTACGGAGTTGATTTTGTTGCGGTTCGTCAGCCGGATAATAGTGCTGTATCATGGGACATCCAAGCAATAGAAATTAATCTGCGGAAAGGAGGCACAACCCATCCCTTCATGACGCTCAAATATTTAACCAATGGTCGTTATGAACTATCAACAGGCCTTTTTTACGACCATCAAGGTCGAGAGAAATATTATATTGCTTCTGACAATTTACAAAAAGAGCGTTACCTCGGCTTAATGCCGAATGACCTCATGGATATTATCGCCCACCATCGCCTGCATTTTGATGGTAGCACTCGAACAGGTACAGTATTTCATCTCATGGGCGCACTCTCGGAGTTTGGCAAACTGGGATTAACCTGCATCGGCGACTCTGGACAACAAGCTGAGGAAATCTACAACCAGGTGGTGAGGGTGCTGGATGAAGAAACCAATGTGGGCGCTAATTTTAACAGTCAATCTTCTTGTTGTAATCTACCTATTGGTTGGAGCGGAAATTAGAGTAGCTCAGTTAAAATAAGCCGTCCCTTATTTAGGTTGCTCATACTATTCTGGATTTGAGATTTGCCTCCCAAGTTGATTCTCGGTTTATGCTCCTCATCTGAGCAGTAAGCTGATGTGCATTTCAATTGCAGCCATCTTCTCCCCCAGCCTTTTAAAGACCAACTTATACCCAGTTGCGTTCATACGTAGTAATTTCTTTCTCCCTTGTCCCCCTTGTCCCCCTTGTCCCCCTATCTACTAATATGAGCTGCAACTTGGTATTAAATGCTGATTAGCGTATTGGAAGTCCACTCATTTTCTCTTGCTGATCAAATTTTATTGATGGGAACAATTCTGTTGTTTGGGCGATCAAGAGGAAGCAAGGAACAAGAATAGACCTCTTGCATAAATCCTTAAAACCCCATCCCAACCTTCCCCTTGGTAAGGAGAGGGATTTAGTTTCTCCCTTGGCTAAGAGAGGATTAAAAGGGGTAATTTCGACTGCCAATAAGAGGTTTGGTAATATCAATTCGGTCTAATTACCCTTAACAAAAACCTCACTATGTCTCCCCATTTCCATGTCCGTGCTAATTCAGGGTATTCAACCCAATAGGAGAGGACAGACCCACGGAATTTTTTAGCATTTAGTAACTCATGATTTCCGTGAGATGAGTATCCCCATATTTACACTAGAATTCAGAATTCAGAGGTAGCAATTCTATGGCAATTCTTACAGTTACGAATACAGCGAATCAAGGACAAGGTTCACTCAGAGCAATACTCGCCGCCGCCAAAGCCGGAGACACGATCAAATTCTCTTCCAATCTGGCTCAAAAAACAATTACGCTTACTAGTGGTCAACTAGTCATCAACAAAAACTTAACCCTTGATGGTGCTGATGCACCGGGTTTAAAGATTAGCGGGAATAATACCTCCCGCGTTTTTTTTGTCAGTGGTGTTCAGCCTTGGATTCCCCTAACAGTAACCCTGCGGAATTTGAGTATTATTAATGGTAAAACTGTAGCCGTTGGTGATGCCGGAGGAGGAGCAGGAATTTGGGCAGAAAACAACACTAAACTTACCATCCAAAATTGCCAATTTAGGAATAATCATGCGAATGGCACGGCTGGTGGTGCAATTCTTACAGGTTGGGGTGCTACGACAACGGTCATTAACAGTAAATTTGATAATAATAGCTGCCAAGGTAATGACATTGGGGGCAAGAAAAGTGAACTAGCGGGGGGGGCAATCACCTCCAGAACTGGAACGCTGATTGTTAGAAACAGTCGGTTTACAAATAACAAGGGACTTAACGGTGGGGCCATCAATATTCGTAACTCTCAAACGACTATCGAAAACTCTACCTTTATCCGCAATGATTCTTCAGCAGGTGGTGCATTTGCTCCCCATACAATGGGTTATGGGGGTGCCGTTTATACCGATGGAATTGGCTGGAATAAGCCCGGTGTAATCCGAATTTCTAACAGTCGATTTGAACGGAATAAAGCCGCAGGGCATGGAGGGGCATTACTGTTATGGACTTATGAGGGTGACAAATCCATTGTTGAAAATAGTACCATCATCAATAATCAGGTTATTTACAATATCAGTAAAGTTTCTTCCGGTGGAGGAATCCAACATGGTAACGGTGATTTAGAAATCAGAAATACCACCGTTGCTTATAACCGCGCCTTTCAACAGGGGGGTGGATTAACCACAGATATTAATTACTCCACTATCATTGCTAATAGTACCTTTTATGGCAATCGGGCAGAGTCCCCGGATGGCAAACAAGGTTTAGGTGGGGGAATCATGTTGAACGCAGGTTCCGCACCAGCGACCATTACCAAAACTACAATTGCCAAAAATTATGCGGGATGGCAGGGCGGAGGTGTTTGGGGTAACAGTTCTAAGGTTAATCTGAAAGATTCTCTTTTCTCCGATAACTTTGCCTACAATGGCGGCAATAATTGGAATGGTACCCATCATGTGGGTCAGTCATTCATTAATGGTGGAGGAAATTTTCAATCCTCATATCCGAATCCCAATGATGTTAAGGTAACGGCGAGTGCCATTCTTACTGATCCCAAGCTAGGAGTATTGACAGATAATGGCAGTTATTTACAAACGCCACCCCTACCTGGCAATCCTATTGTTACAGGTGGGGCTATGCCAATTGGTGGTTCTGGTATGCCTGGTAATCGTTCTAATAACTTAGGGGTTATCGATGTCTCGCCAACGGATACTGAACTCCCTGGAACAGATCATAGCGATAATAATACAGATTCCCGAACAGATCGAGAGTTGCCCTTAGCGCCACCACCGAAACACATCAATTCCCCAGAATTAATCCCGATTAGCAATACAAATGCTGCTAAACAACCAGAACTCCTTGATTTACGCGATCGCTTAACAGGCATGGTATCTGCTGAATTTACGGTCAGTAGCGAAGCTGCCTATAATAATTCAGGCGGGTTTTACGTTGTTGATAATTATAAAGGCCATATTGGCAATCTCAAGCCTAGTGATCCAGGATATGCTCAAGCTGCTGTTAGTCAACGATTGGATTTAGACCAAGAACTATTACCCGCTGGAAAGCTACTAGCGCCATTTATTATTGCCGATGGCACACCAGAGGAATTTTTAGCCCACAATCCCAACAATCAGCATGGTCAAGGAAAGCTAGCTTACTTTGCTTATATTGGGGCAAATCCGGATGGGGTGGATCATGTTCGTCAGCTTGATAAAAATACCTTTGCCTTTGAGGATTTATTCGGTGGTGGCGATCGGGATTTTAATGATTTAGTAATCACAGTCAATTTGGCTTGAAAATTTATATAGCAGTTCTCATACTCATGAGGGATAAATTCCTAGGTTTTGGGGAGTGG
>DNGI01000186.1:0-5348 GCA_003486645.1 Cyanobacteria bacterium UBA11370 | reverse complement strand
TCCCCCTTGTCCCCCTTGTCCTCGTTGTCCCCCTTGCCTCTCTTCTTCTCCTTTTTTCACCCATCAAATCCACTCACTATATCTAGCGCCAAGATAGGAAGTTTTTAGGATTGACCACTATATCTGCTTCGTGGAATCGCGTATAGTGAAGGTTTGTCACAAACCAACAGACCTTCACTATGGTTCGAGAACTTGAACGAAACAACCTCACAGGGGATTTTCCAGAAACTGCACCCGCCGCGAATCCGGTATTTTTCAGAACCTATAGCCGCAGAACACCAAATGGGCGCGAGACTTGGAGTGAAGTATGCGATCGCACGATTGGGGGTTTAGCTAAACTCGGCAAACTGACTTTAGCAGAAACTGACCGACTACATCGGATGATGCGTCAGATTAAAAGTTTACCTTCTGGCCGCTGGTTATGGGTTGGCGGCACAGATTGGATTGAAAACGCTCAGAATTTTTCCGGAGCCTACAATTGCACGAGTACTAATGTAGTTGATTGGCGTGCGTTTGGGCTAATGATGAATCTCGCCATGATGGGTTGTGGTACAGGTGCAGTTCTTGAACCCAAATACATTAATCAGTTACCCCCCATTCGCAATCATCTCAATGTTGTGATCCAAGGTGAAATTGGCTCAACTCCAGCCGAAAACCGTCGGGACGAAACGGAAGTTGAAATAGTAGGCGATTGTGTCACTATTTATGTTGGAGATTCTCGCCAAGGTTGGGTTAAATCCTATCAAACTCTACTGGAATTATCGACGGATGAGCAGTTTTCTGGAGAGGTTAATGTATCAATTGATTTGAGTAATATTCGTCCAGCGGGAGAACCCTTAAAAGGGTTTGGGGGTGTTGCGAATCCGATTAAATTACCCGAACTTTATCACCGTTGTGCAGCCATTTTAAATAAGGCGTTAGGGCGACAATTAAATTCGGTTGAGTGCTGTTTGTTAATTGATGAAGCGGCTGTCACAATTGTGGCGGGAAATATTCGTCGCTGTTTACCCGAAGATGCTTTAGTTCATACTTATCAAGGGCTTGTTCCAATTAAAGACGTTCAAATCGGCGATTTGGTACAAACTCCTTTAGGATTTAAGAAAGTAACCAATAAGTTTGATCAAGGCTACCAAGAGGTCTATGAAATCGAGACAAACGCAACGTATCCGAGAGCAACTCTGAATCACGAACAGGCAGTTCTAGGAAGTGCTAATGGAGAAATTTTTTGGAAACGAATTGCTGATTTAGTTGAAGGTGACAGATTGTTACACAACACAGAAATTTTGCCTGGAATTCCAACTGCTTTACCGCCAGACTGTACGGAAGAGCGACCAATGAATAGCCGAACAGCTAAAACACTAACCATTCCCCTTTTAACACCAGAAATTGCCTGGTTAATTGGGTTTACTCATGGTGATGGTTATGTTTCACTAGGTCGGAATAAGCACAATAAACCCTACGGTTGCGTTTCTTGGTCAGCTAACGCACTTGATAAAGACGTAACGGATAAGCTACTAGTTAAGCTCAACTCTGCTCTAGCCCTATTTGGCTTATCTGTTAGTGCGAAAACCTTACAAGGTGAAAACACAATTCGTTTTTCTTGTTCCTCCATTCGGTTAGCAGAGTATTTCCATAAATACATCAAACAGCCTAATCAAACAATTCAAATTCCCGCTTTTATTCTTCAAGCAAGTAGCGATATCAGAGCCGCTTACCTGGCTGGATTAATGGATAGTGATGGCACAATTAAAAATCGTCCTCCCTATCTTGTAACAACTGTTTATCGATCATTTGCTCGACAAATTTCTGGTGTTCTTTCCAGTCTGGGAATTGCCGGACGAATCAAAATTAATGTCCCCCAAGAGCAAAATTGGCAACCTAAATACAGCATTACTCTCCCAGCGTTCAAAGAAAAATACAACAATTTGATTGGGGCGCATTCAGTTAAAGGAAAATTGCACCAAGGTTTAAAAATGTATGGTTTCACTGTTCCAGGTGAGATGATGCGAGAACGCTATACCTATAGCGAAATGCGAGACATGGGGTTTCAGGGTTCGCGTTGGATCGATGCAAATTACGAACGCTATGTTAGCGAATCCGATGTAGATCTTGATATCCCAGTAACCGTTAAAGGACTGGGTAGCTATGATTATCTACACACTTATGATATCGAAGTTGAAGACGCTCACTGTTTTTATTGTGATGGCTATTTAACTCACAATAGTGCTGGGATGAGACAGGGAAATAGCAATGATGAGTTATTCTCCAATGCTAAGGGTAATCTTTGGCAGCAGGATGAAAATGGTAACTGGCGAATTGATCCAGAACGTGATGCGTTAAGAATGGCAAATCATACTCGCGTTTTTCACTATAAACCTACTTTGGAAGAATGTATTGATGCCGTTCGCAAACAATATTATTCGGGTGAAGGTGCGATTCAATGGGCGGGTGAAGCTGTTGCGAGAGCAAACTGCGATTTGTTATTAACTCAAGAATTAAAAAAAGAGTTTCTGCAAGCCTATGAACAAGGAAACGCGAGTGAATGGTTACACAAACATTATCCTAACTTGGCTACTGATGAAATAGACCATCGTTTAGCGCGTGTGGGATTAAATCCGTGTGGTAAGCCGTAATTTTGCCTCACGTTAAAAACCCCGCAAAATCGGTGAAAGCTGAGATGCTAATACCGAGGTAATTAAAGGAATTAACAAGCCTTTGACACCGTACAGCGTAGAGAGTGAAACTAGAAAAAATTAAAATTTGTTTCTAGAATAGAATCTCTCCAAGAGTGTGGGGACACCTAGAACAAGCATTTTCTATAATGAGTTATTGAGTTTCTAGGTGTAAAATGTACGCGGATCTACTCCTAATCAGGAAGGCGTAGAACTAAAGGATAAAAAGCCTTTAGGATAACAAAAAATGGAAATTATTGGTTCTAATTTTCACTGTAATTTATCAGAGATCCACCTTAATCAAATCGACCCCCATAATTACAAAGAACAAGAAGAAGCCTTCAGCGCAGGTGCGCTATCTGTAGCTGTCCTTCTCAATCATAAATTCGGTGAGGAACGCTACCAAAAATCGCGGGAATTAGACCCCATTGTCGGGGTATCTTTTACCGGATTGTTTGACTTTTTTGTTAAAGCGTTTGGTGTGAATTGGTTGCACTGGTGGACAGATGGACGACCCGATACTGTACAAGGATTACAGTTTAAAAAACAAGAGCAAGACTACTTGACTCGTTGGCGAGAAATTGTCCATCAAGTCGTTTGGGATTATTGCGATATGCACAATCTAAAACGTCCTAACCGCTGTACAACAGTTCAACCTTCTGGCACAAAATCTCTACTCACAGGTGCTTCTCCAGGTTGGCATCCTCCCAAAGCACAACGTTTCATTCGTCGTGTTACCTTCCGGAAAAATGATCCCGTCGCTTTGGCTTGTATCGACTATGGATATAGTGTAGTCCCTTCTCAATCCGATAAAGATGAAAAGGGCAATCTATTAACTGATCCATTTGATCAACGGTGTACCGAATGGTTAGTTGAAATTCCCGTTTCTGTATCGTGGGCTGATTTACCAGGAGCGGATGAAATTGATATTAGCAAGTTCTCGGCACTGGCTCAATTAGATTTTTGTATGCAAGTGCAAAAATATTATGTACGGCACAACACCAGTTCTACAATTGAATTGCGGGAAAATGAAGTGGAAGCATTAGGAACTCGAATTTATGAAGCGATTCGAGATGATGAAGGCTATATTTCAGCCGCTTTACTATCTCGATTTGATGATCATCAATCCTTTCCACGCTTACCCTTTGAGCCAATCTCAAAAGAACAGTATGAACAACTCATGCAGGAGGTCAAAGTAAGGCGAAAAATAGATAATTTTCATACGGCACTGAGTCACTATGATTTAGGTTACTCAGCAGAAGCAGGACCTGCGGGTTGTGATTCGGATAAGTGTCTGTTACCGGAAATGAATCCAACCTCTTAACATTAAACCCAGATCCCCGACTTCTTAGAGAAGTCGGGGATCTAAGTCCTTAGCAGTTTTAGTCGCTTATTGTAGGTGAATGAAGTACAAAATTGAGTTCCTCTCGCCTGGGGGAGCAAGCTAGTTTTACTGCTGATGACTGACTGCTGATCACTGAAAGCTGATCTATTCACCAAAACTAATTCTTTTGATAGAACACAAGCTCTTTCTTCCGTTAGAAGGTTTGACAAACATTTGCGATTACTGTGTTTAGCAACGATAAAAATTCTCAGTCTGTACTCCCTATTTTTCCACTTGAGAAATTTAGCGATAACACACCACCACAGGAGAGCAAAATGTTCTATCACGTCAAAGAATTACAGTTTAATGCACGGGTATCTCAACCTGATCCTCGGTTTGCTAGTATGCTCCTCGAACAGTTCGGAGGGCCTAATGGCGAACTGAAAGCTGCTTTACAGTACTTTGTTCAAGCCTTCGCCGCCCGCCAGCCTTATCCTGATAAGTACGATATGCTCATGGATATCGCCACTGAAGAATTCAGCCATCTAGAAATTGTTGGGGCAACTATTACAATGCTGCTGGATGGGGTTAATGGTGAACTGAAAAATGCCGCCGATGGTAGCGTTCTGATGAAGTTTATCTCCGGAGGTAATGCTCAGAAAGACCAGATGGTTCATGAAGCAATGGTTAACCCACAATTCTTGCTACTTTCCGGTGGTGGTCCCAGAGTAACGGATAGCCAAGGAACACCTTGGTCGGGTTCTTATGTTAATGCAAATGGCGATTTAACGGTTGATTTGCGTTCAGATATTGCCGCAGAATCGAGAGCAAAAATTGTTTACGAATATTTGATGCAATTCACGGATGATCCGTATGTGAAGGAAACGCTTGGTTTTTTAATGACCCGTGAAATTTCTCACTTCCAAATGTTCTCAGCGGCACTAGATAGTATTCAACCGAATTTCCCGCCAGGAGTACTTCAAGGCGATCCGCGCTACACTCACAGCTACTTTAATCTATCCAATGGAACGAGTGCGCGAGGTGCTTGGAATGAAGGTCAAGGGCCTTGGAATGCAGGTGAGAATTGGGTGTATATTGAAGACCCCATTGAACACGTTATTCAAACTGAAGGATTGAGTAACGATTATCCCATTGAGGGGGCAAAAGTAACCCCAGAAGAAGTCGAACAAATGAACCGCAAACTAAGTCAGCAGCGAAGTCAGGAAGTTACATCAGCGGTTGGTAGTGGTTCAAATCAGTGGTCTTCTTATCCTCAAAGTACTATGGCTAGCCCAAAACAGCCGCAGGGTAATGGGAAGTAGTTTAAGAAGTAGGGGAACAGGGGGAGGGGG
>DNGI01000090.1 GCA_003486645.1 Cyanobacteria bacterium UBA11370 | reverse complement strand
CCCTCACCCCCTCACCCTCTCATCAACCGCTAAATCACATCCGTCACGCAATAATCCGCTCCAATGCAGGCAAATCCGGAATCACCATGATATCGTGATCCCGCACGATCAACCCCTTCTTTTCAAGCTTAGTCAATACCCGTGTGACTGTCTCCCGCGCCAGTCCACTCAAACTACTTAACTCTCGGTGGGGTAAGTTAGGGATTTCAGTCCCTTGCTGTTTAATTTTGCCCTGTCCTTCTGCTAGAAATAACAACGTGTCTGCTACTCGTGACGTACTATCCGACTCCCGCAGGCGCAGGCGACGGTTGACTTGACGCAGACGCTTCGCCATTAGCTGAGACAAACGGACACCCGCCATGGGTTCATTATGAATTAACTGGATAAAATCCTGAGCAGGGATGCTACCAATTGTTGTTTCAGTTAGGGTAATTACATCAGTAGAACGAGGCACCTCATCCAGCGCCGCCATTTCTCCAAAGATTTCCCCTTTTCCCAAAATATTGAGAGTTACCTCTTTACCATCAAGATTGTACGTGCGAATCTTTGCCCACCCCTCCAAAATGAAATACACTGAGCCACCCCAATCATTTTCCAGCAAAATTACTCGATTAGCTGGATGCTTGCGGGTGACAACATGAGCAGTGGCTTGTTGTACATTCATTTCCGGTAAGCCAGCAAAAAAAGGAGCTTTGCCAATCAACTCATTAACATTTGAATTCATTTCGTGTGAGCTGTATCGGTCATCCATGAAGCAAAATCACATTTTATACGCCGTGGACAGGTACGATGAACAACCGTCCCCTAAAAAATTAAGGTGGCTTTCCCGTATCAACATTCACAAAAGCAACCAAACAGTTGCGATGCTAGCACCCTATCAACCGTTCCAGACAAGTCAGGATGGCCGATACAGGAGTCATTTCCCGATCCATGACGGTTACACCGCATTGGGAGTGCCTTCTAAATAATTAAGGCAACCCTACGGGAAGGGATACACAGTTTATTATGCTTCATATTAAGGGGATTGATGGGGAGATGGGGAGATGAGGAGATGGGGAGATGGGGGGAATTTTTAATAGATATTACTACCTGATCCTGACGCTCCTGATGTCGCTAACGCTGCGCTATCATCCTTCCTATCCAACCAGGATGTACTTCATTCAACAACAGAACTGCTATACTCCCCTCTCTTCCCCTTTAAGATTAGAGGCAGGGGGGATTGCCATCAATCCTGCTCGAAGCTGTACTTGTTTTCCTCAAGGGTTCCGCCGTGACTTCTCAGAAGGATATTCAATCTCTGATCGCTGATATTGACAGCATACTCCCTAATGTTGGCTCCCGTTTGCCCTGGTCTAAGCCGAGTGAGGCGGTGCGATCGCGCCAGGTGTTGGAACGTGTTCGTCGTTATTTGGTTTCTCTCCAACACAATTCGATACCACAAAACTTGCCAACGCCTACTCTTCCTACTCAGCAATCAGCCGTCCAGCAGATTGTACAAGCCGTAACTCAAGAAATTGATGGTTTGCGTAATGATTTAACAAAACCTTTGCAGGCAGAATTGACAGTACTGCGAGAACAACGAGAGTCTTTGATTAAAGAAATTCGCCAGCTTCAAAATACCAAACAGGAATCCTCTGATCGCCTAACTCAACAAAAAGCAGCTCAAGAGCAAATTATGTCTGAGTTTGCCCAAGATTTAATTAATCGCTCGACGGAACGGTTAACTCAGCAATTAGCTCAAATGGTAGTTAATTTAGAAGCCCAACTGCTGAATAACCCATCGGCAACCGGGATAAAATCAGATCAGGGTTCTGTTACAATGCTGCCCCAACAGCGGCTAGAGCAACTGCGACACCTACAAATGCAGTTTGACCAAATGTTGATGGCGCTTGATGCGAATCACCAGGTCATCTTTGAGGCTCTACAGCGTAATCTTCATAGCTATCACGAGTCGCTGTCTCAGGGACTCGAAACCATGCACAGGTTGGGTATTCAGGGTGAGATGCTGTTTACAGCCTTGGTGAATCGTTTAGCCCAGCAGTTGGGACGAGAAGCTTCAACAATGTTACCACCCTCCATTTCACCTGCTAGTACTCAAGCTCCTCCAGATCGCCAGTTACCGCAAGAAGTCCTTCGGCAGACGGCTTATCGTACCCCTGGTTCTTTGGAGGTTACGCCTCAGCCGCTAACGCCACCGTCTCAGTTAGTCTCGGATATCGCCAGATCCTTACATCCCCAAGACTCGACACTAAATCCAGAGGAGATTAATCAGGCAACTGGGGTGAACCCTGCTCAATCTGAGCTAGTTTCTGAAGAGATTGTTCTGGAAAATCTTAGCTCTCAAGATTGGGAACCGATTGAAGGACTCGATTTAGACGATGATAGCGATCGCATTGATACGTTCATCCAACTCGAAATTGAGCCTCAAGAATCTTTTCCGACTATTCAAGATATCGATATCACAGATTCGTCTGAAAGTCAAGAGTTGGATTTGTTATTTGGGGGAGGGGAGGAGACCTGGACAGAGATTTCATCCTTCCCGCGATCGCAGGCAAAACCCCCAGAGGGAATCAATCCCCTCCCATCTAGTGGTGAGAGTTTCCGCCAGGATATTGATGAGTTGTATGAAAGTCTGTTTGGTAGAGACGCATTAAGCAGTAGTGCTAAATCCGATGAATTGGAGATCTCTAGTCAGGCTGAATCAGAGAGAATGGAATTGCTAGAGACGGGAACCGATACTCAAACCCCAACGGACACTCAACCTGATCCTTTAGATTCTATAGCAGAAACTCAAACTTCAACGGACACTCAACCTGATCCTCTAGATTCTATAGCAGAAACTCAAATTCCAACGGACACTCAACCTGATCCTCTAGATTCTATCGCGGTTGGGAGTGAGAGAGTAGAAGAATTTCTGTTTGAAGGACTGAGTGATCCGGCGAGGGAAACGATATCAACTGCTTCTTCCGTAGATGGAGAGGAGCCTTTAACGGAATCGTGGGAGGCTTTATTATTTGAAGATTCAGGATCTGACTCTTCCCGTCAAGGGGATTTGTTACCCGTAGAACAAAGACTCACTTCTCCATTTCAACAGCAACAGAGTAGTCAAGAAGACTCTGTAGAAACCATTTCCGCCTTAACAGATTTATTGGATCAAATGGGTTTGAGTTACTCTCTACCGACTCAAGCTAATTCCTCAACCTTAGCGATCGCTGAAGAATCAATATCAGAAACGACAACAAGGGATAGTGAATCCCAAACGAATTCCGTTGAAGATCGCTATATCCCTGCTTCACCTGATGAAGATTTATTGGCAATTGATGAATTAACAACCGATGCAGAGCCACAAATTGAGTTAGACCAAACTATTTTAGAGCAGCTTAGTCAAGACCTGCACAGTTTTGAGGAGTTTGATCCGCAAGATACCCTTCCCTATGAAGAACCGCCATTTCCCGATCAAGATTGGCGATCGCCTCCTATTCCGCCTATCCCTAACCCACAGGTAACATTTCCCCAGCATCGAGTTTTACCCATGTCAGAAGAGTTATTAGCAGAAGATTGGGAAGAATTTGCACTCCAGGACTTATCCCAAGGGGATGCAATGTTCCCTAGCTGGGAGGGTGGAACCTCAGAGTTATCTCCTCAAGAAGCTAATCAAGATACTAGCAATCCAGAGGATTGGGAGTCGCCAGAGGACGAGATCTCACACCCGCTGACATCGACTACATTGGAATCGGAGTTAGTCCCTGATGAGGTTTCTGACGATACTCTTGACTCGGAACCTGGTCACTGACCCCCGACTGAAGTACGGAGGCTTGAAAGAGGAAGACTCACCACCTTCCTAATTCGAGACTAAAACGGTGTCTAGCCAATTACTGAACTGCCTGGGAGTGGTATCCCGACAGACGTTGAGAATGCCTCCCTAGTTTTCAACCTCTCTGGTAGTCAGTGGCGTTAGCGAAGCGGTAGCGACGAAGGAGCGTCAGGGAAATATACACCTAGAAATAGGACTTATCGTGAATGTTCGTTCCAGTTGTAAACAGTGAAAATAGACCACTAATGCCGACAACACCAAGTCGAGCGAAGCGCTGGATAAAGTCAGGCAAGGCAACCCCATTTTGGAAAAAAGGAGTATTTTGTGTTCGACTCAATGTAGAGCCTTCTAACACTAATTACCAACCAATAGCTGTGGGTATCGATCCAGGTTCAAAGCGAGAAGCGTTTACTGTTAAATCCCAAGCTCACACCTACCTAAACGTGCAAACCCATGCTGTTAACTGGGTAAAAGATCATGTTGAGGTTAGGCGAAATATGCGACGGGCAAGACGTTTTCGCAATACGCCGTGCCGTCAAAATCGAGCCAATCGATTAGTCAACAAAAATCGGATTCCCCCGTCAACTCTCAGCAGATGGCAGTGGAAACTGAGGATAGCCAAGTGGTTAATCAAGATGTTTCCGGTATCAGTCTTTGTAGTAGAAGACATCAAAGCTCGTACTTGGAAAAACGGACGCAAGTGGAATGTAGCATTCAGTCCTTTGGAAGTAGGCAAGTGTTGGTTCTATTCGGAACTCAAGAGCATTGCTCACCTAGAAACTAGGACGGGCAACGACACTTACGAAATGCGCCAAGCTTTAGGGTTGAAAAAGTCAAAACAGAAGTTATCAAACAAGTTTGAAGCTCACTGCGTTGACTCTTGGGTGTTAGCTTTCTTGTATGTGGGAGGACATCTTATCCCTGATAACACCGCATTGATAGAAGTAATTCCCTTGGAATTTCATAGACGACAATTGCACAGATTGCAGCATTCGGCTGGTCATGTCCGTCCGAGATATGGAGGGACATTGAGCGCTGGATTCAAGCGTGGCTCAATTGTCAAGCATTCAAAATACGGTTTTTGTTACGTCGGCGGATGGCAAGAATCACCAACGAAAAAAGACCCAAACCGCAAAACTGTTAGCTTGCACAATCTGCAAACAGGGAGGCGTATTACTCAAAACGCCATTGTCTCAGATATCAAGTTTCTTGCCTTCAATTCTTGGCGGGTAGGCGGTTTTAACCGCTAACCGCGTGTTCCTCTCCGGTCTAAAGACACGGAGTTTCCCACGACGTAGGTATTTTTATGAACTATTTGGGAATTGATTTCGGTACTACAGGTGTTTCCGCTGTTCTCCTCAACCAATCGACGGGTCAACACTATCCGATCTATTGGCAGAATGACTTAGGAAAAGTCAATTCACAAATCGCCACACGTAGTTCTGGGGAAGCGATGTTTCGTTTACCCACTATTACCTATTCGGGTCCTGCCGCAAATCAAGTTTGGATTGAACCCCCTGTCTCATCATCGGTGGTTGTGGGTTCCCTAGCTTCAACGTTAGCGAAGGAGCCAGGAATATATTTACAAAACTTTAAACCTTATTTAAAAATGGCGATTCCCTACTATTGTCAAGATCGTCATGAATGGGAACCCAGCTTGCAGTTAGCAGGGGAACAGAGTTTATCCCTTTACTGGGTACGACGCGCATTGCAGGCAATTTTAGCCACCCTCACACCCCAGAATACTCTCCCCAATTCAGCGCTTCAAGTGGGAGCAGTGGGTTTGGAGTCTGAGGCGTTAGCTACTGCTTTAGCACAATTAGAAGGGGTGGTGTTAGGTTGTCCAGCAAATTGGGGGGATACTTACCAGATTAATTTACGCGAAGCCGTATTAGAATCCAAGTTAGTGAAAGAACCTCGACAAGTATTTTTTATTGAAGATGCGATCGCAACGTTCTTAGCTGGGTTATCTGAGTTTAGGGGTGACGCATTCAAGAGGGGGAGAGGGGGAGAGGGGGAGGTTTTTAGTACTTCCTCATCTTCTGATTCTTGGTCGGGTAGTACTCTAGGGATTAATGTAGGAGCCATTACAACGGAACTGGCTATTGTTAATTTACCCGATAATTTGCAAGCGTTAACTCATGAAGATTTTAAGCTGTGGAGTTGGGCGTATGGGGGTTATGGGATTGACCAAGATATTGTTTGGCAATTGATCTATCCTCAAATGTCTGTAGAGCAACAGCGACAGCTTGGGATAAGTTCTGAGTTAGAATTGCCACTACCGGGTCAAACTGACCAACCTAACCGCGATCGCACGTTATCACTATTGCACGGTTCTGCTGTGGGACAAGCACTCCTCAAAGCGGCTGCGTATCTCAAGGTAATTCTGCAACATAAAGAGGAATTTACTTTAAATGTAGGTGTTGAGTGCTGGACTATCAAGCGTCGGGATTTAGAAGCTAAGGTCATTTTTCCCTTTGTTGAACAGCTTAATCAAGAACTTAATGCGCTGCTGATTAAAACGGGTTTTTCTCAACAGGGAATTCGTCAAGTCATTTGTCAGGGGGGAAGTACAGCTTTCCCAACTCTAAACCGATGGTTAGAGCAAAAACTTCCCAATGCGACATTGATGAATAAGAGTGAGTTACCGGATGGAACTTGGGTAGCAGCGGGACTTGCTAATTTGCCTCTATATCCTCACGTTTTAAATTATTCCCAACAGCAATATAGTGATTATTTTCTGCTTTTAGAATTGCTCCGAACGTTTGCTAATACAAAAGGTGATTTTCCATTGCACGTTTACAGTATAAAGGAAATTATGCAGAAGTTAGAGCGCCAAGGTTTAAATACGACTGCGTGTAGCGATCGCCTGATTTCACTCCTGGATGGGAATTTACCACCAGGCTTAGTCCCTTCTATTGATTATGGTAGCTGGCTCTCTCCAGTATCTCAAGAAAATTTGCATTACTCTCGCCTTAGTACGGGTAAAATTTTTGAACGAGAGGGAGATGGATTCTATCGTCCTAATCGAGAGCAGCAAGAGTATTTGCGTCAGTATTTGGATAGTTTGCTTTATAGTACGTTTCAAACGTTTGAGGAACCTTTGATTCTGAATTTAGGGGATAAAGTAGTGTAGGGGTTCTTAATTTGATTGTTATGGGGAGTGGGGAGTGGGGTAGCTTCTCATACCAAATCCGGTTTAAAGATTCATTTTTACAACCAATGGTAGAGACGTTGCATTGCAACGTCTCTACAGGGTTTTGGCAATTTTGATTAAAGGGTATATATTAACCGGATTTGGTATCATACTAATTTAAAAAAGAAATACGACACATGAATTACAGAAACTCTGACAGAGTGAGTCTTCCAAAATTCAAAATGGTATCGGTTTAATCTTCACTTTTGTTAG
Source organism: Cyanobacteria bacterium UBA11370 (assembly GCA_003486645.1). GTDB lineage: Bacteria > Cyanobacteriota > Cyanobacteriia > Cyanobacteriales > Coleofasciculaceae > UBA11370. The sequence continues at coordinate 14,862 of DNGI01000090.1, read as the reverse complement.
CGGATTCCTCTGGGGCTGGTAGAATACGAACACGAGCATATTTTAGTCCGGTAATTCCTTGTAGCGGTTCGACGGTGCTAGATTGAATTTGAGTATCAACCCAACCTTCACGCGCTAAGTAACGGAAGTATTGTTGATACTCATTCCACTCTTCTTGGGTGGAATAAACGAGTGTTAACATTCCCGGTTGAGTGATCCGAGTTTGGGTTTGAGTATCTAAAGCTTTATCGATACGTTTTTTGACAATTTCATAGCGGGTATCGCGGGTGCTTCCTCGCAAATCGAATAATTTTTCGGTTTGTTCATCGTGGAAAATATCGACGGTTGTGTCTTGTACTAATACGAGATGAGTGACTTGTAGGGGAGTGTCGTAGCGATCGCGCAATCCAAAACAAGTTCGGGCACAATCACAAATGGCGCGTAGTTGTTCGTAACGCAAACAATGAAGATGGAATAAGGTAAATTGAGGGTTAATAGAAGCACCGACATAAATCATGTGATCCATGCCATCGGTAAGATCAAGATCGCAGTAATGGGGAATAATTTGTTGCATTCGGACTTGCCAACGTTCCCAGGTTTCCCGCAATCGATTGTTTATTTCGTGAATCATTTTATCATAGCGATCGCGTGCGACATAAACACATTGATGGTCATTTGTACAAGCTTGTTTATAAGTATTAACTGCTTTTTCTGCTTCTTCGCTACATTGCCGGAAATAATCAAAGTAAATCTCTAAATTGGTTCTTAAATACTGAACCGCTGTTACTTCCGCATCTACCATTACACCTTTATTCAAACGTTCCATATACGCCAATAAATCCAGCCGCAATTGCTCTAAAAATGGCAATTCTTGGTTTTGATAAACTGCGTCTACTACCCCTACAGCTAAGTTAAATTGAGCCAGTAAATCGGCTTGAATGGATCGATTCCGCTCATCAGAAGACCCACGAATATCAGAAATACCATACATTGGGTGGACATTGGTAAATATAATGGGTTCGGGTGGAAGTCCCCAACTGCGTCGTTCTGCTTCTTCTAAAAATCGCCATTCTACTGACGGATGGATATGGTTAAATTGACCTTGAGCGGCTTGACGCAATGCAGAGGCTAAAGCTGGAATTAATGCTTCTGCATGACTGATATCTAGTTGGTCAAAATTATTCGGATGAGTACTAGTGAGTCCAACCATCCCCATGAGTTGTTTGGGTGATTCTTCGGCTTCAGAGGTAGAAACTAATAAAGGAATAAGTAATAAAGAACGCACTCCGTCGTTAACCAGATTTTGCTCAAATTCCGTCTGACAATCGCTACATAAATTAGGAACTCTGTAAACAGAATTAGCTTGTGCGGCTCGTATAAAGTGGGAATTTTGTAAGGATTCAAGGGGATAAACCTTAGTTTGCATCACCCGGTCATCTTCATTAGTGAATAGTTTTACCTCTTGACGCTTTACTCTCAATAATAGGATATTTTCAGCGCGAAATAGCGATCGCATTTGTTGATTGAATACCTGAAACTTGTCTGGACGTAATACCGAGTCTCGTTCAATTAATAAATTAATCAGTCGTCGTATAATTTCTTGATGGGTAACATCTAACCCTTCCCACAAAAGTTGACCTTTAACTCGATAATTGTCTAACTGTAGCCGTTCTTCCCAGCTTTCTTGAGGTATAATCTGTTCTACAGGTAACTCGGATAATCCTAAATCTGCAAATTCATCAATTTGAGGATCAATTCGTTCAACCTTGAGATGTTCGGAACGTAACCAAAACTGAATACAGCGAGGTTCGGCATTTGAAGAACTCTTTAAGCAAGCCATCATTGGCTCATCTAAAACACGCCAGCAAGTTTGTTCAATGTGATACAGATCTCGTAATACTACTGTTAGCAAATGACGGCGATATAACTTTTCTTGGAGGGTTTTATCAACGTCAAGGAACAGTTCCCAAAGATGGATTCCTTGGTTTTGCACATTGAAATTGAGGGCTGTAATTCCAGTAATACGGCAGAAGGATTCATTAGCATATTGAAGGGTAAAATGATTCGGTTCTACTAGAGCCATTAACAGTTTACTATGTTGCTGGAGGCGGTTGAGCCAGTTAGTATTTGCCTGTTTTACTGGGTTGGTTAAAAGGGTGCGATCGCCTCCCGCTGGATCGACGGTTCCCTGTTGGTTGTGGTGATTTGAGGTTGACATGAACAAGTTTCCTATCGAAATGGACTGTATTTGTTAGGTTATTTAAAGACGCATCTTATCAGATAAACTATTAAAATATACTTTCGGGGTGCTTTCGGGTTCTGAGCCTATACAAATTAAATACAGAGGCAGCTTAATACTTGGAAAAAGAAAATGATAAAGATTGACGGCAAAAGTGATTGTCCGTTAAGGGTTCGGGGTTAGCATTACAAAACTTTATATTTTTAATTCAGGTTCAATGGTAATTTGGTTGACAATGGGTAAGCATTTAATCCTCGGCTATCAGTTATCAGCAAGTGGCTAGCTGATTCTCTGTAGGCAAACCTTTCATTAACGCCATAAAATTAAGAAATCGTCTTGAAAGCTGGCGGCTGACGGCTGATAGCTGAATCTGTAGGACAACGGTTGTTAGCCGAATAAGAAAAACTCCTTCACACTAAACTTTTTATCCTGATAGTAGTCCTTCCAGTTGGAATATAGCCAATATCAATTATAAAACTATAAAAAAAACCTGGAGACTACCCTTGAAAAAAAATATACGCCAGCGACTAACTGGAAAAGCCAGCTTAGTAGGGTTGCTGCTGATCTTCATTTTCCCCTTTGCCTTAGTTGTTTATCAATTGATAGCAGAAATTGATGTAGGTATCGAGTTTGCCCAAAAAGAGAGACTAGGTATTGAGTACAACCAAACATTAAGGAAGTTGTTAGAACCTCTCGTCGAGTATCGCCGCCTCTCTCATGACTATTTAAGTGGGGATAGGGATTTAAAAGCAAAACTAGCCCTCCAACAATCTCAACTCGAAGCAGAGATCCAGTCAATTGATACTCTAGATCAACGGCTAGGTGCTACTCTTAAAACGACAGCACAATGGACAGCATTCAAGAAACAATGGCAAGCCCTCAAAAACCAAACATCAACACTCAACAGTCAAGAAAGCTTTGATGCACATACAGTGCTGATTAATGATGTTGTCTCGTTAATACTCCATGTGGGAGATACATCGAATTTAATTACCGATCCAGTGCTTGACAGTTATTATTTGATGGATGCAGTGGTTACTAAATTACCACCTGCCATTGAAACGACAGCTAGGGTAAGAGACTTAAATACTGACATGGCGAGAGATAGTAAAATTACCGCTGATGAAAAAGCAGAAATTACTATTCTATCCAGTTCAATAAAATCACCAAACGAAGCCGTTCATAGAGGAATGCAAGTCGCTTATGGGTTTAATTCAGTTCTCCGGACTAAACTAAAAACCAATGTTGATCAAAGCGTTACAGCTACCAATGAATTCCTAGAACTGATCAATCAACAACGGATGAGTGGACAGCGGGTTGCTATTCTCCAAACGGACTATTTTTTAGCAGGAACAAAAGCAATTAATGCTCAATTTAAACTCTACGATCAAGTCTCCCCTACCCTGGATAAGTTATTACAAGAACGGATTAACCGTCTTACCCGTAAAAAATATTATATTCTATCTTTTTCCCTCCTGGTACTCGGAACAATTAGTTATGTATTCTGGGCATTTGCTCAGAGTTTAACCAAACGACAGCAATCTGAAAAAGCGCTACGACAAGCGGAAGAGAAATATCGCCAAATTTTTGAAAATGCGATCCATGGAATTTTTCAAACCACACCGGACGGACATTATCTTAGTGCTAATCCCGCACTTGTCCGGATTTACGGTTATTCTTCAGTAGAGGAATTGATCGCCAATCTTACCAATATTGAACAGCAACTTTACGTTAGCAAAAATCGTCGCTCCGAGTTCCAGTGTTTAATTCAAGAACACGATGTTGTATCAGATTTTGAGTCTCAGATTTATGGCAAAGACGGCAAACTAATTTGGATTTCCGAGAATGCCCGTGCTGTTCGTGATGGGAATGGAGCCTTACTCTACTATGAAGGAACTGTACAAGATATTACTCCTCGCAAGCAAGCCGAAGAAGCACTCAGGCGATCGCAACAACGGCTTTTATTCCATTTAGAACACACGTCCTTAGCTGTAATTGAATGGAACTTAGACTTTGAAGTTGTAGAATGGAATCCCGCAGCCGAAGCAATTTTTGGTTATACAAAAAGCGAAGCAATGGGTCATCATGCGGCTGGATTAATTGTGCCTGAAAGTGCTAAAAACCACGTCAACCAAGTTTGGCAAGCCCTTCTTTCCCAACGCGGAGGTACTCGCAGTACAAATGACAACTTTACCAAGGATGGCAGAATTATTACCTGTGATTGGTATAATACGGTATTACTGGATAATAATAATAACGTAATTGGTGTTACCTCACTGGTTAACGACATCACCGAACGGGAACAGGCAAAAGCAGAACTAAGACAGGCAAAAGAAGCCGCCGAAACGGCTAACCGTGCCAAGAGTCAATTCCTCGCCAATATGAGTCATGAATTGCGGACACCCCTGAATGCAATCATCGGTTACAGCGAAATGTTACAAGAGGAAGCTGAAGATTTAGAACAGGAAGACTTCATTCCCGATTTACAAAAAATTCACGCAGCGGGTCAGCATTTACTAGGATTAATTAATGATATCCTCGACCTTTCAAAAATTGAAGCAGGTCGGATGGAATTGTATCTAGAAACTTTCGATATCTCGGCTATGGCTGAAGATGTCGTAACAACAATTCAGCCGTTGGTAGAAAAGAATCAGAATAGTCTTCATGTAGACTGTGCCAACAATCTCGGTTCCATGTATGCCGATTTAACTAAAGTGCGCCAGAGTTTATTTAACCTACTTAGTAATGCTTGTAAGTTTACTAAGCAAGGGACAATTACGCTGACGGTGAGTCGGGGGAGAGATGGAGAAGACGCGGGGATGCCTTCACTTCAGACTCAAGACTGGATTATATTCCGCGTAACCGATACAGGGATTGGTATGACATCGGAACAGATGTCGAGACTGTTTGAGGCATTTACTCAAGCAGATGCTTCGACGACACGCCAGTATGGAGGGACTGGACTGGGGTTAGCAATTACGAAGAAACTCTGCCAGATGATGGGTGGAGAGGTAAGGGTTGAGAGTAAGGTAGGGAAGGGTTCTACCTTTATTATCCAGCTTCCGGTCAGGGTGATGGCTCCGAAAACTCAAGTCACGCCAATGTTACCGTTGAAATCCAATCTGATACCTGTTGGTGCGAAGACAGTACTCGTAATTGACGATGATCCAACGGTTCATGACCTAATGCAACGCTTTCTCAGTAAAGAAGGATTTCGGGTGGAAAGTGCTTTGACTGGTGAGGAGGGATTGGCTTTAGCGAAGGAATTACAACCGGATGCGATTACGCTAGATGTGATGATGCCCAGTATGGATGGTTGGGCAGTACTTTCGGGGTTGAAGAGTGATCCGGAATTAGCCGATATTCCGGTCATTATGATGACAATTGTCGATAATAAAACGATGGGTTACGCCCTAGGTGCATCAGATTACTTAACCAAGCCGATTGACCGGAGTCGTCTGAGCGCTATTCTCAAGAAATATAGATGCGATCGCCCCCCTTGTCCAATCCTACTGGTTGAAGATGATGCGCCAACTCGTGAGATGATGCGCCGGATGTTGGAAAAAGAAGGATGGACGGTAATAGAAGCTGAAAATGGTCAGCTTGCCTTGGAGCAAATGGCACAAAATCAACCCAGGTTAATCTTATTGGATTTGATGATGCCTCAAATGGATGGGTTTACATTTGTTCATGAGTTACAGAATCATGAATCTTGGCGTTTTATTCCGGTTGTAGTACTTACCGCTAAAGAAATTACTCCCCAAGATCGCCAGCGACTCAATGGTTATGTGGAGAATATTTTACAAAAGGGAGCATACCAGCGTGAAGAATTGCTGGGTCAAGTTCACAAATTAGTATCTCGCCTCAATTCATCAGGAAAAGCGCAGGAATAGCCTGTATCTGTATAGAAAAGGATAAAGGGAAAAGGAAAAGGGAACAGAATGTTCAGCATTTATTTAGATTCGCCATAGATTTGAATTCCCCCACACCTCATATCATGTCCGGTTGAATAACCCTAAAAAAAGATTGAGGGGGAGAGGGGGGAGAGGGAGAAATTTTAGTATGGGTAATTATCCGGACATCCTATCAAACCCTACACCCCATTCCTTTCGAGGAGAAGATGAATGTCAAAAATCCTTTTAGTCGAAGATAATGAGATGAATCGGGATATGCTCTCTCGACGATTGCAGCGCAAAGGATATGAGGTGCTGATTGCAATTGATGGGAAACAGGGAGTTGAGCTAGCACTCTCAGAAAATCCCAATTTAATTTTAATGGATATGAGTTTACCTGTAATGGATGGTTGGGAAGCCGCGCAGCAACTCAAAACAATACCCGAAACGATGGATATTCCCATTATTGCTTTAACGGCTCATGCAATGGCAGGCGATCGGGAAAAATGCTTGGCTGTAGGATGTAATGACTACGAAACTAAGCCTGTAGAATTTTCACGTTTACTCGGTAAAATTCAGGCGCTATTAGAACAAAAAGTTACCTCATGAAACCTGAAAAAGGCCGCGTGTTGGTCGTCGATGATAATGAAGCAAACCGTGATTTATTGGCTCGTCGGGTAAGACGGCAAGGCCATACTGTCACGGTAGCAGAAGATGGCATCATCGCACTAGACCTGATCCAAAAAGAGCCGTTTGATTTGGTGCTACTTGATATTATGATGCCTCAAATGAATGGCTATCAAGTATTAGAACATATCAAGAGCGATCCACACCTATGCAATATCCCAGTTATTGTAATTTCGGCAGTAGATGATATTAATAGTGTTGTAGAATGTATTGAATTAGGTGCGGAAGATTATTTACCCAAACCCTTTAATGCTGTATTACTGGCTGCTCGTATTAATAACTGTTTGGAAAAAAAACAGTTGCGTGATCAGGAGCGGTTTTATTTAGAGCAATTAGAAGCGGAAAAAGAACGATCAGAGCGTTTATTACTGAGTATTTTGCCTAAACCGATTGCTGAACAATTAAAACAGGATCAACGTATTATTGCGGATAACTTTTCCGAAGCAACCGTTCTTTTTGCTGATATTGTTGAGTTTACCAAATTAGCGGCTCATCGCTCTCCCATCGAAGTGGTTTGTTTACTCAATCAGATTTTTTCCACCTTTGATCAACTCGCTGAACAGCATGGTGTAGAGAAAATTAAAACGATTGGAGATGCTTATATGGTTGTTGGTGGTTTGCCAATGCCACAACCGGATCATGCAGAAGCGATCGCCGAAATGGCGCTGGATATCTTGAAAGAAGTTGCCCGATTTAGCGCCGAAATGGGTGAGCAATTAAATATGCGAATTGGGATTAATAGTGGACCAGTAGTCGCTGGAGTTATTGGCACGAATAAGTTTATTTATGACTTATGGGGAGATACGGTCAATATCGCTAGTCGGATGGAATCTCAAGGTGTAGCAGGTGGTATTCAGGTGACAGCCGAAACGTATAATTTATTACGAGATAAGTATTTGTTTGAAGCACGGGGTATTATCCCGATTAAAGGAAAGGGAGAGGTGATGACTTATCGGCTTACAGGCAGGAAAATAGCTTAATATGGATGTGGCAACGGATTGGGTAACGGATGTAACGGATGGGCTATCTATTAAAACACAAACTTCAGAAAAAAACCGATAATCTATCCGCTATAAAATCCGTTGCCAATTTAGTTAGTCGGTCATCCTACAATACCGATAATTCAAGAGTCTCAATCAGGAATAAATTTACCTAATGCAGATAAAACTGCTGTGAGTCTTCGTTATATTCGATTCCCAAAACAGCGCGATCGCTCGTGATACCAAGTTGCATTCAAGCGGATTTGATATTATTTCTTCTTTTTCGTTGGTGTTTTCGCCATCTCCCGGCGAATCATTGCATACTGCTTATCTTTCAAGGCGCGTACTGGAAACCGTAGCTCTTGATAATCCTTCGCTGCTTCACTATCTCGCCCTTGCTCACTGTGCCACAAGATGTCCAGTTTACCTATCTCTACATAGGGTAGATCAGGGACTGTCTGCAAGACCACATCCACATCACCTTTTACCTCCACCCACCAGTGTTCAGGGGCTGACCATGGGGCATCTTTTCGGTAATGTACACAAATCCTTGCAACGGCTTCTTCTTCGGAGACGATCTCAAACCCGTGTTCTTCTATAAGTGTTGCACACGCCTTCTCCTGGGCTGTTTTTTGTTCCTCACTCGACGGTTCCTTCGCCCTAACCCTCTTTCCTCGGTACAATTTTTCATTCTCCTTTTTGCCAAGCCATTGACGTGTTGCCTCTGCTGCGAGAGAACGTATCTTCTGACTCGTCTCCTGCTTTAACTTGCCAAGCCATGTCTTGTCCCTGATTGCAGTTTGGTTAATATGGGAGAAAAACTTTTCAGGGTCAGGTTCAGTAATGGGGTCTGTCATTCCAGTCAATGCCCAGTTGAAACACGCTAAATCCTTCTCATGACTTTCCTTCATGAGTTTATTAACTTTTTTTGGAGCAATTTTTCTATCACTCCAGTATTGCGATGACTTAGAACCTTCTTGTTGTAACCATTCAAGCATAGCCTCCCAATCTTCCGGGATCTGACACTCACCCCCGTCAGGGTCTTCCTCTTCCTTCGTTCGCTTATGCCGTTCTTCCTCTTCTACCTCTACCTCTTCTTCTTTATTCTTTTTCCGCTTACGCCGCTTTTGCTCCTTCTCCTCTACCTCATTCAACGCCGATTCTTGTTTAGCCAATTCCTCTTCACTACTTTCCTCCTCCATATCTATCTGCTCGATATCATCAGCATCCTGCAAATAAATTATCTCTCCCTCATTCGTCTTGAATTGATACTTCTTTCTATATATTCCTTGATAAATTACTTCCTGTCCCTCGAAAGCTTTATTCTTCTTTGTGCTGACTACTTTGAGAATCTTATACCTCACTCCTTGCTTTAATTTCGTGTTCTCAATCAGCATCCTCATAATCGTTCCTTGGTTCGTGTGATGCGCCACTTCGACCATTTTCTGACGTTGAATAGCCCCAACTTCGGGTTTTTCTCTCAACTCATCCTCTTCCATCTCTTCCCGGCGCACCGTCTGATTCTCACTCGTCTCCTCAATTCGAGCTGCGTTAATTCCATGGACAACCTGATCCGTTACCATCAAACTCCGATCAGTTCGTGGAGGGGTTGCCTCAATCGCAAATGTCGGTACATCCAACCCGTTATATCCAAACTGTTCTGCTTGTTTCAGTTGTGTTTGCAGATCCGGTGTTTCCTGGGGTTGAGATGCTTGTTGAGTGGAAGAACTAACCGGACGAGTTTGTAATAGATTAGTGACAGGTAGGTTTGGCGATCGCACTTGCATCCCATTCCCAAAGCCACGAGTTTTAAACGGATGCTGTGCTGGAGTCGGCGAGTGACTAAAGGTATCTTTCTCAATTTGCTGATGAATACGCTTGTGGTCACTCATGACTCACCTCTAATTGTCGTTTTTAAGAATTATTGCTATATTCTAGCGATTGCTCTTTCTCTTCCTTGATTTATCACTAACATCTTCATATCTCTTGACATAATCAGGCTTATAAAAATTTGTGAGCGCATGAGATACACCCTTCCCTTGTCCTTCTGATTTCCAAGAGTCCCAATCAGGAATAGGTGTACCTCATACAGACTAAGATTGCTGTGAGTCTTTCCTATACTCGATTCCCAAAACAGCGCGATCGCTCCCTTAAGAGGGAAAATTATAGCTGATTACACCATGACATGAATTTGTGGAAACGATCCTCATATCTAAGCTTTAGTTGGAATCGGACACAGCACACTTGTACCTCCTAAACCACAATAGCCATTGGGATTTTTAGCTAGGTATTGTTGATGATAGTCTTCTGCATAGTAAAATTCAGGAGCATCAATAATCTCCGTTGAAATTGCCTTATAACCTGCTGCGGTAAGGGCTTGTTGATAAGCGTCTCGTGACGATTCAGCAAGTTTCTTCTGACTATCAGAATATACGTAAATGCCGGAACGATACTGAGTGCCAACATCATTACCCTGACGCATTCCTTGGGTGGGATTGTGGCTTTCCCAGAATACTTTCAGCAGCATTTCATAACTGATTACTTTGGGGTCAAATACAACACGCACGACTTCATTATGACCCGTCATCCCCGTACAAACTTCATGATAAGTCGGGTTAGGCGTTATCCCCCCAGCGTAACCGACCGCCGTTGTAAAAACTCCCTCTTGCTGCCAGAATTTGCGTTCTGCCCCCCAGAAACAGCCTAAACCAAACATTGCCATTTCCAGCCCTTCCGGATAGGGAGGTTTGATAGGATTGCTGTTAACGTAGTGTTTATTGGGAACTCGCATCGGTTCAGCCCGTCCCGGTAACGCTTCCTCCGGTGTGGGTAGGGTATGCTTCTTACCAAATCCAAATAACACCATGAATTTTAACTCTGTATGCAAACAACATCTTTATCTTAATATAGCTTCATAGTTTACGGATTTTGAGTAGCGATCGCTAACCGCACCCCCTCCACCTGACGCAACCGATCCATTACCCGAACAACTCGACCATGAGTTACCCGTTCATCGGCATTAATAATAACCAACCCTTGAGAATTTGATCCAGATCCAATCTGCGATCGCACCCTCTCTTCAAGTTCAGAAACCCCTATCGGTTGACGATTAACAAAAATCTCCCCATTAACATTAATTGTGACTGTAATTGAATCAGGAAGTTGAGTTTCTGCGGTTGTAGCCCTAGGTAAATTAACAGGTAATCCTTGTGAACGAGTTAAATAAAGACTAGAAATAATAAAAAACGCCAAAATTGAAAAGATCACATCAACCATCGGTACGATATTAATCTCAAACGGAGTCTCCGAATCATCAGGAAGATTCATCATCAATCATTAAAAATGTAGATAGTGTTTAAATTGCTAATTGCTAATTGCTAATTGCTAATTGCTATATTGACTTCAACCAACAACAAAAGAACCCCTATAACCATCCGTTACATCCGTTACCCAATCCGCTGCCACATGCGCTGCCACCCAGAAAAAAACGGTAGAGAGACTAACCCCCCTACCATTTCATTCTAAGACCTGTTAACAATCAATAAACTTACTCAACCCCTTGAGGCAATAACTCGCGCTTTTCCCCCTGCACTACCTTAACCTTACCCTCTTCATCAACATCAACGACGGCAATATCACCCTCCTTAATGCTGCCACCGAGGATTTCTTCAGCAAGGACATCTTCCAACAAGCGCATAATAGCCCGACGCAGCGGTCTTGCACCATAAGCGGGATTATACCCCTCTTCGACCAAACGCTCCTTAAAGCGTTCCGTAACTTCCAAGGTAATACCCTGTTCAGTCAGGCGAGTAAAGACTTCCTTGAGTAAGATATCGGCAATTTCCTTCACCTCGTCCTTCGACAACTGACGGAAGACGATAATCTCATCCAGACGGTTGAGGAATTCTGGGCGGAAGTACTGCTTCAATTCTTCATTAACCAACGAACGAATGCGATTATACTGGGACTCCGCCTCATTATCACTCAACTCGAAGCCTAAACCACCGCCACCCTTTTCAATCACCTTAGACCCGATATTCGAGGTCATAATCAGTAGGGTATTCTTAAAGTCCACCGTCCGCCCCTTGGCATCCGTCAAACGACCGTCTTCTAAAATTTGCAATAGCATATTGAAGACATCCGGGTGGGCTTTTTCCACTTCGTCGAATAGCACCACCGTATAAGGACGACGGCGTACCGCTTCGGTTAGCTGACCCCCTTCGTTATATCCCACATATCCTGGAGGCGAACCAATCAACTTACTAACCGTATGGCGTTCCATGTATTCTGACATATCCAGGCGAATCATCGCATCTTCAGACCCGAAGAAATACGCCGCCAAGGACTTCGCCAATTCCGTCTTACCCACCCCAGTTGGGCCAGAGAAGATAAAGCTAGCAATCGGACGATTGGGATTCTTTAATCCTACACGAGCGCGTCGAATTGCCCGCGAAACCGCCTTCACCGCATCCTCTTGCCCAATCAAGCGCTGATGCAGGGTATCTTCCATGTGCAGTAGCTTTTCTGATTCGGATTCAGTTAGCTTGTTCACAGGGACACCCGTCCAAGAGGCGACGATTTGGGCAATATCCTCCTCATCCACTTGGGGTGAAGCATCTTCACTGCCTGCTTCAGTCTTTTTATTTTGAGCGATCGCCCGAATTTCGGCTTTAATTTCCATTTCGCGATCGCGCAATTCCCTCGCCCTGTCGAAGTCCTGTGCCCGTACCGCATCATCTTTTTCTTTCAGGACTTGTCGCAATTCCTTATCTAATTCTTTCGCAGCGGGGGGCAGTTGAGAGTTAATTAAACGAACGCGACTTCCAGCTTCATCGATTAGGTCAATCGCTTTATCCGGCAAATACCGATCTGAAATATAACGATCTGAAAGCTTCGCCGCTGCTTCTAAAGCTTGGTCTAAAATTTTCAGCTTATGGTGTTGTTCGTAACGTTCCCGCAGCCCAAAAAGAATTTCAATGGTTTCTTCAACTGTGGGTTCACCCACCATCACGGGTTGGAAACGACGTTCTAATGCGGCATCCCGTTCAATATGCTTACGGTACTCATCCAGTGTGGTTGCACCAATACACTGCAATTCACCTCTAGCCAACGCGGGTTTGAGAATATTCGCCGCATCAATTGCGCCTTCCGCTGCCCCTGCACCGATCAACGTGTGAACTTCGTCAATAACCAGAATCACATTTCCGGCTTGACGAATTTCATCCATAATTTTTTTCAAGCGTTCTTCAAACTCACCCCGATACTTGGTGCCCGCCACTAGCAAACCAATATCTAAGGTAACGACACGCTTGTCTTCCAGGATGTCGGGGACATCATTATTGGCGATGCGTTGGGCTAACCCTTCGGCGATCGCCGTCTTCCCGACCCCTGGTTCCCCAATCAAGACGGGGTTATTCTTAGTACGACGACCCAAAATCTGGATCACCCGTTCAATTTCTTTCGCCCGTCCCACCACTGGGTCTAACTTCCCTTCGGATGCCATTTGGGTGAGGTTTGAGCCAAATTCATCCAATGTTGGTGTCTTGGTGCGACCCTGAGACGCGCCTGCTGGGACTTCCGCCGTTTCACCCAGCATCCGAATCACTTGGGTTCTCACCTTCGTCAGGTCTACTCCCAGATTTTCCAAAACTCTTGCCGCCACCCCTTCACCTTCCCGAATCAACCCCAGCAGCAAATGTTCGGTACCAATGTAGTTATGCCCTAACTGACGAGCTTCTTCGAGAGATAATTCTAGCACTCGTTTCGCTCTAGGAGTAAAGGGAATTTCTACGGCAACGAAGCCGGAACCCCTACCAATAATTTTCTCAACTTCAATCCGGGCATCTTTGAGATTGACACCCATCGACTTGAGAACCTTGGCAGCGACACCCGTGCCTTCTCCAATCAGACCCAGGAGAATTTGCTCCGTGCCGACAAAGTTATGCCCCAGGCGACGTGCCTCTTCCTGGGCTAGCATGATCACCTTAATGGCTTTTTCTGTAAACCTTTCAAACATGGCGTTTTTCCATCACCTGTTGCGTGCCCGTGTACGCTGATTTTAGCATAGGGGATTCTTCCGGCTGTCTGTTTAAAAACAGTCGGTGGCTCCAATTGGGGTAAGAATCTATCTATAGGCTGAGTACAGCTTAAAAAAATAGGGCTTGGTGAATGAACGATTAAGTTGATCCGCCGTAGATAACCTTACTACAGTTAGCTCTAAAAATTTGTTAGCCTGCGCCATCTGTGTTCGTGATCTTAGACAGCCAAGGCACGGCCCTTCAAAGGTACAAGAGCTTCATGCAGTACACTGGGCTTCGCATTCAAATAAACCTCACGGCAATTACTCTCATTGTATCCAACAACAATAGATCCTATCGTTGAGCCGATTTCAGGATACATCTCTTCACTCATCTCCCCCTCATCTAAAAAGTCGGGGATTTTAATCAACCCTCTCACTGAAGGCTCACCAATATCTATAAAAACTCCAAAAGGGGCATGATGCTCAACTTTGCCTTGCACAAACTGACCTAGCTTGTACTTAGATTTAACTTGCTCCCAATCTATACTATCCATGATGTTTACCGTGACTTGAGGACTCGTGGAAATTGATTGAGTATGGGAAACAAACTCTGAGGAACAACTAACTCAATTCGGTCACGACCGTCTCTTTCATCATAACGACACTCAACCATCTTGAAATACTGATTGTAGGTTGCCAGCTCGATTGAAACCTCAAGAATGCCCTCTTTGTAGCTCTGATTGAACTCTTCAGCAATACTTCTGTCGTTGGGTCCGGCAAAGTAGCAATTTCCATCGAGATACGGAGGACGGAATGGAAAATCAACGGGTTGAAACCCCTCCTTAAGCAATGTTTGCCCTTTGCCCTTCTGAGGAGCTTTGTAAATCGTAACGATTTGGGTCGCTTGTGGCTCAGTAGACCCCATTTATTTGTATATGTTCGAGAAAGTTGTTGGTTGTTTGTTATACTCCGCACGGTCATAAACCGAGCATTCAAGGGTAGGTATTCGTTCTTTATCAATCAGTATCAAATCTGACGGCTGATTGCTGACCGCTCAAAGTATAT
>DNGI01000091.1:9476-10802 GCA_003486645.1 Cyanobacteria bacterium UBA11370 | reverse complement strand
TAAGCTGTTCGTCATTTAAACCTGATTGTCAATAATTACAGAATCCTTGTAGTGCGACCATCTTGGTCGCTACTGATACCCAATTTAAAGGCGTGACAGCTTATTGCGTAAGTGTTGAGTTCTCAATTAACAAGTTTGTGTAACTCAACACTAAAAACTGCAAAGAAAGCCGTTAAGGAAGCTGTAACTGGGCTTGACTATTAAAAAATTGCCGAATCAATCCTTGAGTGACTAATAGGGTAACAATCAGATTAGTAAACGCTAACATAAACATGATCAATATTTGGTAAGATGCTGCATTCAATGGGTCAATTCCACTCAACAATTGTCCTGTAATAATTCCCGGTAGAGTAACAACTCCTACCACCATCATTTGGTTCAAAGTAGGAATAAGTCCAGCGCGGATAGCATCTTTGCGATATCCTGCTACTGCCTGTTCAGGTGTTGCACCTAAACTTAAGTGAGTTTCAATTTCTAGCCGACTACTGGTAATTGTACTAACTAAACGTTCTCCTGCGATCGCCGCCCCATTCATGGCATTTCCGAGTACAATTCCTGCTAAGGGAATCAGATATTGTGGCTCATACCAAGTTTCGGGTTGAATAATTAATACTGTGGTATAAATTAGCGTTAAAGCACTGCAAAAGAAAATCGAACTAAACACCACGGGTAACAATCGCGGAATTTTTTTACCAATCCGATTTCGGGCAGTAATTGCAGCAATTGTTAACATGACCAGTATTACTCCTAAAACGGCTAAGGGATTTTTTAAAGCAAATACTACCCCTAGCAAAAACCCCACTACAAGTAATTGAATTACGGTTCGTCCAGTGGCGATCGCTAGCGACCATTCTAAACCCAATTGCTGCCAACTCGATAAACCAATTGCGATCGCCATCATTCCTAATCCCCACACTAAATCAATGGGGTCAAGTTGAATCAAAGCATCCATAGGTAGATTGTTCCTTAATATAAACTCACTTTATATCATTTTTGATTTAGGATATTCAGAGACTTTGTAGCTGTGGTGCATCTGGGCGATCGCACAAGGTATCCATAAAGATGCTGAAGCTGTGAGCAGAACAGAATCGCATTAAATAATGTGAATTTTATTGAAAAACAAACCTGATTGTGATTGAGTATATTCAGTGAGTTTGTAGCTGTGGTGCGTCTGAAAATGAAGCGCTGTATGTCGAGAGCGCAACCTAAACCACTATTCATACTATCTAATGGTAACTTCAGGTAGAGTAATTGCTTATTCTGCTCAAGTTTGATCATCCTGATTTTTTTTACTTACAAAAAATCTAGGACTTACGCAACTGGCAC
>DNGI01000091.1:4342-9162 GCA_003486645.1 Cyanobacteria bacterium UBA11370 | reverse complement strand
ATAATTTTACGGAACTTCCACTATGAGTAACTCACCAGAAAAAGAACAAATAATTGCCCAACGATATCGTATTCTCGGCACATTGGGGGAAGGAGGAACTGGCACAACTTACCAAGCGCAAGACTTGGAAACGAGTCAGGAAGTGGCTCTAAAAGCACTGTCACTCCAGCGGATGAATGATTGGAAAGTGATGGAGTTATTTGAACGGGAAGCTCGTGTTTTAGCTCAACTCAATCATCCTGGTATTCCCAAGTACTTGGACTATTTTCATGTCGATACACCTCAAGATCGTTCCTTCTATATTACCCAACAATTAGCTCCGGGAGCATCTTTGGCTACGTTGGTACAGAATGGCTGGCGTGCTAATGAAGAGGAAGTGCGACGGATTGCAATTTCAATATTGGAAATATTACTTTATCTCCATGAGCTAACCCCTCCAGTTATTCATCGAGATATTAAGCCGCAGAATATTATTCGGAACTCAGATGGGCAGATATTTTTGGTAGATTTTGGAGCAGTGCAAGATACCTATCACAGTACCTTTATGCGGGGTAGTACGGTGGTAGGAACTTACGGTTATATGGCACCCGAACAGTTTCGGGGACAAGCGGTTCCGACAACAGATTTATATGGTTTGGGAGCAACGTTATTGTTTTTGCTAACCCATCGTTCTCCGGCTGATTTGCCTACTGATAGACTCAAAATTGATTTCCGTTCTCGGATTCAGGTTAGTGAGGAGTTTGCTGACTGGTTGGAGAAGATGTTGGAACCGGATGTGGAAGATAGATTTCTGTCGGCAAAGGAAGCTTTGCTGGTGCTGCGTGGTAAGCGGATGATGAGAAGGAAATCGAAATCTTCTGTGCCTTGGAAAGCAATTGTCGGAGTGGGGGTTGGGGTGTTTATTTTGGTGAGTGTAGTCAATTCTTACAAGTATGCAATATTCAATCGCTTCGGACTTACAGACTTTGTACACAGTTCAATTGGTGAAGGCAGCATCAAGATTGGAGATTATTTATCGAAAGGTGGTGATATTAACGACAAAGACAGCAAAGGGTGGAGTCTACTGCACCAAGCAGTACAGAAAAACAAACCAGATATTGTGGAATTGCTGATTGATAAGGGTATAGATATTAATGGCAAAGATAACGAAGGAAAAACTCCTCTACATAGGGTAAGCTCCCAGGAGGTAGCAGAAAAGCTAATTGCTAAGGGGGCTGATATTAATGCTGAGGATAATACGGGTGCGACTCCATTAAGTGTAGCGTTCAGAAACTCTGATATAGATGTGACTTCATTATTAATTACCAGAGGGGCACGGTTGAGCAATCAGGAAGTCAAAGCCAAAGATGACCAAGGTATAACTCTGCTGCACTTGGTAATCAATAATAAAAACAATCAGTCAGCCAAACTGCTAATTGCTAAGGGGGCTGATATTAATGCCAAGGACAACAATGGTAATACCCCCCTGTGCAATGTAGCTGAAAGAGGCAACAAAGAGGTAGCACAACTGCTAATTACTAAGGGGGCTGATGTTAATGTGAAGGATAACTATGGTGATACCCCCCTGTTGAAGGCAGCTAGTAGCAACAAAGAGGTAGCACAACTACTAATTGCTGAGGGAGCTGATATTAATGTGAAGAGTAACGGTGGTTATACCCCCCTGTTGAGGGCAGTCGAGTATAACAATAATGAGTTAGCTAAACTGCTAATTGCTAAGGGGGCTGATATTAATGTGAAGAGTGACTATGGTTATACCTATGGTTATACCCCCCTGTTGAGGGCAGTCCAGAATAACAACAATGAGATAGCTAAACTGCTAATTGCTAAGGGGGCTGATGTTAATGCTAACAAGAATGGTTATACCCCCCTGGATTGGGCAGTCAAGAATAACAACGAGGAAATGGTAGAACTTCTCAAAAGTCACGGCGCGAAGAGGTGAATACCTTTGTCTAACCCGACAAGCGAAACTTGATGCTTCTTTTGCCTGAAGAATGTAAAACACCCCCCTGTAAACATTATTAAATTACAAACTTAACCCAAAAAACCGATATGGAACTGCTGCACCAACCAGGAGACATCATTGCTAAACGATATTGCATCCTAGATATATTAGGACAGGGTGGTGTCGGGACAACTTATGAAGCTCAAGACCTAGAAAACGATCAAAAAGTGGCTCTTAAAGTCCTCTCATTCCGGCGCATGGCTGACTGGAAAAAGATGGAACTCTTTGAAAGAGAAGCCCGCATTCTCGCCCAACTTAATCATCCCTCTATTCCCCGTTACCTAGATTATTTTCAAATAGACACAGAACAAGATCGCAGTTTCTACATTGCTCAACAGCTAGCACCAGGAAAATCTCTGGCTGTCCTAATAGAAAATGGCTGGCTACCCACTCACAATGAGATTCATGCTTTCGTGATTAAAGTTTTGGAAATCCTGGTTTATTTGCAAGAATTAACCCCGCCAATTATCCACCGAGATATCAAACCGCAAAATATTATTAGGCAGGAAAATGGGCAGGTATTTCTAGTAGATTTTGGTGCAGTACAAGACACTTATCACAATACTGTAACTGGTGGTAGTACAGTAGTGGGAACCTACGGTTACATGGCACCAGAACAGTTTCGAGGGCAAGCGGTACTCTCCACTGATTTATATGGTTTAGCAACTACATTACTTTTCTTGTTGACTCGGAAACCCCCCTCTGAATTACCACAACGCAAACTAAAAATTGATTTCCGTTCCCAGGTTCGCCTAGAAAAAAAATTTGCCGACTGGTTGGAAAAAATGCTCGAACCCGTCATAGAAGATCGATTTCAATCCGCAAAAGAAGCCTTGGCGGTGTTGCGGGGTGAACAAGCATTCACCAATAACTCCACACAAAAGTTCCGTCCACCGAAGGATACTCCTATCAAATTGACTCATACTGACGGGCAGTTGATCGTAGATATTCCACCTGTTTGGCTACGCACCACCGAAAGCCAATTTTTTGCACTTCTTTGTCTGGTTTGCAATGGAATATCATTTTTTTTCCAGTGGGTAATAATAGGATCTAGTTTCCCTATCGCTTCCTACTATGCAGCTGCATGGGGTTTTCTCAACTTATTGACAGTAATTGGGCTGTCGATGCTACCTTGTTTTTTCACCTGGACAACAAAGCGCATCCGGCTGGAGATAGATCGGGCAAATTTTAAGCTAGAGGGGTTTGCAAGTTCTTTTACTCTGCAACGCAATCAGGAGAGACGGACAAAGGATATTAATGAGGTAAAACTAAGTCGTATTGGTCTGCGATGGAAGAAAAACCCCTTGACAGTTTGCACGCTGCGGGTGCAGTCTCGCAAGTATGAGTTTGGCTTGTTGCTGACACAAGACGAAAAGAAGTGGCTAGTGATCGAGATAAATAACTTTCTGGATAAAATGCGGAGCGTTACGCCTCAAAAGGACTCTCCCAAATATCTGGAGTAAAACGTAACTTTTGATATATTTTTTTATATAAAGCCTGAAAACCTTGATGTTGGTAGATTATAAGCTTGCCTTATTACTACAACTACGGGAGAGCCGATCTGAACGACTAAGAGCAATGGGTATTAATCCAGATGAGTTGTAGGAGTAATCAGGAGACGATATGAACGATTGGGAAAAATTCACCAAACAAGCCTTTGATTCTTTCCTCGAAGGAGTCAATTCTGCTGTTGAAGAAACTCAAAAAAACTTCCAAGAATTGAGCAACCAAACTCAACAATTTATCGAGGAAATGATTCGAGAAGGTGAAGTAAAATACAACGAGTGGTGCAACCAACAACAAAATTATCAGAATCGACCCAGAGAAGAACTGCGACAGAGGCTTTTTACCCTCGTCCACGGCGATTGGACTTTAGCGGAACGCTTGCTTGATTCGGCGAAGAGAAATAATCCCGGACATTCAGAAGACTGGTATTGGGAAAAAGTCATTTATGACTTGGAACGGGATCATCGATACTAGAATTGTGGAATGCCAATTTAGAATTAAGGACTATAAGTTATGATAAAGGTAAAAATGTTACCTTTCCATTCCTATGAGATTTATTAGCCCTAAAACGGACTTTGCCTTCAAGAAAATTTTTGCCTCAGATGAGAGTAAGGATATTCTGATTTCCTTCCTCAATGCCATGATCTACTCCGGTAATCCGGTAATCGAGAACTTAGAAATTATTGATCCCTATAACGCGGGTGATGTGGTCGATTTAAAGGATAGCTATCTGGATGTTAAGGCAGTATTAGAAGATAAAACAACTGTCATCATTGAGATGCAAGTGTGGAATGTTGAAGCTTTCGAGAAGCGAGTCGTTTATAACTTGTGCAAAACCTATGCCAATCAGCTAAAGTCGGGACAAGGATATTCCTATCTTAATCCTGTAATTGCCTTAACTATTACTGATTTTAAACTCTTCCCATCAACGGAAAAAATAATTAGTCGTTTTTATTTTCAAGAGGAAGCAGAACACTTTCCTTATCAGGAGCATGAGTTAAAAATGGTCTTTGTAGAACTGCCAAAATTTAACAAAAAGCTGGAAGATTTGGAAAGTTTAGCAGATAAATGGATATACTTTATCAAAGAAGCCCCTAGCTTAGAAGTAATTCCTCCCAAAATGAGGGAGATCCCCCAAATAGAAAAAGCCCTGAATATCGCCAATCAAGCTAGTTTGAGTGTTGAAGAATTAGAAAAATTACATAAACAGGAAATGTTTCTAGAAGATCGGCGAGGTGAAATGATTTTCGCTAAAAGGGAGGCGAGAGAAGAGGGACTACAAGAGGGAAGACAAGAGGGAAGACAAGAGGGA
>DNGI01000091.1:2363-4088 GCA_003486645.1 Cyanobacteria bacterium UBA11370 | reverse complement strand
GACAAGAGGGAAGACAAGAGGGACTACAAGAGGGAAGACAAGAGGGAAGACAAGAGGGACTACAAGAGGGACTACAAGAGGGACGAATTGAAGGGGAAAGACGGTTGCTATTACGACAAATTGAACACCGTTTTGGAGAATTACCTTCTGTTGCGATCGCCTCCATTCAAGCATTAAGTCTCCAAAATTTAGAACGTCTCGGAGAAGCGATATGGGGTTTTAATACGACTGAGGACTTACTCAACTGGCTGCAAGAGTACTCTAGCTAAGGTTAGTCCAGTGTAACAGGAAGAACTGACCCGTTCGGCAACACACGGATTCCCTTTTGCCCCAAAATTTGATTTTATTGAAGTAAAACTTCTAGGTGTGAACGAGTGAATACTATCCCTCCCATTGACCTAAAACGGCAGTACCAGCTTATCGGTGAACAAGTCAGTGCTGCGGTTCAAGAAATTCTAACTTCCGGACGGTATATTGGTGGCCCTATTGTCGAACAATTCGAGCAAGAATTTGCGACTTACATGGGCACTCTTGAATGTGTTGCCTGTAACTCCGGTACTGATGCGCTGTATTTAGCATTGCGATCGCTAAACATCAAACCAGGAGATGAAGTCATTACCACGCCCTTTACCTTTATTGCTACGGCTGAGGTGATTACTCATGTCGGTGCTACACCTGTTTTTGTCGATATCGACCCCCAAACCTTCAATATTGATATTACTCAAATTGCCGCTGCGATTACAAACAAAACCAAAGCTATTTTACCCGTTCACCTGTTCGGGCAACCTGTGGATATGAGTGCAGTAATGAATATTGCCCAAGCTCATAATTTAGCAGTCATTGAAGATTGTGCCCAGGCAACGGGTGCGGAATGGGCGGGACGAAAAGTGGGTAGTATTGGACATATTGGTTGTTTTAGTTTCTTTCCGACTAAAAATTTAGGGGCTTGTGGAGATGGCGGCGCTATCATTACAAATGATAAAACTCTTGCTGATTCAATCCGAATACTGCGAGAACATGGTATGACAAATCGCTATTGCCATGAAGCCACAGGAATTAATAGTCGTTTGGATACCCTGCAAGCCGCTATTTTAAAAATTAAGCTGCTGTACCTGGATCGCTGGAATGATTCCCGCCGTCAAATTGCTGAAAATTATCACCAATTATTGCAACCTGTTCCAGGAATAATCCTACCTCAAGAACAACCAGGAGGACGTGCCGTCTGGAATCAGTACACTATTCGTTTAACCCAAAATAGTACGAGTAACCAATATCGAGATCAGGTACGAAATAAGCTTCAACAGTTGGGTATTAGTTCTATGGTTTATTACCCTCTACCTTTACATTTGCAACCTGTGTATCAGAATTTAGGGTATCAAACGGGTCAGTTATCTATTGTGGAGCAAATTTGCCACGAGGTTTTATCTCTACCCATGTTCCCCGAACTTTCTATCGAGGAACAGGAACAAATTGTTTATAGTTTAAAAGATTGTATTGGTTGTTAGTTGTTAGTTGTTGGTTGTTGGTTGTTAGTTGTTAGTTGTTGGTTGTTAGTCACTGGTCATTAGTCATCAGTTATATCATGTCCGGTTAATTAGCCCCAATAAAACATCCCCCCATCTCTCCATCTCCCTATCTAGTTGAATTATGGGTATTCAGCCGGACATGATATTATTGGTAATTGGTCATTGGTTCGTAGAAAAACAAATAACCAACAACAAATAA
>DNGI01000091.1:0-2107 GCA_003486645.1 Cyanobacteria bacterium UBA11370 | reverse complement strand
CAAACAACAAACAACAAATCCCTTAAACGCGATCGCACACCCGGCTAACTGTGCCTAATGCTTCCACCAAACTGCGGACAGCGGCAATCATCGCTACTTCGTCGTTTAGCTGGTTGATGGCAGAACCAACACCAACCCCCGCCGCACCCGCAGCAATTGCCATCGGGACGGTAACGCTGGATAAACCGGAGGCGCAAAGCACAGGTACGGAAACCGCACGCGAAATCTCATAGGCGGCGGCTAAGGTAGGGGTAGCTTTTTCAATTAAGCCTAATGTCCCGGCGTGAATTGGATTACTGCTAGTACCGCCTTCGGTTTGAATAATATCAGCACCAGCTTGTACTAAGGCTTCTGCGAGTTCCACTTGCCGATCTAGCGTTAAGATATGGGGGACGGTCACAGATAGAGTAATATTAGGCAGGAGCAATCGCGTTTCGTGGGTTAAAGCTAAAACTTCCTCAGCCTCAAACCGTCGTCCTTGAGCGTAAAAGCTATCGAAATTTCCAATTTCAATCAGATTCGCACCTGCTTGGACAGCCGTAACAAACTGTTGGGGTTCGACAGCGGATACACAAATAGGGAGATTTGTCAACCCGCGAACAAGATGAATTAAATTTGGGTCAGCGGCAATATCCACGAAGGTTGCACCGCCTCGGTCAGCCGCCTTAACCGTTGCTGCGACCTTGTGGGGGTCAAAGTTATTCAGTCCGCTAATAACTTTGAGAACTTGGCCGTTGTCGAATGCGTGTTTTAGTTTAAGATCCATAGTCATTTTTGCGCTTCACCCTTATTATTAAATACCTAGGGCTAATTTTTTCCACTTTAACGGCTTACTAAGGCATTCTTTGGTTCATAAAAAAATTCCCATTGTGCCACTTAGTAGGGCGGATATCAATTTTGTCAAAGGCACGATCTTTGCCTAGACTAAAATCATGCTGAGAGCTTGTATCGTTTCGTCCTCGAACACTCATGGATTTTGCGCCTGGAAACCTGTCTTCTTTCCACACTGATGTTTTGCAGCAAACTCAGTTGGGTCAGCTATGCGGTCAAGACCGACTCTTTGAAGATCGCTATGAGGTGATGCGGATGCTGGGTCGAGGGGGTTTTGGGGTCACATTTCTGGCAAAAGATGTGATTCTTCCCGGACAACCCTTGTGCGTGATTAAACAATTATGTCCTAAAGTAAACGATTCTAAAGCATTGGCGAATGCTCGCAAGCGTTTTGAACAGGAAGCAAAAATTCTGGCGAGGCTGGGTAGCCACTCTCAAGTTCCCATGCTGCTCAATTATTTTGAGGTGGATGGGGAATTTTACCTAGTTCAAGAATATATCCGGGGTGTCACCTTGGCAAGGTTAGTCAGGCGCTGCGGTTGTTTATCGGAACGAGGGGTTAAACAATTTTTGTACGAAATGCTTCCCCTATTAGAGTATATCCACAAACATAAAGTAATTCATCGGGATATTAAACCCCAAAATATTATTCGCTGTCAGGATGATGGCAGATTAGTACTTATCGATTTTGGCGCAGTGAAAGAGCAAATGGCTCAAGCGTCTGATACTAGCCAAAAAACACCTTCGACCCATTTTATCGGGACTGTTGGGTTTGCACCACCAGAACAATTCACCCTTCGACCTGTCTTTGCTAGCGATATTTATGCACTGGGTATTACTTGCCTTTATTTGTTAACGGGGAAAGCTCCTTTAGACTTTGATAATGATCCTCAAACGAGTGAAATTTACTGGGAACATCTGATTCAATTGAGCGATCCCTTTACTAAACTTCTTCATAAAATGACTTCGGTTTATCTTGAAAACCGCTATCAATCTGCTAAAGAAATTCTGCAAGATTTGAATTACCAATCACCTCAGCAAAATCTTGCCGATTGTCTGGTTGTTCAACATCAACAGGTTCAACACCCATCAGCTAATCAAAGTAGCAGCAGTACCAATGGTCATCGTTCTCCAGCAGCTAAAGCAGCAGTGGCAATTCGGGACTGGCGACAACGGATGGAACAAAGACAACGGCGGACTCCTACTTCAATCAATCAACCTATTACTAAATTGAGAAATTCTTTTGAACCGTCTTAGGGAGTGGGGAGTGGGGAGT
>DNGI01000412.1 GCA_003486645.1 Cyanobacteria bacterium UBA11370 | reverse complement strand
CACTCCCCACTCCCCATTAATTTCGCCAGCGTAGATCGCTACCAAGGGGTGAAGTTGATTTGGGAGAGATGTTGTCTCCGGTGAGTAAGGCGGCGATCGCATTGTATAAATAGGGCATCTGTACAGCTTCCGGTTCCTGGGCATTATCATCAATTTGACCCCTATAGCGGAGAATCCCCATCTGATCGATCAGAAATACCTCTGGCATTTTCTCAACACCAAAACCTTGGGCGACATCTTGAGTTGAGTCCCAAAGGTAAGGAAAATTAAGTTGTTTTTCTCTAGCAAACTGCTTCATATTGCTGAAGCTATCTTCGGGGTAATGGCTGGAATCATTAGGATTAATTCCCACTAAGGTAAATCCCCGGCCTTGAAATTCTGTTTGGATGTGTTTGAGCCTGTCTAAATAACAGCAAACATAGGGACAATCATTGCTCATAAAAATTACCCCTACCCCTTTCCATTTTTCTAGGTAACGGGAGAGATGGTGAACTTGATCGTCAATTCCCAGTAATTCAAAATCTGGAGCGTAACTCCCAATCGGAGTACCGATCTTTTCCATTAGACTCATACTATGCACTGGTGGATGAACAAAAATTTTTTCACGCCTTCCCTTCTCTCCCTTAACGCTAGCAATTTAATTGAACACGTTACCACCCTTGAGATAGAGATTGATAACCTATCAATTTATAGACGAGTTTGGCAGTAGTAAATTGAGACACAACGGAATCAACAACGGGTGCTAATTCCATCACATCACAGCCAATCACATCAAAGGTTTCAAAGACTCGTCGTAAAAAGGTTGTGAGGGCGTACCAGTTTAAGCCGCCTGGTTCGGGTGTGCCAACTCCTGGTATTAAAGCTGGGTCAATTCCATCTACATCAATGGTAATAAATACACGTTTGGTGGAGATATTAGCGATCGCGCGATCGATCCAATTCGGATCGGTTGCAATCTCCCGCGCCCACATTACTGGAATTGATTTTTCTTTAATTAAATTGGCTTCTTCTTGACACACACTGCGAATCGCAACGGGCAAGGTTGGTAGTCCCATATCCAAAACTCGACGCATCACACAAGCATGGTTATAAATTGATCCTTCATACTCGTGGCGCATATCACCATGGGCATCAATTTGTATAACAGTAAACGGTTCTTTTAACGCTTGACGGTAAGCCTCTACAATTCCCGTGGTAATACTATGTTCTCCCCCCAAAGCAATCACAAACTTGCCATCTTCAATAAGCTGAGACACTGTTTCGCGGGTGAGGTGCAGCATCGTTTCCGAGGAAATCAGGCGATCGCTTTTCGTATCAGCAATGGCAGAGTGAGTATAAATTCGACCACCCCAGCAGGTTTCTCGGTCTAACTCGTCATCGTAGTATTCTAACTGCACCGATGCCTCTAAAAGAGCTTCTGGACCATGTTCACAGCCTTTACGATAGGTGGTGGTTGCTTCATAAGGAATCGGCAGAATGACCACGCGGGAGGCTTCGTAGGATGCCTTAATTTCAGAACCAAGGAACGGAACTACAGCCGTAGGGGTTTGCACCAACATGGGGGAAGCACCAAAAAATTTTCAAAACTGATCCTGACATACTCCCAGCACCAGCCGCAAAGGGGAAATTCCTGAACTTTGGCTTTTATTGGTAACTGATGGAGGGAAAGAGGATGATAGACTACTTAATCTTATTACAAAATAATATTAAGAAATATAAAATTAACGATACACGCTCTCAGATTTTTTGGCTATGACCTTCTCATCCTCTAGTATTAGCATCAGCCCTCCCATCGAAACGAAAACCTGGATTTGGCGAGGCTTCCCGATTCGGTATCAAGTCCACGGCAATTCTGGATGGGTGTGGTCAAAACCAGTATGTGTTCAACAAGACAAGGGGGACAAGGGGGACAAGGGGGACAAGGAAGGTTTGTCCTCGCTACCAACTACTTCTGACCACGGCAATTCTGGATCAGCTGTTGTGATGGTACATGGGTTTGGGGCATCTTCAGGTCATTGGCGTAAGAATTTGCCTGTATTGGGGGAAAGCTGTCGATGTTATGCGATTGATTTGATTGGGTTTGGGGCTTCAGCCAAGCCAACTCCGGGGTTGGAGGTGGAGTACACGTTTGAAACTTGGGCACAGCAGGTGGCTGATTTTTGTCGGGAAGTGGTTGGTAGTCCCGTATTTTTGGTTGGTAATTCGATTGGCTGTATCGTTGCGTTGCAAGCGGCTGTGGATTTCCCGGATATTGCCTTGGGTGTTGCTTTAATTAATTGTTCCCTACGATTGTTGCACGATCGCAAACGGGCTACCTTACCCTGGCATCGGCGGATGGGCGCACCTGTAGTACAATCCCTGCTTAATATTAAGTGGATTGGTCAGTTATTTTTTAATCAACTTGCCAAGCCGAAGGTAGTTCGTAAAATCCTGTTACAAGCGTATCGCAATCCGGAGGCGGTGACAGAGGAATTGGTTGATTTATTGATGTCACCTGCTGGTGATATTGGGGCGGTTGATGTTTTTTTAGCATTTACTCGCTATTCTTCTGGTCCTTTAGCCGAAGATTTGTTACCACGTTTATCCTGTCCGGCAATGATTTTATGGGGAACGGAAGACCCTTGGGAACCGATAGAATTAGGACGAGAATTGGGAAATTTTCCGAGGGTGGAAAGGTTTATTCCGTTAGAAGGGTTGGGTCATTGTCCGCAAGATGAAGCCCCGGAAATTGTGAATCCAATTTTACAGGAGTGGGTTTTTAGGTTGTCGAATAGTTAGAGATGGGGAAGGTATTAAGATTAATCAGCAGGATTAAATTATGCTATTAGAAGAGTATTTCACTGAGATCTTGCGCCAGTTGTAATAACCCGTCAGTGGTTTTAACCACTGTCTAATAGCTAAAGTCGTCTAAAGACGACTGGATAATAATTTTAGTGCATTAAAACTCAGATCTTGCACCGTTATCTATAACCGCCAGGGAATTTATTCCCTGCCTCATAGCCAAAGTCCGTTGAAACGGACTGAAATCCATGATTGGAGTCGGTTTCAACTCAGATCTTGCACCATTCTCAACAAAGTGGTACAACCCTAGATTTTCCGTTGACGTAATCACCAAAAACCCTGCTTTTATAGGCTTATTGAGATTGGTGCAAGATGTCAATTTTAATGGACTTAACCTGCGATCGCCTGCCTATTCAAACGATCGCTACCCGTACAAGCATCTCTCATTAGTGTAATTGTAGGAGATATTGGTATCTAGCAGATATCTTGTCATTCTTCGTAAATGCGATCGCGGCTAAAAGCCTCATCAGATAAGCTCACAAAAGTTGTAGGAAGTTGAGAAACCCAATCGCGGAAATCCCTAGCTCGTTCTGCTGGTGTTGCTATGAGCCAAAATGGAACAAAAGATGATGTAGTCTGATTAGACTGAGACTCAATGAAGGTAATGAAATTAGCAATCTTCTTTAGTTGCTCTTCGTTTAGTCTGTCTAATTCCTGTTTTAGCTTTTCTCGCAGCATAACTGACGGTTTTGTGAAAGCATATTTGTTATATCGTAACCGATATAATCGACCTGTGATACCGTTTCCCTTTAAGGCTGATACACATGAAGCTTAGGGGGAGCTGGGGAAGCTGGGGGGGTTATTTGTATCTTAAATTTCGTGAAATGGTATGAGATGCGATCGCTACTACCAACGCTCTCAACGCTATTCCCTTACAGGAGGCGATCGCTCTTTCTGTTATACGTGAGTTCGATGAAAACGTAAATTTTGGGTCTTGCCACGAAAGAATTGCACTTTCAGGCAACAAAGGAATCAGTGTTTCAGCCTCCGTCGAACTCACGTGTTATGAGGCGATCGCTACCCGTACAAGCATCTCTCATTCATGTATTTGTAGGAGGTGCGTGAAGCCTAGCTATCCCGTAGGGAATCGCTGTTTATGCAAGACTCAAGCGATCTCGTTTGAGTCTTGCATCGCATTAGACCGCCGCATCTCGCGTTATCTTTCTAGACCGCCACGTGTTGATAACCAACGCTCTAACGATTTCTGACTTTCGCCGCTTCGCCGACCTGCTAACAACCCTTCAATTCCAATATGCTCGTCGAGATCAATCCATTCAATCGCATAGCCATCACCCAGCAATTGCCACTTTTGTCGCTCTGCGGCTGAGGCGTGAATCAAACGAGGATACCAAACCAGAGGAACGCTGATGCTGCGACCGTCAGCAAGGTCTACAATCAGTTTCTCATCGGTGACGCTGACTTGGCTTGCGATTGGTTCCGTCTCAAGTATCAAAGTAGTCATGCCACGCATCCAGCAACACTGTTTGATGTTCTTCCACCAGTTTAGCAATCTCGTTTAACTCGTGTTCCTTATATCCTCGGTTCTTCTCCAGAGTGATTGGATCGAGCCAATATGCAGGCAAGTTGCCGATCTCGCTTCACATGAATGTGAGGTGGTTCGCCCCGATCAGAACTAAAAAATATGAAGCTATAGGGACCAACTTGCAAAACTGTAGGCATAGGCAGACAGGGTTTCACTTACACAACATCACTTGTGCAGAGCTTCAACTAAAGACACTAATAATCAAATATAGTACGTTTTGTGGAGCGATCGCGCCCGTACAAGCATCTCTCATTCATGTAATTGTAAGAGTGCGGTTGATCGTAGCTATCCCGTAGGGAATCGCTGCTTCTTTTGACTGGTGCGATCGCTATCCTCCGTGCAAGTATAGCACCGCTTAGTATTATGCTCCGACGATTTTCTTCCCCCTTTCTCTGCACCCATAAAGGGTGTCAGGATACTGGTAGAGGTAGACTGCTTTCCGGTAAGTTAGAATCGATTGAAGTTTCTGGAGTCTAACATGGAAACAATCAAGCTGCGATCGCATATTGGAAAAGATGGCATATTACTTCTTCAGATGCCCGCTGAGTTTAGAGATACTTCTGTTGAAGTGGTAGTAGTTGTACAGCCTCTAGCATCTGAGGAAGTTAAACCGAAGTATAACGCTTGGGGAAAGTTGACTACTAAAAAATCAATTACGGAAGCTATTACCAGAATGCGACAACTGCGGCAAGAAGTTGCATTGGATAAAAATTCAATCCGCGAAATGATTGAAGAGGGGCGCAGGTTTTAATGCAGTTTGTGTTGGATTGTTCTGTTGCAATCAGTTGGTGTTTGGTGGATGAAGATGATGATTATGCCAATGCACTACTTACAATGATGCCGGATTCTGAAGCGTTTGTACCAGGAATTTGGTCGCTCTATTTAGTATTTGCAGCAAGGAGTGCGATCGCTACATAAGTTATATAATATTAAGATATCATATTGAATCTAAAGCTTATGCAGGGATGATCTATCTGATTCAAGTTCATGCTACTAAAGAGCAAATTGAAGAAATGCTAGAAACTCTTAGTAGTTATATTAAGCTGGCAGTGGATATCGAACGATAAATTTTGGCAGGTGGTGGAGAAATGCACGCTGATTGTGAGTCAGTTTTACTCCAACATGGGAGTAGACAAGCAAATATTTGGGGTGCAGATTGGAATCCTTTTACGCAAAAGGTGACATTTGAATCACTAATTAACATCCGTCCGAGCCAAAACAATCGCTCAATGGAAATTCAAGACCCAATTATTCGAGAACGTGTTGCTCAAATTGTACAACAGTTACTGGGAAGCATATGAGAAATTGGACTGAGCGAAAACAACGTTATTTACGCGACGATTTACCTATTCGTTTGGGAGGGATAGCTGCTAATTTAGCCAGAATAAAATCTTTTTCTGAGGATGTAAGAAATCAGATTTTAGTTGAAAGTATAATCCAAGAAAGTAAATGGTTTATTGAATGGACGGCTAAAGATGTAGAAATAGAAATAGCCGCCGAGTTAGTTGAGTTACAAGTTCAGTTAGCGTGCTGGCAATATTCTTGGGCAAGGATTTGGGAAGATACAGAACAACGAATGGTAGTTAGGGAACAAGCAAGGGTTTGGTCAGAAAAAGTGCTGAATATGTCGGGTTTGTTGGCTGCTAATTGATAGGTAGGAGCGCGTGAAGCGTAGCTATCGCGTAGGGAATCGCTGTTTGTTTTGGTGGGGCGATCACACCCCGTCCAATCATCGCCGTG
>DNGI01000413.1 GCA_003486645.1 Cyanobacteria bacterium UBA11370 | reverse complement strand
GCCACATCCGTTACATCCGTTACCCCATCCGTTGCCACATCCGCTACAAAATCCGCTGCCACTCGATTAAATGCTGCCAATAAGATTTCAACTTCTGCCTCTCTTCCATACAGTTTTTGCGGAATTTGAAACTTATCTGAAATATCTTGAGTCGCTAAAGAAAACTCTTCAATTGTTCCTTTTTCTTGCCACTGATTCAAACAGTTTTCTAAATCAGCTTTAATTCCCCAAGCACTTTGATAGCGTTCCTCTGCCGTTTTCGCCATCAGTTTCATGACCATATCTGAAACGGCTAGTGGAATCTGTTGATTAACCTGATGGGGAGACATCGGCACTTTAGCGATGTGACAATGCACTAACTCTAGGGCATCAGTAGTCTCAAAAGGCAGCTTTCCTGTTAGCAATTCGTAGAACGTAACACCGAGGGAGTAAAAATCTGTGCGATAATCTAAGGCACGATTCATTCGTCCCGTTTGCTCTGGCGACATATAAGCTAATGTGCCTTCTAAGACATTGGGATTTTTCAGCGTCGGATTTTCACGGGTTAATTGGCTAGAAATGCCAAAATCAATGATTTTAAGTTGTCCGGTTTCTGGGTTATAGACAATATTGGCAGGGTTAATATCTTTGTGGATGATATTGCTGCTGTGAATCTGCCCTATAATTTCGGTCGTTTTGATGGCGATATTCAGAAATTGTGATAAAGAGAATTCATTGATTTCACCGACAGCATTATTAAACAATTGCTTTAAGGATGATGCCCCAAAATCTTCTAAGATAATAACCAAACTTCTCTGATACGGTTCTAAGGCATAAGCTTTAACTACTCCATCAATAGTTAAATTGCGGGTAATTTCGTATTCGTGTTTATATCGGGTTAGTTCTGAGGCAGTAGGATAGTCTTGTTTAAGAACTTTGAGAATAACCGATTGGTTATCTTGTTCTCCTTTACCCCGATACACGAGAGAATTGGCACTTTCATAGATTTCTTCTAGAATTTGGTAGCCTGGAATTCTAATGGTTCGGTTAGGAGTCATCGGTTGATAGTTCTGTTTGAGTAGTCGTTTTGGCTTAATTATTTAGGAAAAGTTAGCCCTATTTGAAACGGTTCATTTCTCTGAAACGTCTCGTCAGGCTATTTAACTAAACAGCATTATTTATCTTAGTAGTAGATAACTGCTCAGTATTTAATAAGTTAGTCTCTTGCGCTCTTATGGGTTCTAAACTTAGCAACTTTAGCAAACAAAACTCTTTGAAGAATTAGCAAAAGCTTTTATATATAGCACCACGCTCTTGCTCAATTTAGGCTTTTCTTGACACCCAATTTTAAATAGCTAGCTTGGCTATTAGGCAGCTGATATCTTCGCTATAAATTATACATGAGTTAGCTTAATCTGACTATTCAATTCTGAGGAATTGTTTATTTTTTTGTAATACAAATTTCAAAATATGTAATACAAAATTCCTATTTAATTAACACACTTTCCGGTTAAACCCTCTCCCCTCTATCTCAGTCAGTCATTTAAAAGCACAGACAGCTTAGATGAAATAGCTAAAAGCCTGGGGGCAGCGGGCAAAAGCAAAATGATGGGTAGCATTCTTTTTTCTATTTGAGAGTAATCCCTCAGCCTTACATCTCTCCAACGATTGAGAGAAGAAAGTGTTATCATCCTCCACATCTATTGATTGTGTTGTGTGAGGAATGTTTATGGTTACGTCCCCTCTTCGGACTCAGGGCTTCAATCGGTTGGAACTGTTACCCAGGCATCAGCAGGCAACCACCAGTGATGTTACCATTATGGGTTTACCTCTCACCCTACCGAAGACACCCTTGTTTGGCACGGATGGTATTCGCGGACGAGTGGGAGACTTGCTAACGGCGGAGTTAGCCTTACAGGTTGGATTTTGGGCGGGTCAAGTATTGCGAAGTTCAGCATCAGGATCGGGTCCTGTGATTGTCGGGCAAGACTCACGAAACTCTAGTGATATGTTAGCCTTGGCTCTAGCAAAGGGTCTGACGACAGCAGGACTGGAGGTATGGAATTTGGGCTTATGTCCAACTCCAGGAGTTGCCTATCTCACTCGCGCTACAGATGCAGTGGGAGGGGTGATGATTTCTGCTAGCCACAATCCCCCAGAAGACAATGGGATTAAATTTTTTGGTGCAGCAGGTACAAAGTTACCCATAGCATTACAACAGCAAATTGAAGCAGGGATAAGAGGTCTGACAGGTAATCCTATTCCCTCCACTACTTGGGGTCAGCATTATTACAGATCTGAGTTAATTGGGAATTATGCCGAATCGTTATGGCATCCTCTAAAATCCAAAACAGATTTACAGGGAATGCGGATTGTCCTGGATTTAGCATGGGGCGCTTGTGTAAAGCTAGCAGGACAGGTATTTGCCGAATTGGGTGCAGAGGTGATCTGCTTGCACGATCAACCGGATGGCGATCGCATTAATGTCAATTGTGGTTCTACTCATCTCGGTGTCCTGCAAAAGGCAGTACAACAGTATTCAGCCGATATGGGTTTTGCGTTTGATGGGGATGCTGACCGAGTGATGGCAGTGGATGCCAAAGGTCGGGTAATTGATGGGGATTATATTCTCTATTTCTGGGGTCAAACGTTACGGAAAACCTCTCAGCTACCAGGAGATTTAATTGTCGGGACGGTGATGGCAAATCTCGGCTTTGAGCGAGCCTGGACGGAATTAGGTGGTAAATTGGTGAGAACGTCCGTAGGCGACCAGTATGTGCAAGCAGAAATGGAACGAACTGGCGCGATGCTGGGGGGGGAACAATCGGGACATATCCTCTGCTACCACTACGGTTTAACGGGCGATGGGTTATTAACAGCGTTACATCTGGCATCGTTAGTGCGGGAGTCCGGTGTATCCTTAGAAACGTTAGTAGACCAAAGTTTCCAGACTTACCCCCAATTATTACGAAATGTGCGAGTAGAAGACCGCGATCGCCGATTGCACTGGCAAGACTGTGAACCCCTGACGGGTGCGATCGCCCAAGCAGAAGCAGCAATGGGAGATACCGGACGAATTCTAGTTCGCGCCTCTGGTACAGAACCTGTAATCCGAGTTATGGTCGAAGCGGCTGATGCTGACGTTGCTAACTACTGGGCTTCTAAACTGGTTTCAGTGGTTGAGCAACATCTAAGCTAGAGTTCAACAGTTTTAAGTGTTGAGTTAAAGCGGGAGAAAGGAGAAAGGGAATTCTTCATTATCCTTTTCTCTTGACCCGTTACCCTTTTCCCAATTACCAAACTTTCTGGGTAAACTACTAGTTGAATCGGCTAGATGTGCCACAATCGAAAAGTATGGGCAACGCGACCACTTTGCCATGGTGAAAGCGAAGGCAAAATCAAAAAAGTCAAAGAAGGGAAAAAAGCAGTCAAAACAGTCTGACGGCCCAATTCTAAGTTTAAAAGAGCAGTTAGCTCAAAAACGTCAGGCGAAGAAACAGCGCCAAGAAGCCATTCTGTTCATCACCCTTGCGGCGTTTGTTGGGGGGCTGCTAGGTTTGATCATTAGTCTGGCGGTTGAACCCAAGTTGGGGGTTATTGGCGGAGTTGGTGTTGCTGTTCTGGTACTGTCTTACAAATATCCTCGGAAGGCAATCTGGACATTCCTCATCTATCTGCCCTTTGCGGGTACTGTTATTTATGGGCTTGGTGGTGCGGAACCCAGTCCTATTTTGCAGTTAGCCAAAGATGGGTTTTATATTCCGGCGCTGGTTAGTTTGGTGCAAGAGTGCCAACGCAAAAGGCTACCCATCATGGTTTCCCAGCAGCTAAAGCCGAGCGTCGTTATGCTATTTGTCGTATGTGTAATGACGCTACTGTTTGTGAATGGTTCTCAGCAGTTCGAGACGGGGGATAAGGAAAAACCTTTGCTTCTGGGGCTTTTGGGTCTCAAAGTTTTTATCGGATATGTTCCCTTAATCTTTTGTGCTTACCATCTAATCCGGACGAAGAAGGAGTTGCTGTTTGCTTCACGTCTCCATTTGGTTCTCGCAATTATCTGCTGCATCCTTGGCTTTGTTCAGTATATGTTTCTCAAAACGGGTCGATGTCAAGGGACGGATCATCTTGCCGGAGATTTATTATTTAAAGCAACGGTAGATGCAAAATGTTTAGTGGGAGGCGCTTTGGTTTGGAGTCCTTCACAGGGTATGGTTCGCTTACCTGGAACATTTGTCGCGCCTTGGCAGTGGGGGTGGTTCCTAATTGCCAATGCTTTTTTCACCTTTGCCGCTGCCTTCTGCGATCCGAATCCTCTCTGGCGACTGGGTGGTATGGCGGGTATGGCAGTGGTCTTTTTCAATGCTGTAATCTGTGGTCAACGGATCGCCCTAGCTTTGGTACCTGTAGTCATAGGACTTTTGTTGATTCTCACGGGTCAAGTGGGAAACCTCAAACGATTTATCCCCGTTGGAGTTGGACTATGGTTGGTTTTGACGATCGCTGCTGCGGCGAATCCTCAATTAGTTCAGGAACGGATTGATAGTTTTGTCGGTCGTTGGAATGCTTCACCCCCGCAGGCTTTTATTGAGGAACAATTTAAGTGGGCGATTGGGAATGAACCGGGATTGTTAGGAAACGGTTTAGGACGTGCGACTAATTCTGCCCGTGCTTTTGGTCAAGTCAGTTTAGTAGAAACTTACTATCCCAAGGTAATATTTGAAGTAGGTTTTTTGGGGACATTGGCTTTCTTAGCCACGGTTACGACCTTAACTGTTATTACCTTTAAAACTTATCGGTCACTTAAAGACAAGAGCTTGCGTAGCTTCGGGGCAAGTTTTTGGGTATTTATTTTATGTATTAGCTATAACACCTACTATTACCCTCTGGATGTTGATCCTGTAGCCGTCTATTACTGGTTTTTTGCTGGAGTGGCTTTAAAATTACCCGTAATCGATAAGCAGGAACAAGAAAAGCTAAAACTAGCGGAGGCTGATGAACCAGAACCAACAAAGAAACAAAATACAAAGGGAGGGAAAAAACGACCCGTTGGTGCAGCATCAAGTTAGTCAAAAAATAATATTTTGTTGTAAAACACCGATCAATACTTAAATCAGTAAAAGCCTCAATGTCCAATTTAAATCCAACTTCAAAAAAGCGCTTGCACTGGGTTGATCAGACTAAAGGTTTGGCAATATTAGGAATTGTTTTATTTCATTTTTTTCAAAACTATCCAGATCGCCTTGGATTAGTTCAAATTTTAGATAGAAATGGTGCGCGTTTAGGATATGCAGCCGTAGACATATTTTTTGTAATCGCTGGATTTAACACTAGCTATACACTTGCTTCTCTACTCCATTCTGGAAAAATTCGTTCATTCCTTGAAATGAATTGGTGGCAATGGTTGAAAAAACGATTAATTAGGCTTTACCCAACCTACTGGTTGGCTATAGGGCTAACTCTTTTGCTTTATTATTTGTTTACCAAAATAGGGATAAAATCAATAGTTGATTTTGTACTTATTGTCATTGGGTGGCCAGGATATCAACGATTTAAAACAATTAATCCAGGGTTTTGGTTTTTTTCGGTGATTCTACAGGCTTATTTGGTAACTCCTCTAATTTTCTCTATTTCTCAGAGTAAGCGACTATTGATTTTAATTTTAGGGATCGTCGTAGGATTGACCAGCAAAATCGCTTGTTTACTCTTCATCCAAGATTCAAGTATCTTCTGGTTTTTATTACAGAATAATTTTTTAGGGAGTTATTTTTTTCAGCTATGCCTTGGCTTGTATTGGGGATTTACTTATTTTGAACATCAATCCTTTAGGAAGGTTGATATAGTAACATCAATTAGTGTTTTTATCGTTGGACTTGCGATTTATTCATTTTTTATCATTCAGAAAATCAATATTTTATATATGATAGGATTTGATATCCTATTCTCTCCATTGTTTTTATTGATTTGCTATTGGATATTTGAATTTTTATCTCACTATAAACTTCCAATTTATACCCTTGGCATTTTTTCTATCATGGGGGTTTATTCTTATCAAATCTATCTAATTCATCAACCCCTATATTTTGTTTTACTTCCTTATCTCGTGAACCAGATAGACTTTAATCCCTATCTCAGGCTTTTATTATCTATAATGACTACAACCAGCCTTTTAACTCTCTATGTGATTGCCTTCATTAAATTAGAGTCTTGTTTAGGAAAACTAATGGAAAAAATGCCCAAACATTCAGTTTAATCCTTTTACAAGACGGTAAATCGAACCTAAATTAATCACCGACTATGACTCTGCCCTCAATCTCCGTAATTATTCCCACTTATGGCCCTAATGCACCCTCACGGGATAAACTATTGCGGGACACCCTGGCAAACGTTCTTGAACAAGACTATCCATCATTTGAAATTTTAGTAGTCGATCAAACTCCAACCCACGAACCCGAAACTCAAGCTTATTTAGAACAACTGACTAACGATAAAAAGATAAGTTGGTATCGGGTGAATTGGGCAAGTTTACCAGGAGCAAGAAATTACGGAGTGCGGCGTGCATCAGGAGAAATTTTAGTATTTATTGATGATGATATTATCATGCCACCAGGGTATTTAGAAGCCCATGCACGTAACTATAATAAACCGGAACTTGGGGCAGTAGCGGGGCGAGTTTTTGACAAAATGAAGTTATCAGAAACCGGAAACTGGAAAGAAGGGGAAGATGTAAGAGAAGAACTCGTAAAAATGCTGCCCCAACTTAAACTTAAACGTCAAGTGGAGGAGTTACCCCCCCAAGCGATGGATGCTGGAATTGCTTGGTATTATATTGATTTAGTGCATACGATTAAACCTCAGTGGGTCATTTCAGCGAGAGGATGTAATATGTCCTACCGTCGAGAAATTTTTACCAAACATGGAGTATGGTTTGACGAACGGTTTCGCGGAAGTGCAGTAAGAGAAGAATCAGATTTTTGCTTGCGATTACGCAAAACAGGATACAAAATTTGGTATGACCCAGCCGCTTATTTAGTACACTTAGCAGAAGAGACTGGAGGGTGTCATGATATTAGTACGCGATCGCTCAAGTATCAAGTCACGTTCTATCACAACCACTTCCTGATGGCGATGAAAAATCTCACTCCCACTCAGCAGTTACGGTTATTCGTTAAGCTTTTTGATTGTCACGTTTTAGGAAATCCTCCCTGTAATAAAAGTGGTTCCCCAATTAAAATTATCAGCCGATCAGGTTTCTATAGTTTAGGCTTCTTTGATGCCCTCAATACAATGATTAAATCCAGTTGGGATAAAGGTCAAGTTTATAGTGAATTAGATAATCCTTAGTTGTTGGTTGTTGATTGTTAGTTATTTGTAAGGAATTATGAGTAGTTAGTTATTTGTTATTGAACCACCAGCAAAAAACAAACGACAAACGACAAACAACAAACAACAAATACCATGAGAATTTTAGTCGCCAGCCACACCTATATTGTAGATCTCAACTGCGAGAAGCTTCGGGAATTGGCTCACTTGGAACCTAATATTGAAGTAACTGTAGTTGTGCCACGTCGCTGGCGACCAGGTGGTGTCCAGAATAAGATTATTGAAACTCAGCCCCGTCAGGACGGTTCGTTCCGGGTAGTTCCTATCTCTAATTTTAGTGAAAATAATCAGGGATTGCTCACTTTTGGGGCGGATATTATTCAATTACTAAAACAATTTAAACCTCAAATTATTCAGGTAGAACAAGGGGCTAAGGCATTAGGTTATGCCCAGTTAATTACCCTGAATCAGTTCTTAGGATTGAAAGCAAAAAATGTTTTCTTTACGTGGTGGAATCTGCCCTATGAGGTAAAATTTCCCCTATCTTTGCTGCATGAGTATAATTTACGCCATACCCATGGGTTGGTTGCTGGTAATCAAGATGCGGTAGATGTATTGCGACACCATAATTACCACGGTTCATTTATTGTAATGCCTCAATTAGGCGTAGATGAACATTTATTTCGTCCTCAACAACAGCCAGAATTAAAAAATCAATTGGGAATTCAACCGAATGAGTTTGTAGTAGGATTTGTTGGGCGCTTTGTTGAAGAAAAAGGATTATTAACACTAGCAAAAGCATTAGCAGGTATAAAAGAACGCCCTTGGAAATGGTTGCTATTAGGGCGTGGTTCCTTACAGTCAGTACTAATGGAAAAAGCGGCTGAGTGGGGGATTAAAGATCGGATAATTTTGGTTGAGAGTGTTCCTCATGATGAAGTACCTCACTACATCAATGTGATGAATACCCTAGTTTTACCGTCAGAAACTGACTATAAATTTAAAACGTTAACCGCTGTGGGTTGGAAAGAACAGTTTGGTCATGTGCTGATTGAAGCAATGGCATCTAAAGTACCAGTGATTGGGTCTGATTCTGGAGAAATTCCTCATGTCATTGAAGACGCTGGTTTAGTATTTCCGGAAGGAGATGTAGAAGCTTTACGGAGTTGTTTGGTATCCTTGATGGAGCAACCCGAATTAGGCGAAAAGCTGGCTGAGTTAGGTTATGAACGGACGATGAAGCGATATACTAATAAGGCGTTAGCAAAGCAGTTGTTGGATTTTTATAAAACCTTGCTCGTATGATTTTGAATCAGTCCGAGTTTGATATTTATTCCCAGTCCACTGCTAAAATAGTCTAGTTTAACCCTAATTAATCGCTGTTTTCGTTGAGGATGAAGAATTAGCTGCATCTAGGATTTGTTTAAATAGTTTGTCATAAGATTCTATCATTCTTTGAAAACTAAATCTATCAGCATTGATAAAGCCTTGCTGCTTTAGCTGTCTCATTTTTTCATGATTAAGAAGATTTTCAGCTATGATTTTTGCTGCTGATTGGTGGTCTTGTGGATCAAAATAAACTGCTGCATCTCGACAAATTTCGGTTAGAGGGGAACGATTGGATGTAAAAACTGGACATCCACAAACTTGAGCTTCAATAACTGGAACGCCGAATCCCTCTTTTAATGAAGGAAATATTAGTGCAGTTGCGATTGAATAAAACGCCCGCAAGTCATCATCAGAAGGTGTGACTATTTCAATGACGTGTTTTTGTAAATTATTAATAGTGATAAATTGGTGCATCTCTTGAGATAACGGTTTACCAATCATAGCCAATTGGATGTTTCCCATATCGGGTTGAGATCTTAAATAATTAAAGATAGTAAGTAGACCTAACCGATTTTTATACCATTGATCTCCGCCAACATGGATCAGCAACGGTGAATCCAGGTTTATGTTAAATTTAGAAACTCTGGTTAGTGCTTCTTCTCTGGCCATCTGTTCATACTGTTCACTTAAACAATCTTCAATCACTGTCACTCGATTCGGATTTATTTGGGTCAAACGTAAAACATCAGCATAAGTTGCTTCTGAAGAACAAGCTATATATTGAGCTTGTTTCAACCCCTTGAAAATCAAGGATTGATATTGTCGTCCAGTCCAAGACGTTGGATTCTCTGGAATTTCACCTAAAGCCGATCTGATCGCTAAAAGGTCATGACAAATAACCAAATGGGTTTTATTGCGTAAATATCCGGTGTAGTAGGAAAAACCTTGATCGCAGATGCAGACAATATCTGCCCAATCTATATATTGCCGAAGCTGGAAAGGAAAAATTAGAAACTTATCAATGTAGCCAAGCCATTTTCCCCAACCCCTAACAGAAGGCTTAAATTTCCCCAAAACAGGCGTTATTTGAATTCGACAAACTTCATGTCCTATTTTGTTCAACCCTTTTTCGATTAAACTAATAAACCGATTGATACTTATTTGTCGATCATTAATATAATTTCCTACCAGTAGTATTTTCATGGTTATGCTATCCCCTAATATTGACAATCAACTACAGACGTTAATTCTGATCTGTTTAGTTTAAAAATACCTGCTCATAAAGTTGACCTGCCCGTTCCCAAGTGTACTCTGATTCAATCATTGCTCGTCCATTGTGGGAGAGTTGTTCACGGAGAACAGCATCTTCAAATAGTTGAGCGATCGCTTCTACATAGTCTTCTATTTTATTCGCCCGGATTGCCCGCAAAGGGACTCCTTCTCCATCCACTGTTAGCCCTTCTAAACCACGATGGCTAGCAACAATAGGAATACCCGTTGCCATTGATTCTAAAGTTTTGGTCTTAATCCCCAATCCTACTCGTAAGGGAACTACACAAACAGTTGCTTGGTGTAAATAATCGACAATTGAAGGAACAGTACCCGTAACAATGATACCGGGATTCTGACTAAGTTCTAGAACGTCTGATCCAGGTTTTGCTCCGACAATACTAAAAGTAGCATCTGGATATTTTTGTTGGATTTTGGGAAAGACTTCTAACGCAAAAAAACAGACAGCATCAATATTATGAGTAGAACTCATAGACCCTACAAAAATCAAACTATGTCCTCCCGGATCTTGAGGACGACAGGGAAACATTTCTAGATCTACACCATTGGGAACTAGCGCAATTTGTGCATTGGGGGAAATTTTTAACAATTGTTGGCGATCCTCCTCAGTAGTGGCTACTAGTCTAGAAAATTTAGCACAATACCGTTGTTCATAGCGATAAAGTAAGGGTAAATATAAGAAATCCCTTAATGGATATTCTGAAGCTCCTTTTTCTAAATGATTGCGTACCCACCCATAAATTGAGCTGTGAATATCGACAATAGTTTTTACTTGCTGCCTATATTCTGGTCGAATAAAAACTTCGCTGATGCTTTGAGCGCACAGAATCAAATCGCACTTTTTTTGATCTACATACTCATCAATCTTGCTCTGAATTTCTGGTGAATAATAACTGAGAACACTCACAGGTGTCATTTGAAAGAGTCCCTTCATAAAACGCGATGCTTTACTGATTACTCCAACCCGTCCTTTTTGGGTACGGTTGATTTCACGGGGGGGGAATAAAACTAGATGACTGGTAAAGCTTCTTAATTCTTCTACTTCTGTATCAGTAATATTTTCAATTCGTCTAGCAAATAGGGTTACTTCATGGTGTTGGTGTAAGTACTTAAGTAAATTAAAAGTTCTACCCTCAGTAGCACCACGAGTAGGTGGATAAGGAAAATTATTGCAAAATAGCATTAAAATTCTCATGATTCAACTTCAGTACGGATTTTTGATAATAATTCGACAGTTTGCGACAGTTTATTATAAACAGGAATTTTAACGGGATAGTTGTCAATTTGTTGAACGGTATATTTTCCCCGACCCGTTAATAACAATACTGGCTGACAACCGGATCGAATAGCGCACTCTAAGTCACTGGCAGAATCACCAATCAAAAAAGATTGATAAATTGAAATGCGATACTTTTTAGAGGCTTCAAGTATTAAATAAGGGGAAGGTTTGCGACACTGGCATCCTTTGGAAGGATGGTGCGGGCAAGTCAGTATATCATGAAAATCTACTCCGAATTTTTGATACTCATTGATAATTCGCCTGTGGACTGCTTCTAGCTCATTCAAGGTAAAATAGCCACGCTCAACCCCTGATTGATTAGTTATTAGGATAAGCCTATAACCTGCATCTTGCCATTGCTTTAAGGCTTCACCCGCTCCATCAGGAATTTTTATTTGCTCTGGTTTGCTCAGATAGGGAATATAATCAATGACTACCCCATCTCGATCAAGAAATAACGCTGGTTTGAGCATTTCTTATTAATTTATATCCTATTGTAGTTTATTGTATTTTTTTGTGAATTTTTGCAAATCAACTAGTTTTAACTTGAAAATTTGTATTAGACTGCTTTGCAATAAACCCTAGACTTATTACTACTCTAGAAATCCTAGGTCAACGACAAGGAAAACTGGCTATGAACAAGATACAACAAATAATGGATCAACCCAATCTATTATATTTTTCTAAGCCATTGTATAGTTTAATACAGAATGAAATTGAAGAAGCTTATAACCTGAAAAGGCTTTTGCTAACAAATCCACAATACATAGAAATTATTGGAAAAATTTGTGAGATATGCATAAAAGCTTATCAACTCAATAATAAAGTATTAATAGCTGGCAATGGAGGTAGTGCCGCAGATGCTATACATTTTGGAGGAGAGCTTCATGGACGATTTCTAAAAGAGAGACCTCCGTTACCTGTTAGAGTATTAAATAGTGATATAGCGAGCTTGACAGCGATCGCTAATGATTATGGTTATGATAGTATTTTTAGTAGACAGATACAAGCTGAAGGGAATCCGGGGGATGTTTTTATTGGGATTTCTACATCAGGAA
This sequence comes from Cyanobacteria bacterium UBA11370, assembly GCA_003486645.1. Lineage (GTDB taxonomy): Bacteria > Cyanobacteriota > Cyanobacteriia > Cyanobacteriales > Coleofasciculaceae > UBA11370. The sequence continues at coordinate 9,854 of DNGI01000413.1, read as the reverse complement.
ACTCTTTAAACATACATCAAGCGATCGAGGTTTGCCAAAAAAGAAAAATTACAACAGTTGGTCTGACTGGAGCTAATGGATTAGCGCTTTTTGAGAAAGTAAATTACTGCCTAATGATACCTACCTTAAGCACTCCTCGCATTCAAGAGTGCCATACTTTAGTCCTTCACACTATTTGTCTAGCTATAGAAAGAGCAATATTTCCTTAGCAGGATCAAGCTCAAATGGGTTTATCTGAAGGAGTCATTTTCAAATAAACATTTAGAATAAATATGATTATTAGAACCAAAGCTCCTTTAAGATTAGGATTAGGTGGTGGAGGAACTGATGTAGAGCCTTATTGCAGTCTTCATGGAGGTTACGTTTTGAATGCCACCATAGATTTGTATGCCTATTGTACGATTGAACAAATAAAAGAAGAAAAAGTGGTCTTTGTGGCAACAGATCGGGGCGAAATAGAAACTGAAAGCTTGCAATTTCCCTTAAACTATAATGGCATTCTCGACCTCCATAAAGCTGTCTACAATCGCCTCATAGAAGAATTTAATCAATCAAAACCTTTAACACTTAAAGTAACAACATTCTCTGATGCGCCTGCTGGTTCTGGATTGGGTTCATCTTCAACTCTTGTAGTGGCAATGATCAAAGCCTATGCAGAGATGCTGAAATTGCCTCTGGGTGAATACGATATTGCCTATTTAGCCTACCAGATAGAACGGATCGATTTAGGATTGGTTGGCGGAAAACAAGATCAGTATGCAGCCACTTTTGGAGGGTTTAACTTTATAGAGTTTTATGAAAAAGATCGAGTAATTGTTAATCCTCTTAGAATAAAAAATTGGATAATTAATGAGTTAGAACTTTCGTTAATATTGTGTTATACAGGAATTTCCCGCTCTTCGGCTCTAGTCATTGAAAATCAAGTTCAAAATATTAAAGATAAAAATGAGCAAGCAATACAAGCCACTCATCAGCTTAGAAAGGAAGCTCTTCTTTTGAAAGAATCACTTCTAAAAGCCGATTTTTTTAAAATATTTGAAATTTTCAAAACCTCTTGGGAAGCCAAAAAGAAACTATCGAGTTTAATTAGTAATTCTCAAATCGACAAACTTTACCAAGTAGCAAGGGACGCTGGAGCTTATTCAGGAAAAATAACAGGTGCTGGGGGAGGAGGGTTTATTATGTTTATGGTAAATCCTGCTAAAAAGGTAGAGATAGTCAATGCTCTTACAGAACAAGGGGGACAGGTTATTAATTTTCATTTTACTAAATATGGAACACAAGCATGGACAGTATAGCCAAAAAGCTGATTTTTCAGGCTAACTCTTCAAAGACTAAGGTTGTTTAGACTCAAAACTTTGAGGTATCTCGATGGATATTATTATTCTCGCTGGTGGTCTAGGAACAAGGCTAAGAACAGTCGTAAAAGGTTTACCCAAGCCAATGGCATCGGTAGCTAATAGACCATTTTTAGAATATCTGTTTGATTATTTAATTAGGCAAGATATTAATAATACTTTTATCGTTTCAGTCGGCTATGAATATCAGAAAATCATTAATCATTTTGGCGATAACTATAAATCATATCATTTAATTTATGTAGTAGAAGATACTCCATTAGGAACAGGTGGTGGGATTAAGCTTGCTTTAAGTCAAACAAAGACGGAACAAGTTTTAATTATTAACGGAGATACGTTATTTAACGCTAATTTACATCAAATGATCGATTTTCATTTTAATAAAGATGCAGATATAACTTTAGCATTAAAACCTTTAACTAATTTTGAGCGTTATAACAATATAAGACTAGATAAATACTATAAAGTTATGGAATTTCAAGAAAAACAGATGAAAGACAAGGGATATATCAATGGTGGAATTTATATTCTCAGAAAAAAGATACTTGAAACTTTTAATTTACCTGATAAATTTTCGTTTGAAGAAGATTTTTTAAAACCTTATTCAAATCAAATTAAAATTTACGGCTTTATTTCATCAAATTACTTTATTGATATCGGTATTCCTGAAGATTACACAAAAAGTCAAATTCAATTACCTTTAATCGGTACAACTATCTTCTAGTGTAATATTTTTTGTTTATGATAAAAAAATAAATTATGTTAAAGCAACCGATATTATCTATAGTCACTCCTACGGTGGGTAACTTTTCTGAATACTGGTTACAGCAATTGCTCTCCATCCAGGGTGAAGTTGAATTTATCTTAGTTTATCCTCCGGGCGCTACTGCTCCTCCCATAGAAGATCCGAGAGTGAAAATCTTATACAGTCTTTATAAAGGCGAAACACCTCAAAGAGCAATAGGACTTCTCAATGTCTCAGGTGAATACGTTATCGCTTTAGATGATGATGATTTTTTGCATCCTCATATACTGGATCTAACAAAGGAATACTTTAAAAACTTCCCTCAAAGTTGGTTACTACGTCTCTACAAAGAAAAAATTGATTATTTAGATCAAGAAAAAATAACAAGACCTTGGCAAGACCTGCCTGATATTAACAAATTAAATGTCTCAAAGAAAAGGGGGGAAAAGGATGAAAATTTACTAGAACTTCCCATTGCTCCTTTAGAGAATCCTTTGGATATTAAAGTTGCTCTGTGGTCTTATGCAAAAAGAAAGGATATCCATGGCGCTCATGTTGAACCTTTTAATAATAGTATTTGGAAAACTCAACTCGTTAAGGACACACTGATTGATTTGACCCAAACTATGAGATTAGCTGAGTTGTTAACGTGGCTCCCTTTATGGGGATTAGATAGAGCTTTGGGCTTATTTATTCAAGCTAAATTCTTTCAAAAAGATAGTCACATAGGCCATTGGATGCCTGAGCCAGGTCAGATAAGATATATAGTTAGACCCTACTCATTAAAAACAATTCGACTTCTTGTACTTACAGAGGGTCTACTAATCAAACGGTTTCCACAATATGGCTATTTCTGGAATCTATTCTTTGAAGAGCTATACAATGGAATCAAAACAAAAATAAGAAGAGCTATTTCACCTAACTCGAAGTGAAGATACTTGTCAGTATTCATTGTTATAGTCAGGTATATTTAAGTTTAGTAAAGGAGACTCCCTTTGACCTGCGGTTGTATTGGCAGTGGCGAAATTATAGTAGATTTACACGGATTTCCTAATTTATTATTGAATATAATTCATGGTATATTAACCCAACTATGACCCTGTGAGCAAACCTCTAAAAATTCTCCAAATCGTCCCCTCCATTTCCCTAGTCTACGGTGGCCCTAGCCAGATGGTATTGGGACTTTCAAAAGCCTTAGCCTCTCAAGGGATTGATGTTACAATCCTGACAACCGACTCGAATGGTGATACTGGACAACTGCCTTTAGATGTGCCATTGAATCAACCCGTACCCCAGGATGGCTATCAGATCAGATACTTCCGTTGTTCTCCCTTCCGACGCTACAAGTTTTCCGTAAGCCTGTTGCGGTGGTTATGGGATAATGCCAAAGAATTTGATTTGGCACATATTCATGCACTTTTTTCGCCAGTAAGTACAGCAGCAGCAACAATTGCAAGACAGCAAAAGTTACCCTATTTATTACGCCCCTTGGGTACACTTGATCCCGCAGATTTACGGAAGAAAAAGGTGTTGAAACAAATTTATGGGTTATTGTTAGAACGACCTAATTTAGCTGGGGCAGCAGGAATTCACTTCACGAGTGGGCAAGAGGCAAAAATTTCAGAACGCTTTGGAACTCATGCACCAGATATTGTAATTCCGTTGGGTGTAACGCTACCAGAGGAGTCTACAAAAGGTCAAGCACGGGCTAAGTGGGGAATTTCTAATGACCTACCTTTGGTGCTATTTATGTCTCGGATTGACCCGAAAAAAGGATTGAATTTGCTAATTCCAGCACTTGAAAGACTGTTAGAAGCAGGAATAGATTTTCAGTTTGTTCTAGCCGGAGAAAATCCTCAAGATCCAAATTATTACAATCAAATTAAAGAACAGATTAAGGCTTCTCCCCTTACGTCATGCACCAGAATTACAGGTTTTGTTAAGGGTGAGTTGAAAACCAGTTTATTACAAGATGCTGATGTGTTTGTCCTACCCTCTTACTATGAAAACTTTGGTATTGCCGTGGCAGAAGCGATGGTTGCTGGGAAACCTGTGGTAATTTCTGACCAAGTACATATCTGGCAAGAAGTCAAGGGGGCTGAGGCGGGATGGGTTTGTCCTTGTGAAGTGGAGGCTTTAACTCAACAGTTACAGAATGCCCTTGCTGATGTCAATGAGCAGAAGCGACGAGGACTCAATGCTAGGAATTATGCCTTAAAAAATTATAGTTGGGATGCGATCGCACTCCAAATGATTCAGGCCTATCAAGATGTTATGTCCAGGTCAACTGGGATTGAGAAATCATGATTCTTGCCTTCTCATACTTCTAATATATTATAGTATTTAAAATATGTTAGGGCACACCTTATTTCTTGATAAACCCATCAAAGATAACAAATTATGTCTGAACTACCACCGCTGAATACAGAAACGATTTGGGCAATTTTGAATGAAGATATTGATGATGATACTGTGAATAAACTGGTCTGGAATTGTCTGGGATATCGCTATAACTCAGAGACTAATACCTGGGAGAGTACAGAGGTTTTGCCTGAATGGAAAGAGGAGTATCCGGAACCACCAAACTTTATTGAAAGTCGCCCTGCAACGGTTAAATTGACTCGTTCTATCCCCCAAGCCAATAAACAGTTATTAAAAGAACAATTAGGTTTTAAAGGATATAAAATAGGTGAATTTGGACCAAGACAAACTCGTCGTGCTACCGCTGCGAATTGGTTATTGAGTTATATGAAAGAGGCGGGGTTAAACGACTATAGTGGTTAGGTGATACCTCGGTTGGGATGCTTGGCGATCGCTTACTTGGTTGATGACTTGAATAAAGTACAACAAGCCAGAGCAGCGAGAGTATGAACCGCTTAGTCATTATTATTGAAGCAAGCCGAGACTTATCGGCAATTTCTGATTACTTTTGCGATCGCATTGCGGTAGTAGTGAGCTTTTAAAATTACAATTGGTGAGCATTCGGAAGCGATCGCCCTTTCCGAATTTCCTCTAAGTGCCATAATGAAAGAATATCAAACTTTGTACAGGAGGTTGATGTGGAAGGTAAACGATTTATCCACACCCTGCGATTGAAAAACTTACTTTCCTATGGCAGTGAAGGAGAAGAAATTGAACTGCAACCTCTGAATGTGTTGATTGGTGCTAATGCGTCTGGAAAGTCTAATTTAATTGAAGCGATTAGACTTTTGCGGGGAACGTGCCACAAACCACAAGATTTGAATAGTCTGATTTATACAGGGGGAGGTGTCAGTGAGTGGCTTTGGAAAGGTGAGAAAGATATTCCAATAGCCAAGATAGAAGCAATTTTAGATTCTCCTTGGGGAACTATGCCTTTGCGTTATCAACTCAGTTTCACCATGCGTAATCAAGTTCTGGCAATTACAGATGAGGTTATAGAAAATGAACAACCAAGTTTTCCAGGTGATTTTTTCTACCGTTTCCAAAATGGTTCTCCAGTTGTTAATGCTATAACTCCGACTGAGCCTCCAGCTAGTACAAGTGTAACTAGAACTTCAATTCCTCTTAATTCGGCTACTCACGGTTTTGGAGGATTCAATTATAGTCAGTCTATCTTGTCTCAGATTAGGGAACCGTACCAATATCCAGAAATTACCTATCTGGGTTATTCCTTTCCCATGATTTGCTTTTATCGTCTGTGGAATATAACCCCTTATACTCCACCCAGACAACCCCTAAAATTAGATTCAGCAGTAGCTGCTTTGGCAGAAGATGGTAGCAACTTAGCCCTAGTTATTAATGATTTACAATACCGATTAGGAAATCAAAGCTTCATTCAAGAAATTGTTGAAAAACTTAAAAAAATTTACCCCCAAGTTACAGATATTTCCCTTAAAATTGAAGGAGGAACAATACAAATATTTTTGCGTGAGCAATATTTAAGCCAGCCAATTCCTGCAACTCGCTTATCAGATGGTACAATTCGATATCTTTGCTTGTTAGCTTTGCTTTGCCACCCAATTCTACCGCCTCTCATCTGCCTTGAAGAACCAGAAATTGGATTACATCCGGATATGATGTCTACTATTGCTGATTTGCTAATCGAAGCTTCTCAGCGAACCCAATTAATTGTTACAACCCATTCTGAGGCACTAGTTTCATCACTTCCTCCTGAATCAGTTGTAGTTTGTGAACGAGATGATTTAGGAACTCATCTGCGCCGTCTTGATCCTGAACGACTTAAAAAATGGCTAGAAGATTATTCGTTGGGTGAACTTTGGAGTATGGGTGAAATTGGTGGAACACAATGGTAAAAGAGATTCGTATTTACATTGAAGGAGGTGGAGATGATAGAGATACAAAAAGAAAAATTCGGCAAGGATTTAGTAGCTTCCTAAAAGACATCGTGCAGATGGCACGGAGTCAGCGAATCAAGTGGGATATCATTGTTTGTGGTTCTCGTAATAATACGTTCAAGTCTTTCAAAAATGCTTTAGCAGATTTTCCAGATGCCTTTAATGTCCTACTTGTTGACTCAGAAGCGCCTCTTAAAAAAGATCCCTGGGAACATTTGAAAGAGCAAGATAATTGGGAATTACCTGGCGTTGATGATACTCATTGTTATTTAATGGTTCAAGCAATCGAAGCTTGGTTTATTGCCGATATTGAAGCCTTAAAAAAATTTTACGGCAAAGGATTTAAAGAAAATGCAATCTCCAAAAATCCTAATGTAGAAACGATTGATAAAGATTCCCTAGAACCTAGTCTGAAAGCAGCTACCCGCGATACATCGAAAGGAGACTATCAAAAAATACAACACGCTTCAAAACTACTAGAACTCATGGATGTAGTGAAAGTACGTCAAGCTGCACCGAATTGCGATCGCGTCTTCACCACTCTCACTCAAATCATTACACAAAATAATAAACTAACAGATACAAACACAACAATTTAACTCACCCTATCTGAAGATAGACTAAGTTGACTATCTCTGTAATAAAGCCTAATTTCTTACTTAAAAAAATTCTCCACTAGCAATCATCACTACTTTACCGCCCACTGATACATCTATAGTATCCTGATTTTGACTAGCTTTAAGTAATAGCAACGAGGGTCTACCAATTTCATATCCCTGTTCAACCCGAACATCTACAGGTTGATTGCCAAAGTAAGAATACTTAACCAGATACCCTGCTAGACATCCATTTGCACTTCCGGTTGCTGGGTCTTCTGGAATACCTAAAGATTCCGCAAATACACGGACACTTAAATCATTTTCTGGGGCATAGGTTTCTGGACAAAAGACTAATATTTCTTTCGCTTGGGTATTCTTTACAAATTCAAAATATCGCTCTTTATTTACTCTAATTTGCTGAAGAGATTTGTGAGTTTTTAAGGGAATAATAATAAACGGAACACCCGTTGATACTTCTTGGATAGGGTAGCGATCATCAATTTCATCTCGGTCTAAACCTAATACAGGTGCTAAGTCATCTGCGTTCAAGATTTGATGGAAAGTCGGTGGATTTTGACGCATCCATAAGACCTCACTCCCATCCTCACCATAATGCCAAGTTACCGGAATTTGACCAACTTTCAAATTTAAGTTAACGGTTTCAACCGGGTGGTTAATTAGTGCTTGTTGAATAATATAGGCAGTGCCTAAAGTGGGATGTCCTGCAAACGGGAGTTCTTTTTTGGGCGTAAAAGTGCGAACATCATACCCTCCATTTTTGAGTTCAGCAGAAGTGATAAAGGTTGTTTCGGAATAATTAATCTCTTTAGCAATCAATTGCATCTGAGCGGCAGAAATTCCACTAGCATTTGTAAAGACAGCAAGCTGATTGCCCGTATATTTGTCTACAGCAAAAACATCAACAATATAAAAATTCAGCCCCTTCATTAATTTTTTCCTCCTCAATTCCTGAACTCTTATACCCATTGCCTCAAATCAAGTTACAGAGAGTGGGTAGGAAAAAAGGTAAGGAGGAAGGGAAAAAGTTTGTTGAACTCTCCCTTTCCCCTTTAACCTTTCCCCCTCTTTACACCTAAAACTCATCCCATAAATCACTGTTTAAAGTCTCGCCTTTGAACACACTCATCCTCAAGACAGATCGATTGATCCCAGATATCGGTATAATCTATGACTGATAACTAGCCAAGTGCATTCTACCTCACACTATCACGACTCATGCCATTTTTCGGACTTGTTTGGATGACTTCCTGGGTTAGCTGTTTCCTTGCTTCCAGTCAGGGTGTATTGAAAGTGCCTGATTCTATTGTTAGTGCTTTACCTACTAAGGTTTTTTCCGTTGTAAGCAGTCCTATTGAACTTCCCCATCCTCGTTTTGTGCTAACACAGCTTGATTCAGGAGTTTGGTCTTTTCACTCTTCTAACACTACTTTCCCGAATCGAGGGTTTCAAATGAGTGCAGATACTTTTCAGTTTCGTACTCAACCCCCACCAGCAATTTTAGGCTCTCAATTTAAACAAAATGCTACTAAAAAAGCAGCGTGTCCCCCACAATTAGACTCAAAACAAGAATCTCAATCCGTTAAATCAAAAGCTGGATCTACACGAGAAAATCGATCTGCCCATACATTATCAAACGTCAGTCTGTCCCAGCAACTTTTGCAGGTTATGCAGAATTTGTTACCTTGGCATCAGCGGATTAACTCCGAGCAAAAGGCATTTGTTGAGTCAGTTGAGGTGGTTAGTACCCAGGCTGAAGAGCGACTTAGAAATAAAAAAAATAGCACGGGAGGAGGGTTTAATCGAGGGTTTTGGCACTATTCTCAATTCTTTAAAAAGCGAACTAGTACTGCTCCTACTTCTCGTGAAGGGGAGCAGTTTCAAGTTTGGGCAAAAGGAAAGGCGATCGCTCAATTTCCTACTCAGCAGCAAGCGAATTTGATGGCTCAATCTCTCAAACAATTATCCTGTTACCCATCCGATTCAGAAGGGAAAACATTATCGATTGAAGCGTCACTTTTGGATGGAATTCCGGGAATTAACATTGGCGATCGCCTTTGGTTTAAAATTGACGATACTCTCGCTAAAAATTTAGTGGAGAATCGAGAACTACTAGCCATAAAATGGGCAAATAACCTCCGTCTGGCTTTGGGACAAGAACCTTTAAAGCTGGCAGAAGCCCAGAAACGAATTCATGAATTAGCAGAAACATCCAGTAAAATTGAGGGATTAGCGTCTTGGTACGGACCTTATTTTCATGGGCGAATGACGGCTACTGGGGAAACTTACAATCAACACGAACTTACCGCCGCTCATCCTACTTTACCCTTCAATACCTATCTAAAGGTCAGAAATCTCGAAAATGGTCATAGTGTGATCGTTCGGATTAATGATCGCGGTCCTTATGTCTCTGGTAGAAGTCTAGATTTATCCCTACAAGCCGCTCGTTCAATTAATAGTGAAAAAATGGGTATTGTACCCTTTGAAGCTATAATTATGAAACCTACGGTAGCGCGATCGCAACAGGAATAACAATAAAAAAGATTGAAGGGTGAGAGGGTGTTAACGTAGCGGCACGTAGTGCGGGGGTGAGGGGTAAAATTTTGTTGTGGGTGATGACCTCGACATCATAAACTGTTCCACATCTAGATTCCTGTATCAGTTATACAATGAACCTCTTGCAAAAGTCGAAGTGACCCCCCTTAATCCCCCCGATGCGGGGGGAAAAAAGCTTGCTCCCTCTCCTTGTAGGGGAGGGCTGGGGAGGGGTTTTATGGATTTATGCAAGAGGTCTAAT
>DNGI01000221.1:1364-25457 GCA_003486645.1 Cyanobacteria bacterium UBA11370 | reverse complement strand
CTGGATCTATAACGAAAGTCTGATGCACCTCATACCCAGTTGCCGTCAAAGATAGTAGATAGGAAAGACTTGGAGGACAAGGGGGACAAGGGGGACAAGGGGGGCAAGGGGGACAAGGAAGGTTTTTCCTCTCTACTAACGACTTCTGACTATACCCTAAATGTCCCTCTTTCACCGTGGGAACGGGCTTTAGAGTTAGTCGCCAGTGATACCCAAATGCGACGTATCCGATGGCAAACCCGCCTGTGGAGTGCGCCCATTCGACAATTACGAGCTGAACTGGGTCTAGCGCCAGACTCTGATCCGGTGTTTGAAGGTCAGCATTCTCCTCATCTAGTCCTCGCTTTATTCTCCTCTGTTTTAGGGGCAGCTCAACCGGATTGGCCTCCCCAAACTTGCATTACAGGTTTTCCGTTGTATAATTCTCATAATGGGGATACTCTATCTTCTAAATTAATCGAGTTTTTGCAAGCAGGCTCACCCCCCATTGTATTCACCTTGGGTTCAACGGCGGTATGGACGGCTGGTAATTTTTATCAGGAAGGGGCGGCGGCGGCTCAGAAGTTAGGCTATCGAGCGATATTACTGATAGGGCAAGGAGTGCCTCGATCCTTGGAGTCCTTACCAGAGGGAGTAATGGCGGTTGAGTATGCTCCTCACTCAGAATTATTTAAGAATGCGGCAGCGATTGTACATCATGGCGGTGTTGGGACAACGGCACAAGCGTTGCGATCGGGTCGTCCGATGCTCATTGTACCCCATGCCTACGATCAGCCTGATAATGCCGCACGTTTAGTACGTTTGGGTGTAGCGCGAACCATCCCTCGTCATCATTGTACTGCGGATCGGATTGCGACTGAGTTAAAATACTTGCTTTTTGACTCAAAATATGCTGTTAGATGTGCGGAAGTAAGGGATCAGGTACGAAGGGAAGATGGGGTAGGTACAGCGTGTGATGCGATCGAAGCTTACCTATAGGGAGTTTTCCCCCAGGCTGTTTCCCAGCGAAAATTTGCTCAAGCTAGCTAAAGTGAAAGCAGACAATAATTGATTGTAAGGTCATTTATTGCTTTAAAAGAAAATATCGCTCTTTATCCCTACCACTTCCCAAAACATGAAGCCAAACTACAGAATCGCTTAATTAGTATGTTAAAACCCAGATATGACCCAGAAGAAGATAAATCCAGACATCTTGCAGCTAGTGATAGCCACTGCGAAGAGATGGCAAAGCGGAATGGGTGGGATTTGGTAGATATTGAGCCGTCAGGCAATAGAACTTTGCCCGTAGATTGCGTATTTGATGGAAAAACTGAGTTTCCTCGACCGTTTAATGAAACTGATGCCGACTGGGAGATTGATGAAGATGAGTAAATGGATTATTTTTAGAGCAGATAAAGGTCAACCGGGATCGCTCGAACGCTCTTTTTCACATACGGGTTCCCTAACCAAAATCCTAGCCGAGCATTTTAATTACAGCGATCGCGGCATTCCCGAAGTTGGCTATCGTCCCCCCGTATTTATACAGGTGGAAGAAGCGATCGATCCCCAGTTTCCCAAAGGGAAAACCCACTGGAAAAAAGGCGATTGGGAAGTTGTAAGAGTGGATGTTTACACCCCAGAAATTCCCACACCTCAAGGGGGAGATTATGATGAAATTGTCATTTGTACTTGTCGGTATAATCCCATTGATGCTCCCCTAAAACCCATGCCAGAGCGTCAAGTATCCGTTGATTCTTTTGGTGGAGATCACTCCGCTTTCGATCTGTGGCGAGAGTCCTAAAATCACTCGCCTGAAGTGTAGAATGTGATTGACTTAAATTAACCTAAGTTCCTAGTTATAAACCCAGGCATGATTAAAGGTAATTAACCAGGTACACTATCACTCCCCGACTTCTCCAAGAAGTTGGGGATCTCGCTGGGATATACTGTACTTCATAACCCTGAAATAGGTTGTATCAAGATACGTTACTAGAATCTAATCCTTAAGCCTTGAACTAGCGATTGGTGGAAACTTATTCCAGAACAGGCGATAAAGTTGTAATGGCTGAGTCTTTCCTTTAACCCGAACAGGGGGCATTTTTTCTAAAGGAAGATTCCGGTTATTCAGCTTTTCAAACGTACTTTGAGAAATTAATATTTCCCCAGCTTTAGCAAGACTACAAATTCTACTGCTAACATTTGTAGTATCTCCAATAGTGGCATACTGAATCAGTTGATCCGAACCAATATTTCCGGCTGCAACTTTACCCGTATTAAGTCCAATATGGATTTGAATCGGTCGTTTGCGTTGCTTGACCCAATTACGATTGAGACGATAAACCGCCCATTGCATTTGAATAGCTGCCCTCACCGCCCGATCAACATCATTCGGTTTTTGATACGGTGCGCCCCACACCGCTAATAAAGCATCCCCAATATATTTTTCTAACGTCCCTTCATAAGGAAATACAATCTCCTCAACCATAATCTGAAAGTACTCATTGAGCATTTCAATCACTTGACGAGGTTCCATTTGAGAAGACATTTTTGTAAAATTACTAATATCGGCAAACAGGGCTGTTACCTCCGTATCCACGATTTCCAAATTCCCTTCTTCCCTGAGTTTTCGACTGACAGGTGCTGGAAAAAAACGCTCAAGTTTAGCCCGCATGATCGCTTCAGATTGCATTTTTTTATAAAGGCGAGAATTTTCAATAGCGATCGCAGCTTGGTTAGCTAAACACGTCAGAAACTCCAAGTCTTCATCCGAATACACATCAGTCAGCGACAAATTATCAACATACAATACCCCAATGACTTCTTCTCTCGGTTTAAGGGGCACACACATCGCCGCATGAATACCTTGTTTGAGAATTGATACCGAATCCTCAAATAACTTATCAAGACAAGCATCATCCGTTAAGATTGCATTCCCCTGTTGACGGACAAAATTAGTAATTTTTGTACTGTAAAACTGGTCTTCAGCTTTAATTCCCAACCGAGATTTGACCGCTTTTTCTTCAAGTTCCCCACTCGTTTCATCCACCATCAAGATTGCTGCGCGATCAACCTGCATAATTTCTAACAGCAGATCGAGTATTTTCTGAAGGAGTTGATCCGGATCTTCCGGTGAAGAAAGCTGCTTACTGACTTCTAATAAAATTTGTAACTTATCAACTGCCCGTTGATGACTATCTTTGTGTCGTAGCTTCAGGACTGACTTATCCGCCTGATCAGTCTTATCATGGTCGAGTAAGTCCTGTATCGTGACGCGAGTTTGTTCGGGCGCAACTTGTTTGACAATCGATATGTCAGTATCTTGATGCTGTTTATCGCCTAAAGTGTTTTGTCCCTGATGAGGAATTGCCTCAACAAACTTGAAAAATACACTCCCAAACCGAACCAAGTCTCCATGTTTGAGTTCGCATTGGTTAATTTTAAACTCATTAACAAAAGTGCCATTAAGACTGTCAAGATCCGTAAGGATCGCACCCTGTCGGTTGATCGAAATCTCCGCGTGATGACGGGACAGATACCCATGAATCACAACGATACTATTATCGTTCTCCCGCCCGATGGTGTTAATACCCAACCTCAACTCATAAATCTTTTCGTCAGGAGCATCGGGATCGTAGATTAAGTAAGGCACGCCCCATCCTCACGCTTGATATCTTTATCATTCACTGTAATCAACAATTTTCCTAAAATGGGGTATTCCCTGTTGGGAAAAATCAGCTAATATAACAAGGCATCCGTAAATCGCAACAACCAAGGGAAACATCGGTGTAAGTCCGAGGCTGTGCGGCAACTGTAACGGTGGAATTTAAGGATGAAGCCCAAAAAACCTAAGATCAGTGGTAATCCCTATGTGTTATCACAAATACAGGCTTTCACCCGATCAGTCCTAATTCATACCACCTAAGCCAGAACACCTAGTTATTGCTTGTCCACCCTATTTCCTGCCTTACACGGGAAGGGAGCCAAAACCTTAATGCAGACTATTGATACACTGGATACAGTCCGTTTGACCCCTGAGTCACCATCCTTACCACCACTACCGCTACAACGTCCTTTATTGATGATCGGTCATGGCAGCAGAGATTCCGAAGGACGGCAGAATTTTTTAGAATTTGCCAACGCCTACCAAAGCTTAGACTCCTCACGACCTGTCATTCCTTGCTTTTTAGAATTAACAAATCCCACAATTCAGGAAGGAGTAGACTCCTGTGTTGCTCAGGGATACAAAGAATTCTCCGTTTTACCCATTCTCCTCTTTGCAGCCCGACACAATAAATTCGATGTCACCAACGAGCTAGACCGAGCTAAATCCAAACATCCCCAAATAAAATTTTACTACGGACGGCACTTAGGAATTACCCCCAGAATTCTCGATTTATGGCGCAGGCGACTCACCGAACTCGATCAACCCTTAAAAAACCCAAAACACCTCCCCAATCCCCAATCCCAACCCCCCAACCCATCCGTTACATCCGTTACCCAATCCGCTGCCACCGGAATCCCCCATCGCAGCGACACAGTATTATTAGTAGTAGGTCGAGGTTCTAGCGATCCCGATGCCAATAGTGATGTCTACAAAATGGCTCGGTTACTATGGGAAGGTAGTGGCTATCAAACCGTTGAAACCTGCTTTATCGGGATTACCCATCCCCGGCTAGAAGAAGGGTTCCGTCGCGCTAGACTCTATCAACCAAAGCGAATTATCGTGCTGCCCTACTTCCTGTTTACCGGAACTCTGATGAAAAAGATTTTTGACATCACCGCACAGCAGCAGGAGCAATATCCAGAAATTTCTACCCTATGTTTGCCCGAAATGGGCATTCAACCCGAACTTTTATCAGTACTACGAGAACGAGAAATTGAAACACAGCTAGGACAGGTGCAGATGAATTGTGAACTCTGCAAATTCCGGCTTTCAGCCCTGACTAACACCACAAATCACCACCACGACCATCATCATCATCATCATCACGACCATCACCACAGTCATAACCACACTCATGATACTGTAGACCCTTATGCTGATTTAGATCAATACCACCAGCGAATTTGGCAAGTGCCTTAGTTTTTTAGTCATTAGTCCTTGGTCATTCGTCCGTTGTCTGTTGTCCGTTGCCCGTTGCCACTGCACACCCCAAGTTTATAACTGTTCTCAATTGACATCTCCAGAAATTAGGTTTTTCCTTAGAGAGGATAAGGGTTTCAGATTCTTTTTTGGAGAGGTCTATTGAATAAAGTACATTCTCATCAAGTAGGAATGAAGGAATAAAAAAAGGGAAAAGACAAACCTTTGCCCTTTCCCCTACAAAGAAGTCCCCGATACTAGTGCAGCATGGCAAAAATAAGTGACCAGTAGACAACGGAGTCAAAATCTACAAAATATAAGCCTTCTGCCTCCTGCCCTCTGCCCTCTGCCTTCAAAGCACTAGTAAGTTTCAACGTGCCAACGATGGGCCTTCTTCATTCCCTTCTGGAACTCAGACCAGTCCGCCCCTTGCTTTGCTGCCGCAGCCGTAAGGGCAGCATCAATGCCATCTTCCATACCCTTCAAACCACATATATAAGTATGGGTATTGTCTTTCTGCATTAACTGCCAAAGTTCATCCGCGTGTTCAGCAACCCGGTGCTGAATATACATTCTGCCCCCTTCGGAGTTTTGCTGTTCACGGCTGATGGCGTAGGTTAGACGGAAGTGATCGCCGAATTCTGCCTGTAATTTCTCCAGGTCTTCCTTATAAAGGATGTTAGCGGTATAGGGGATACCAAAAATCAGCCAAGCCAAGCCCTTAAACTTATAGTCTTCGTGCTGTTCTTTGAACATCCGCCACAGGTAAGCCCGGAATGGGGCAATCCCCGTACCCGTTGCCATCATAATCACAGTGGCTTCTTCATCATCGGGTAATAACATTTCCTTACCCACTGGCCCAGTGATTTTAACATCCGCCCCAACGTCCAGATGGCATAAGTAGGTCGAACAAACCCCATAAACGGTTTCACCCGTTTCAGGATGCTTGTACTCCAATTGGCGGACACAAAGGGATACTGTTTTGTCATCCAGCTTGTCACCGTGGCGAGTGGAAGCGATCGAGTAGAGTCTAAGCTTGTGAGGTTTGCCCTTGTCATCCGTTCCTGGGGGAATGATCCCGATACTCTGACCTTCCAGATATCGCAAATCTCCCTCAGAAATATCAAAGGTAACATGGCGAACCGTACCCAGTCCACCTTCAGCAACTAACTCATAATTCTCAATACATTTACCGATAAACGGGTTGTTGGGTCGGTAGATGTTAACGGGAATATCCGTTTTTTCTTTCGCTTGAGTCATAGGCTTGCCATTGTTTTCTGATAGGGTTTGCTGTGGTTCAGCTTTTGGTGTTGCTTGCCCATTTGGCCCATTGCCAATACCTGTCGCTGGCTGAATACTCACAATTGTGCCACCCAGGCGAGTAATCCGCTGCATTTCTTGACTCATTCGACTGTAGGGCACTGTGATAAACACGCTGCCACTATTACGGATTGGGTAGCCCATCTTGTCAGTTTCTCGATTCTGACGTAGACCCACCACTTCGTAAACAAACATACGATTGCCGAATTCCGTAGTGTTGGCGGAATTAGCAGCCGTGTTAGGACTGTGCATTGCTTTTAATCTCTCCAAACCAATCTTTACGATATGTTACTAAGACTTGCCCTTGGCACCACAAGCCCACTCCACTTTTGACTTCCACGAGAAGCTCAGTAGAGTTAAAGAACGTACTACCTGCCTAACATTGTAAAGCTAAGCACAGTCCTGTATAACAGTTGTTAAGGGAAAAGCAAACACTAACAAAAGCTCCTAGGAGGATACCAAGTCAAGGATTTAAAAATTGTCCATTTTTGACAGTTTTATTGAGAAAGGGGAGTGAGGGAATGGGGAGATGGGGGGATGAGGGGATAAGAAGTAAATGATATTGCTAGTATTAAGTCTTGTAGCGGGAATCTCATTTTGGTAAAATTCACTCTAAGCAGCTAGTACTAATTACTTACCCCCGTATCTGGCTAGAGTCTTCCCGATGGGATCAGACTCAAATCTATCGTGCTTTCATGATGGGTTATGAAGCCACAACAAAAAATAAACGGGTTTACCCTAGGCTTAGGATTTGGTTTGCTGAATGATCTTTATGAGACTATGTTTTGTAATTAGAGGGGAAATATGATCACTAAGCTGGATCGCGTGGTTTTAATTGCCGTTGCCGGAGACTCTGGATGCGGGAAGTCAACATTTCTGCGGCGATTGACGGACCTATTTGGGGAAGAGTTTATGACGGTCATCTGCTTGGATGACTATCATAGTCTCGATCGCAAACAACGGAAAGAGCAAGGCGTTACCGCACTCAATCCCCAAGCCAATAATTTTGATCTGATGTACGAACAGATCAAAGCACTCAAAGAAGGTAAGGCAATTGATAAACCAATTTATAATCATGAAACGGGTGCAATTGACCCACCAGAGCGGATTGAGCCAAATAAAGTCGTCGTCATTGAGGGACTTCATCCTTTATATGATGAACGGGTGCGATCGCTAATTGATTTCGGCGTTTACCTCGATATCAGCGATGAAGTAAAAATTAACTGGAAAATCCAGCGGGATATGGCGGAACGGGGTCATACTTATGAAGACGTTCTGGCTTCTATTAATGCTAGACGACCCGATTTTACCGCTTACATCGAGCCACAAAAAGAATTCGCTGATGTAGTCATTCAGATCTTACCGACGGAACTGATTAAGAACGATAAAGAAAGCAAGATCCTGCGAGTACGTCTGGTACAAAAAGATGGCGTGGAAGGCTTTGAGCCAGTGTATCTCTTTGATGAAGGGTCTACCATTGACTGGAGACCTTGCGGTCGTAAGCTGACTTGTGCTTACCCGGGTATCAAACTATTCTATGGCCCAGATAGCTACTACGGTCATGAGGTGTCGGTTCTAGAAGTGGATGGTCAGTTTGATAATTTGGAAGAGATGATTTATATCGAAAGTCATCTCAGCAATACATCTACTAAGTACTATGGCGAGATGACTGAGTTATTGCTCAAACATCGTGACTATCCCGGTTCCAATAATGGATCTGGATTGTTCCAGGTTCTTGTCGGATTGAAAATGCGTGCTACTTACGAACGCTTGATCTCTGGACAACCTCAACTCGCCGCTAAAGCGTAGTCAGTATGGGTTGTTAATTGAATCATTTAGAAGTGCGCGAGATGCTAATATTGGCTCTCGCGTTTTATTTTGTATTGGTTGTTGGTTGTTGGTTGTTGGTTGTTGGTTGTTGGTTGTTGGTTGTTAGTCATGTGTTTCCCGTTCTCTGTTCGCTATATTGAGATAGGGCTTGGATAGATTTTATGAGAGTGTTAATTACCAGCTTTTGGGTTTTGTTTGGCATCATGGAACTGTCTCACTGGATTAGACATTTCACCTTGCCATTGCCAATATTAATTTTAGGTGGAGCGTTATTAGCGATCGCCTCTAACCATGGTAAATCTCCAGGCTGGTCTTTCCTGCAACAACAAGGCGAATCCGATACCCATCCTGCCAAAACACCAAAAATTGAGACTACCACTCCCACAATTAACCAAACTAATCTCAATCCCACTTCATCAACACCCCTATCTCAACGCGATCGTTCAATCTCCTTTACCATCCGCCGCACTAGTCAAGAATAAAGGGAGTGGGGAGGGGGAGAGAGGGGGAGAGAGGGAGAGGGGGGGAGGGGAAGAGTAAATATTTTTGATCAATTTCAGCCATTAATCATAAACACATCCGTTACATCCGTTACCAAATCCGCTGCCAAATCCGCTGCCAATTAACGACCCATATTTCGCTTCATCTGTTCCAACTCTTGTTCCGTTTCCCAGTTGGTAAACTGAGCCTCTAAGGGATCAACTCCACCCTTAATATTACGCTGAGGACTCTGATTCCAACCCGATGTTGCCGAACGCGACTGCGCTTGAGAAGTTGCACGGGTAGCTTCTACTTCTTTAGCTTTAGTTCGGACTTCCGTGCGACGAGTTTGAATCTGACGTTGAAGTTCCTTCGCTTTAATAATACGCTGTTTCACCCCTTCCATTTTGCCCCAAAGCTGATTCCCCTGATGTAATAACGCTGCCTCTCGCTCCTGTGCGGCTTGCGCCAAATCATTTCTACCTTTAGACTGAGCCTTAATTACCCGTTCATGCCAACGCTGAATCTCTTGAGCAACTGCTAGAATTTCGTCTTGTAAGCGCTTTTCCTCTGCTTGTAAATTAACAATTAGTCGTAGGGTATCTTCTTCTTGCTCTCGTAACTGTTCCTCTAGCGCCTGTAACTCTAGATGGGGATTATTGCGTAAAAATTCATCAAGGCGATTTTCTAGAAAGCGATTGAGATCTTCAAATAAACCCACGTTCGGTACTCCTCATACCATTTTACATTTTGGATTTTGGATGCAAGGATTGGGGAAGAGACACTCTCAGGACTTACGCAGCTACGCCATCTATAGGGTCATGGTGCGTTACGCTGCGCTAACACACCCTACGGATAGAGGTTATGCGTAAGTTCTAACTCTGTCAGAGTTGCTGCAACTCATGTGCAACATTTCTTGTGTAAATCGGTATCAGTTCCCCTATCTCTACTTCTGTTATATAGCATTTTCATTTGAGATGTGAAACTAAGGTTAATGCCAAAAGAGGAAAGGGGAAAGGGGAAAGCCAGGAAAACGCTTTGAGTATTTTGTCAGACTAGAGAAAAATACCATTTTGTTTCATAAATGATTGGGAAATGCTGTAGCTGACTGCTGATGACTATATCATTCAGATAAGATAGGTTTAAAGTAAAGAGACGATTTATAAAGAATATGTTCTTGGTGAGTTTCTAGCGTGCAATCTGACTGGGGGTAAGCCACACAAGTAACGGTATAACCAGCCGCTATTTCTGACAGTTGTAGAAACTTTTGTTCACTTTGATCAACTTCACCGTTCACAATTTTAGCAATACAGGATGAACAAGTCCCTTCGCGGCATGCAGCAGGTAAACGAATCCCCGCTTCTTCAGCGCTATCAAGGATATATTGATCGTCGGGAACTTGGATAGTACGGTCAAGATTAATGGTTGGATTGACGAATCGAACTTGATAGAGCGGCATTTTTATTCGTTAATACTAGAGCTAGTTTGTGAATTAAAGGAGATAGTTTTAGCGATCGCCACTTTAAGCTGAATAGCACAAACTCTTACGAAATAGGTCATCCAACTCACAATTCCCAGCAGTTTAAACCCATCTTCAAGAATAACATAAGCACCTCCCAAACGGATTTCATCAACGACGATTGATAATCCAAAGAAAACACAAGCCAAGATGAGGAGGGTAAACTCAGTTTTTAAGATAGTTTTTATAGATTTGACCAGGTATAACAAGAATAGCACCGCATATCCGCCCAAGACCCTATTTTCTGGAATTTTAAGAGAATTAGGAAAAAAACTTTCATGGAAAAGAAAAAGATCGTCTAGCAAGAGTAGGGATGTTAGGCAACTCGAAAGCAATAAAAATTGTTGAAACTCTCTGGTTTTAGAGAATTGTTTTAAAATTGCCAAGCTGAAGAAACCAATCGCAGCGGTAGAACACCAAAATAGTACACCAATATTAGAAATGGCTCCAAAGTAAAAGGGAGCTTTTGCAAGTGCCAACGGATCGCGCATTAGATGAGAGGCTGGGATTTGATCTTGTAATCCTATAATTAGCAATATAAAAAGCACTGGTACATAAATTTTAATCATTAGAGGCAGTAACGCTCTAAATTCGCCAAGTAAGTTTTGTTTAGATAGCACCGTCCGCTGCTGCTTAGTTTCTGCTACCATTATTCACCTTCCTGCAAGCTGTTATTTTGTGACTCCTCTACCTCGATCAAGGCTTAGGAGCTGCCCATACGGAGGTGAGTTAGTTGATTAAATTTAGATTAAATAATAATTGAGCTTAGGTTAACTACTTCTTATCAAATCTTTAAAAACCACGGATAAGTAGATGCTGGAACACTGCGAGGCTTGGCAGAGTAGGAGAGGCTGGGAAAGTTGGTCAGAGGCAGAGTAAATCTCTTGCCAATCAACAGAAAAAGGATTTTCATACTAAGTTCCAGTCAAAAACGTAATTTAGAAATGTCTACTCCCCACTCCCCACTCCCCACTCCCCATTTTCAAGACAGGTTTAATCACCAATCAACCCATGATTACTAAGCTTAAGGTAGCCAAAAATCCGGCAATAACGTTTTGCTAAAACCCCGTATAGTTTTATTAACTAACCGCGCTAACTGAATATGAGGTTCATCAGGTTCAACCGGGATAATAGTAGCTTGACTTCCATACCCAAAGCGTTGAATGACCAAATTTGCAGCCTCCAACCCTGTAACATATGCCTTCTCTTGCGACCAAGAACCGTGGTTAGTAATCACCCAATCCCCACTCATGAAAACATTTTCGATACTTGTTTTTGCTTTTAATAAATACTGATAGCTACCCGGTGAAAAGTGAGTCACTCCTTGGGAGACTCGAATCACGCTACTATCGATAACTTTTGCCTCTCGAACCTCTGGAATACAAGTTCCTAAATCGCGCTTAACTTCCTCTACAATTTGCTCATCACTCATGGGTAACAACTGGTTAGCATGATAAAAATCGGCTTCAATCACACTTCCCGGTTCATAGGTGTACTCATCATGGAGGGCATTGAGATCAAAAAATGTCCAACCCGTAGTCGGATCAAAACCAAAACAAGCATTAGACGGATTACGGATAATAATTTTACGGTCAAACCATAAGCGTGTTGCCAGAACATCAATTGCCCCTAAATTTCTCAAATTTCGGAATTCTTGATAATTTTGCAGGCTGGGACTACTGTTAACAATACTTTTCATGCCGCTAACACTAACCGCAAAAATTACCGCATCTGCCTCAAACACTTCATCGCCACAAATAACCCCTTTTGCTTTTCCCGTCTGATCAAGAATAATATCATTGACTCGTTTATTCGTTAATACTTGTCCTCCAGCCTTTTCAATCCATTGCACCCAAGGTTTAAATATCATTTCTCCCACTGTTCCCCGACACCACACAACATCAAAATCCGGTTGGTGAGCCAAAATAAAATAATAGAGCATTCCCAAGGCAGCGGCAGCAGAACATTGCTCTCCGGGGGCAAATAAACCAACCAATAACATCGGTTCAAAAGACTCTTTGTAAAGTCTAGCTGAAACACCAAATTGTTTAAATAACTCGCGGGCTGTTACTTTGTCATAACGTCGCCACGCTTCATCAGAATTATCAAAATCAACGACAGCATAGAGGAGAGGAAGGGCAGAAAGTCTATCTATTAAGGGTAAACGTTTAAACTTGGTGTAGAGAAAGGTTCCTAGTGGTGTGGGAAGTCTAAATTCCTCTTGAAAAAGGGGAGATTCAACTTCTAATCCGGCGGGAGAATATTGAGAGGAACGGGTAAAGGATGTGAAGGGTTTTAGTTCTAATTCTCGCACTAGGTTAAAGATATTTTTGTAGGGATACCAAAAACCATGAATTCCCCCTTCTACGGAACGCCCTCCGGGGGTTTTCCAACCTGCAACTAAACCGCCTGGATAGGGTGCAGCTTCTAGGAGAGTGACATTGTACCCTTGTTGGGCAAGGTGATAAGTTGCGCCTAATCCTGCCCATCCTGCGCCTACGACGACTATCCGTTTCTGTTGGGATGTATCTGACATTTTTTACCTCTTCAGTCTAGTCTCTTTTTTTAGGATGCCATGATTAGGTAGCCGTTAGGAAGACTAAGCCGCCGGATGATCGAACTTATCCAAGGAGTACAATAACAATAACAAACATTGATTTAGGGCAAGGGAGTAATCAAGTAATGACAAGTACTTTGGATGCTAGTAATCTAGTTTTAAGAGATGTTCATCATCTTTTAAAACTAGAGAGACGAATCAATAATTCATTCACTTCTTTACTATCATTAGAACCTATAACAGATTCTGAACGGCAAGATTTAGACGAAATTTGCCACAACTTTGAAAGCTACTACGAAGAAGGTAAAATTTTAGAAGGGCAGATTAAATTTCTGCTCCTCTCGCCCTTAATGTGGGTATCTGGCTTCTATCATCCCAGTATTCGGATCAGTTTAGAAGAAGGAATTGCTACCATTCATGTTGAGGATGAAGACACCCTAATTAAAGGGCGAATGGATATTTTAGCAGCGACTAAAATTCACCAACAAACACCAATTATCTCTCTGTGGATTCTATTGATTGAATCTAAAAACAGTAGTGTTGATGCCTCAGAGGGTTTACCCCAATTGCTTACCTATGCTTATACAAGACTTGGGCATCAAGAATCGGTTTGGGGACTAACGACAAACGGAATGGATTATCAGTTTGTCTATATTCATCAAGGGAATCCTCCAACATATCAACTCTTTCCAAAACTGAGTCTCATGTATCCCGATCAGGCGACTGAATTAGTACAAGTGATGAAAGCTATCTGCAAAGTACACAGCTAGTCTAAATGATTTGTAAAACACCTCTCCCTTGTCCTCCTTGTCTCTCTTATCTCTCCTTGTTCAGGAATCAAATAGAATCGCTATATATTAATTAACCTCCTGCGATCGCCTTAGCCCTAGCCGAAAATCCGGCTGCTTTCAGGGCAGAAACTGTTGCGGTAGCATCTTGTACCCAGTATTTAGAATTGAAGCGCACAAATTGATTTTGATAGGGCGTGGATATGGTTGCTAGTACGGGAACTTTGGCATAATTCTTATCTCCAGATCGCTCTTTTAAAATAGATTCCAGACGAGAAAGTTCACTCGTATTGATTTGTTGGGGTTTCAGATCAGCTAGATCTACAATTACCATTTGTACCGTTTCAATGGGTTCAGCATCTTCAATAATAATCTGCGTTTTTTCTTCGCGCTCTTCAATTTTACCCCAAATAATTAGATGAGCATCCTTTTGAAGTAGAGATTCAAGACGCTTATAAGTTTTGGCAAAAACGATGCCCTCAACTTTACTTGTCATGTCTTCCATCTGCACAAATGCCATGCGTTCACCTGTTGTTTTGGTCACATGAATTTTGACTTCATTCAGCATTACCATTGCACTGATGATTGCCCGCTTGCTTTGTTCAGCTAACTCATTGAGATTAATAGGAGATAACACTTTTACCAATTGCTGCGCCGACTTTAGCGGGTGATCGGATACATAAAATCCCAGTAATTCTTTTTCTTTTTGCAGTTTTTCTTCATGGGAATAATCAGAAACAGGATCAGCTTTAGGAGCAGATTCCCAAGCCTCAGTACTCGTATTTTGACTCCCGTTTTGAGTTCCTGAATTACCAAAAATACTCAGTTGACCACTCTCTCGATCTTTAGCACGGTCTTGCGCCCAACTGATCACTAAATCTAAATCTGCTATCAGTTGATTCCGATTCGGTAAGAACCTATCAAAAGCACCTGAATTAATCAACGATTCTATAGCACGACGGTTCACAGTGCGTAAATCAACGCGATCGCAAAAATCAGCCAACGACTTAAATTCACCACCCGTCTCACGAGCTTTTAAAATACATTCTATCGCCGCCTCTCCCAAATTCCGAATCGCCGATAGCCCAAATAAAATACTCTCCCCTACTGGAGTAAAATCAATATCTGACCGATTAATATCCGGTTGCAATATCTCAATGGATAAACTCGAACAAGTGGCAATATATTTCTGTACTTTTTCCTGACTATCACTACTCGCCGTCAGCAGCGCTGTCATGTACTCAACCTTATAATTGGCCTTAAGAAAAGCAGTTTGATACGTCACATACGCATACGCGGTAGAGTGGGATTTATTAAAGCAATTAGACGCAACTAACCCATTTACCAAGAGAAAGTTATGGTCACGTTCGACACCAATGTCATAAACTGATTGAGTACCTAAAAATTTGCGACTGATAATTTTAACCATGTTCAACTATCCTTAAAATTAGGTTAATTTTTGAATTCAACCCTTAAGCGGATTTTGGATGCAAGGATTTTGGATTGGAAACGCCTCACGACTACCAGATGTTCGGGTTTGAAAGGTGATACCGCTAAAATCAAATGATATAACCTCTAGCCCCTAACCTCTAACTTGATATGCTAAGAGCTGGAATTGTCGGACTGCCTAATGTAGGCAAATCTACTTTATTTAACGCCCTGGTGGCTAATGCCAAGGCAGATGCGGCGAACTTCCCCTTTTGTACAATTGAACCCAATGTCGGCGTTGTTGCTGTACCCGATGAACGGTTGCAGGTTCTAGCCAAAATTTCTGATTCTGAACAAATTGTGCCAACTCGGATTGAATTTGTCGATATTGCGGGTTTAGTCAAAGGTGCGAGTAAAGGCGAAGGATTAGGGAACCAATTTTTAGCCAATATTCGGGAAGTGGATGCGATTGTTCATGTAGTACGTTGTTTTGATGATGATGATATTATCCATGTTTCAGGTTCCGTTGATCCAGTGCGCGATATTGAAGTTATTAATCTGGAATTAGCCTTATCAGATTTAACACAAGTTGATCGTAGAATAGATCGGACTCGCAAGCAGGCGCGTAGCAATAAAGATGCTCAATTAGAATTAGAGGCGCTTGAAAAGTTAAGTGCTGGTTTGAATGAAGGTAAAGCCGCACGACAAATTACTTTAACTGAAGAAGAAGCGGAGTCTGTAAAACAATTAGGACTCCTCACCGCGAAACCTGTAATTTATGCCGCTAATGTCTCTGAAGATGACTTAGCAACAGGGAATGAATGGGTGGAACAAGTGAGGCAAGTTGCGGCGACAGATAAAGCTCAAGTAGTAATTGTTTCGGCTCAAGTTGAGTCAGAACTTGTTGAATTACCGGAAGAAGAACGGGCGGATTTTTTACAATCTCTTGGTGTGGAAGAAGGGGGATTAAAATCTTTAATTAGTGCGACTTATGAACTTTTAGGCTTACGAACGTTCTTAACAACGGGTCCCAAAGAAACTCGCGCTTGGACAATTAAAGCGGGAATGAAAGCACCCCAAGCCGCAGGAACCATTCACACTGATTTTGAGCGGGGTTTTATTCGTGCTGAAACAGTAGCGTATAATGACCTGGTAACGACTGGCTCGATGAATGCGGCTAAGGAAAAAGGGTTAGTTCGTTCTGAAGGGAAAGAGTATGTTGTTCAAGAAGGAGATGTAATGCTTTTTAGGTTTAATGTGTAGTCAATAAAGGAGTTACACTCATGGATCTGGTTAGTTTGATTATTGCATGGATCGTTACTTCGGTTAGCTTGTTCATTATTTCAAAATTGCCAACGGGTGTGGAAATTGACACGTTTGAGAAAGCAATGTGGTCAGCAGCCGTTTTTGGAATTTTGAATGCTTTATTACGTCCAATTTTAGCCTTTTTAGCCTTTCCAATTACAGTCCTAACTTTGGGATTATTTGCCATTGTTTTGAATGCGATTATTTTTGGATTGGCGGCTTATTTAGTCACAGGATTTCGGTTGCGCTGGGGATTTTGGAGTGCTTTAATTGGAGCGGTTGCTCTTGGTTTTATTAACTCACTAATCTATCAGCTACTCGGATCAATTCGTTGATTGGGGTTGGTAATTTGAAAAAATACGGGACTGGAGGGTTTTGCGATCGCCAGTCCCAATCTCTTTGTTCTTGTAGGTTTCTCACAGGGATATTAGTCTACCAAATAGGTAAAATTAAAATAAATTCATAACCATGAAACTAACATCAGCAAAAATTAAAAATTTTAAGAGTTTAGGAGAAGTGGATTTAACCTTCAGAGACCTAACAATTATAGTTGGATCTAATTCCAGTGGGAAGTCAAACTCTTTAGAGGCATTGCGTTTCTTTAATCTACTGGTGGGTGCAGACTCATTTCCACCCCTAGAAGTAATGGAAAGGTACTTAAGATTTAATCAGGATAGTATTGATGCTACTCTAGCTGTAGAAGAGGAGGGAAAGTATGCCGAGTATAGAATATTTGTTACAGCCGACAAAAGAAAGACTACTATTGCTAATGAAACTTTAAAAGTTAATGGAATTGATATAATTCAGATTCTAAATGGTCAAGGAGTAGTAAGTGATGAAGATGGTGGAAATAATCAAAGATACCAGTCAGATCCAGAAACCTTAGAGGGATTAGCTTTAAGATCGGCAGGTAATTTTGGCAATAAACCATTTACTCGAAAATTAGCAAGTTATATTAAAAATTGGGAGTTTTATGATGTAGATCCTGCTATCATGAGGCAAACTTGCTATCTGATTGAACGATTTAAGGGTATTTCTGAACGAATTAAAGATGGTAAGAAGACACCAAGTCTTGATGCAGACGCTGGTGAAGTTCAGGAAGTTCTAAACTACTGGGCTGAAAATAAAAAAGAAAAGCTGGAAGAAATCAGCAAAGAACTACACAATTGCCTCAATATAAGCTTAATTTCAGTTGGAGAGGAAGAAAAGATTGTGAATGTTTTAGAAGGGGATGGAAAAAAAATTCCCCTATCGAGTATGTCAGATGGAACTCTCCGATTGATTGCTTATTTGATACTGTTATATCAGTCAGATATTCCGCCACTAATTTGTATAGAAGAACCTGAACGAAACCTTCATCCGGGTATCCTAAAAGATGTTGCTGCAATCATGAAAAGGCTATCTAGACGGACACAAGTTGTTTTTACAACCCACAGTTCTCAACTCCTTGATTGTTTTCAATCCGATGAAATCTCATCTGAAATATCTGTGATTCTGTTGAGTAAAAAAGATGACTCTGGAACGAAATCTTTTTTATTGGATAAGTTGGCTGAAAAGCGAGATGATCTTTTAGATTGGATGAATGATTTCGGTTTAGGTAGTGCCATTTATCATAGTCATTTAATAGAAGAAATTTTAGGTACTCAGAATGCCTAGTGTTTTGTTGTGGACTCCGGAGTCTGACCATGATAGAGATGCGGTATGCTGTATTGCTCAGAAAATAGTGGAATACTATAAATGTAATTTAGCAATTTCATCGGGAACGAAACAAGGATTTAATGATGTAGCACGTAAACCTGATGGGTTAAAGAAAGCGGTTAACATCTACCTCAAAAGTAATGACTTAGTAATATTTCTTATAGATGCAGACAGTCCCCAATCACAAGCTCAACGAGGGAAGGAAAAAAATTCCCTAATTAACCGAATTAAACCAGTAGTTGACGCATCTGAAGGGAAAGCTTTATTAATTCTCATCCTTCAAGAGCTTGAAGCTTGGCTGTTAGTTGATTGTCTAGGGATCTGTTGCTACTTTACAAAAAATCCTGAAATTAGAAATAATCCTGAATGGATAAAATTTGCGAACAAATATCAACCTGGTCAAACACATTTTATAGTAGAAGCTGAACTAGGAGGAAACAATGCCAAAGAATATCTCAAAGATTTTTCCAAAGAAATTCTAATCAAGAAGAATCCGAATCTTAGAAATAAGCCTAAGAATTTAAAAGAACTCCAATATAGTGAAGATCAATCGCCTGAAGTAGCTAAGTCTATAGAACTTAGTAATGAAATAATTAAAAGAAATGAATCCTTAAAAGAATTTTCTCTGTGTTTACAGAAATTAGCTCAGGGAGGAGAAAATAGTTAATGTCCTAATTCCCACTCCCAACTTTATATTCCCTACTTTTGATGTTACCCAGGATTAACCAATCGGAAATAACGAGTAAACTTGACCATCAATTAACAATCGAGTAATTCCTTTCGCTTTCAGATGGGAACACGTTTTTTGCAGCATCTGACCATCAGGAACCTTAATCACTCGCTGGGAACGGTTAGAAAAACGCTTGGCAACTCTGTGATTGTCAAATATCGGTAGTGTTTTTTGCTGAACTTCCTCAACCGGAATTCGTCCGAGATCGCTAAACTCTCTCAGGGGTCGAGCAACTAACTCTGCGGATCGATCTACAACCAAATAGCAAATTTTGGGCAGAGAGGCTTCAGACAAAGGTAACACTTGAACGTTAATATTACTCCTGATCGGGGAGTTTTTGATAGGTCTCCGACTTCGGAACTCTACTTCTTCATCGTCCCAGTCTTCATCTAAATCATCATCGAGATCGTCATCTAAGTCCTCCTCTAGATCCTCATCTAAATCGTCATCTAAATCCTCATCTAGATCTTCATCTAGACCCATTAAATTGTCATCTAGTAACTCTTCTAAGTCGCTAGTTTTTGCTTGATCGATTTCCTCGAAAAATTCATCTGACTCCTCAGAGTCCATTGGCAATTGAGACGGACGAAAATCAAGGGGTAACTCGGTCTGAATCGGATCTGCTTCAGTCCGTAGTTTAGGGGGTACTGAAGAACGCCTGCGTCGCCAACGGGGGTCTGTAGACGGTGACATTGAAGATTCATCCTCCCACTCCACTGATGGCTGAGTCGTTTGAATAAGAGGCGATGATTCCGTCTCCGACTCCAGTAATGAATTCGAGGGTTTGAGAGGAGGTGAAGACTCACTACTCGGCGTGCGATTTAATCGCTTTTGCTGAATGAGTGCTTCATATTCTGACTCTAACAAGCTGCTTTTAAGAAGGCGGCTAATGGTCGAATTACTCACGCCATACCGATCAGCCAGAGTTGAAGTTGTCTCGTCTGGCTCTCGGTACAGTTTCAGAATATCTTTTTTATCAGTATCAGACAGTTTTCTAGGACTCATAGCTTACCTTACGTGCGCCGACGTGCAGTACGGCGGGAGCGACTGGATACGTCATATTCCAGAGCAGCCCCTATTGCAAAGAATACTGCACTGAAAATAAAACCGACATCAGTGATCGCTCCGCTTTGATATTCTTGACCCTTAGCCTCAGCGATCGCACCAAATACCTTAAATCCCATATCCGCAATGTAAAGAGATAAGGTCGCAAAGGCAATCATGCGCCAAGACTGAGCGAAACGTCCGCCCCAAAACGCTAATAATAGGGTTGAGGCAATAATAAGCAGGAAAACATCGAAAACAATGTAAAGAAAATTCACCTGTCTGGAGAGGGGACTGAGTACCTTGTCAAGGGAAATAACCCAAGCGGGTAGATTTTGATTCACCTCTTCCTCTTCTACAGGTGTTGGCGCTTTGGGGGTGGAGGGAGTTGCAGGCGCTTTCGATGGGGTTGGAGCAGCAACGGCTTTGGGTAAACTCAACTTAGATGCGACTTGTTCAATCTTAACCGCAGGAGTTCCCACCTCGGCTGACTCTGAGGGTGATGGAGTGTAAAACAAAACCAAGACAGCGATCACAACGCCCACAACGGCAATTCCCCCTACCGTTACCCATTGCCAAACCTCTAAATTCAAACGTCTTGGTAGAACCGCTAAAATCATGCCCCAACCAATCAAGACGTAGGAAATTAAGTAAAACAAATCGGCGGGTGATACATCCGGATCAAGACCGAAATATAACTCCCACACCCCAAAGATCAAGTTGGCGATAAAGTAGGCAATCATGCCCAATCCAATCCCCAGCCAAACATTACGCCCACTCGCAATTTGAGGGCTACCCCAATTTCTATAACAAAGTAAAGCCGCTGCTAAAAAAGGCAGACATTCCAGAATATAGGTTCCAATCAAGTACCAAAACGGACTGTCTTCTCCACGGGGAGTCACACTAAACAGCAGGAAAAATATCAGCGATACGACAGCCCAAGCGATTCCGGCATAGACAATATTCTGACCTGTCAGAAGGGCTTGAGTTCCAGTTGACTTATCTACAGAGGTGCTCATAATACCGTTTTTGAAATTCCTGACAATGGAAATTACACAACCGTAATCTTATAAACCTTAGCGGCTGGCTAACCAGTATGACATCCTGAAAACCAGCTATGATACATTTTTTTAACTTCATTCTAGATTATCGCCAGAGTTTTCCCAGAGGAGAGGATTGCAGCCACTCCATGAACTGAGTTTGATCGGATTCTGGCATATCTTGCAATATATCGCTGACTCCTTCAGCAAAGTTAGTATTTCCAAAATAGTCTTTCCCCAAACGATAGAGTTCTTGCAATAGAGTAATCAGATGGTGTTCTTCCCAAGGCGGAATCTGTAGACTGTTAAGTGGGTCTAGAGTTAGTAAGTGATGTACGGCTTCTGGGGAGTCCGCTTGAGGAAAATGCCACTGTCCAAAGACCTCACTAATATCTTTCTGAAACAACCCAGCCTGTCTGTTTCCCAACAAATCTTCAATATCTAGGTAAACCGTTTGTAGCAGTAAAAGACAAGCTTGAGTATAGGATACAATTTTTGAGTCAGGCCCGATCTCAGCCCCCAGTTGTTCCAGACGGATTTTTCCCCAAACACTATAGCGGTCAGGTTCTTCTAATAAGACACAGGCTTTACCCCGATTATCCGTCAGATCTCGCCAAAAGGCTCTGGCTTCTTCGGCTTGATTGGCACGAAATACACTAATTAAGCGAAAGGTTTGTCCCTGATAACTGAGAATGGGAATTTGCTGCTCCCGCTTGGGGTGCTGCATACTAGAGATTTCAACATCCTGCCGTTTCAGAATAAACATAACACTGGCAAATGACTCCTGAGGAGGACTTTAGGTGATGCTGTAGTGCTGGCCGTAATTGAAGCAATCATCTTTGCTTGTGTTTGACTAGTGACGGAAGAGCAGATCGGCGCTGTCAATTACGCAGACTGCTGGGGTCAATCTTAGGTCAATTGCTTTAATTCCTCTGACTACCCAATACAAGCACCTATATATTATGTTGGTTTATAGTGTATCTTGACTATCGAGCCACAAGTATCAGTGACCCGTTACCACAAACACCAAACCTGTTAATGCCCAGACCTCAGCCTATCTGGAATCAAGCCTAATTACTCATTGGTTATTTATTTTTGTCAGGCTGTAGTAGAGTCACTTAGGGGTTGGAGTTCTGTATCATAAATTTATGCCCTCGTAGCTCAGAGGATAGAGCAAGGGATTTCTAATCCTTTGGTCGCAGGTTCGATTCCTGCCGAGGGCGCTACAACTACACAATTACGTTACCTCAGTTTGCGTTTTTTGCGATCGCTCTCCCCCCAAATTCCTCAAATGGATATGAAATGGATATCATCCATCCTTTGACTCAAAGGCTATAAGCCGTCTGGAAAAACCCCCAAGGGAAAGAAAGGAGAATCCCTGAACTTTAACGAAGTAGAGTCCGGGGAGTGTCACTAGAAAAGATAGTTTCTGTTCTTCTTAATCATTTGAGTTATGCAATTCATTCTATACAGTAAGCCAGGTTGTCACCTTTGCGAGGGACTCCAAGAAAAGCTAGAACAGATTCAAGGTTTAGATATTGAACTAGAAGTGCGAGACATTACCACTCGTGAGGATTGGTTTGAAGCTTATCAGTATGAAGTGCCAGTCTTATGTCACAAGGTTTCTGATCAAGAAGAACCCGTTCCTCGTCCCTCTCCCCGTGCTACAGTGCAACAGTTGGAGCGAATGTTGCAGAACTATTGCTAAAATCAGCATCACTTTACCCGATAAAATAAACCCTGTGCCATCCGTCCAAGGGTTCTATGTCTACCACCTCCTCTACCCCATTCTCCCCTGAAGAAATTGCCGCCGAAGGTCTTAAACCCGAAGAATACCAAGAAATTGTCCAACGACTAGGACGACATCCCAATAAAGCTGAACTGGGAATGTTCGGCGTGATGTGGTCAGAACATTGTTGTTACAAGAACTCCCGCCCCTTACTTAAACAATTTCCCACCACAGGCGATCGCATCCTCGTTGGCCCTGGGGAAAATGCGGGCGTAGTAGACTTAGGCAACGGACTACAACTCGCCTTTAAAATTGAATCCCACAACCACCCCTCTGCTGTCGAACCCTTTCAAGGTGCAGCAACGGGTGTCGGAGGAATCTTACGTGATATCTTTACAATGGGGGCGCGTCCTATTGCCGTTTTGAACTCCCTACGCTTCGGTTCTTTAGATGATGCACGCACAAGACGGCTGTTTAGTGGTGTAGTTGAAGGCATTTCCCACTATGGTAATTGCGTCGGGGTTCCCACCGTTGGCGGCGAAGTCTATTTCGATCGCGCTTACACAGGCAACCCCTTAGTTAACGTCATGGCGCTAGGATTAATGGAAACTCCAGAAATTGTCAAATCTGGAGCATCTGGTATTGGTAATCCTGTACTATACGTCGGGTCTACCACAGGTCGAGATGGCATGGGTGGGGCTAGTTTTGCCAGTGCTGAATTAAGTGATAAATCGATGGATGACCGTCCTGCGGTGCAAGTCGGCGATCCATTCCTCGAAAAATCACTCATTGAAGCCTGTCTGGAAGCCTTTAAAACGGGTGCTGTCGTTGCGGCACAGGATATGGGTGCGGCGGGTATCACCTGTTCCACCTCAGAAATGGCAGCGAAAGGGGGTGTGGGAATTGAGTTGGATTTAGACTTAATTCCGGTGCGGGAAACGGGGATGGTTCCTTATGAATATCTACTTTCGGAATCCCAGGAACGGATGCTATTTGTGGCACACAAGGGACGGGAACAGGAGTTAATTGATATTTTCCACCGTTGGGGACTCCATGCGGTGGTGGCGGGTACGGTTATTGAGGAACCGATTGTACGGATTCTATTTCAGGGTGGGGTAGCGGCGGAAATTCCAGCGACGGCTTTAGCGGATAATACGCCAATTTATCATCGGGAATTATTGACAGAACCGCCGGAGTATGCAGTAAAAGCTTGGGAATGGACGGTTAATTCTCTCCCGCCTTGTACAACGGCAGGTATTGAAATTTTAGGTAATTGTAAAACTTGGAGTGAGGTTCTTCTGGAATTGCTTGATACTCCTACTATTGCTTCTAAGCGTTGGGTTTATCGTCAGTATGATCATCAAGTTCAAAATAATACGGTAGTTTTGCCGGGAGATGCTGATGCGGCTGTGATTCGATTGCGCCCTTTGGCAACGGATGTGGCAACGGATGGGGTAACGGATGTAACGGATGGGTTATCGGTTAGTAATGAACAGTTAACTAACAACCAACAACTAACAACTAACAACCAACAACTAACAACTAACAACCAACAACCAACAA